>DASSPO010000001.1:0-4684 GCA_035699585.1 Bauldia sp.
CGCGCTGTCGGACGTGAGCTTGAGCGCCAATGACGGCGAGTTCCTCGTGTTGCTCGGTCCTTCGGGCTGCGGGAAGTCGACGCTGCTCAACATGATCGCCGGGCTCGAACCGGTCACCGCCGGCGACATCCTGATCGACGGCCGGGTGGTCGTAGATCTCCTGCGGTGCCGCAACCTGGTGGATCGCGCCGTTCCGCATCACCACGACCTTAGTGGCGAGGGTCATCGCTTCGATCTGGTCATGTGTTACGTAGACGATGGTGACACCAAGATTCTGGTGGAGCTTCTTGAGCTCGGTCCGCATCTCGACGCGAAGCTTGGCGTCTAGATTGGAGAGCGGCTCGTCGAACAGGAAGACCTTGGGATTGCGCACCAGAGCGCGGCCCATCGCGACGCGCTGCCGTTGGCCGCCGGACAGTTGATAGGGCCGGCGGTCGAGAAGCGCGTCGAGCTGCAGAAGCGTCGCCACCCGCCGCACCTCGACGTCGCGCACCGACTTCGGCACGCCGCGCACCTTCATGCCGAAGCTCATGTTCTGATAGACGTTCATCGAGGGGTATAGGGCGTAGGACTGAAAGACCATGGCGATGTCCCGGTCCTTCGGCGCGAAGTCGTTGACCACCCGGCCATCGATCAGGATGTCGCCGGCGGTGACCGGTTCGAGCCCGGCGATCATATTGAGCAGCGTCGACTTCCCGCAGCCCGAAGGACCGAGCAACACGAGGAACTCGCCGTCATTGGCGCTCAAGCTCACGTCCGACAGCGCGGCGAGGCTGCCGAACTTCTTGGAGACGTTCCGGACTTCCAGCGAAGCCATGCGCGCGGCCTAACCTTTCACCGAGCCCGACATCAGGCCGCGGATGAAATACTTGCCGGCAACGATGTAGAGGATCAACGTCGGGATGGCGGCAAGCATCGCCGAGGCCATGTGGACGTTGTAGGGCTTCTCGCCGGTCGAGGTGTTCACCACGTTGTTGAGTGCGACCATGATCGGGGCGTTGCTGCCAAAGGCGTAGGCGGAGCCGAACAGGAAGTCGTTCCAGATATTGGTGAACATCCAAATCACCGAGACGATCAGGATCGGCGCCGAGATCGGCAGCATCACGCTCCAGAAGGTGCGGAAGAAGCCGGCGCCGTCGACCTCGGCGGCCTTCACCAATTCCTGCGGCACGCCGATGTAGAAGCCGCGAGCGAACACGGTGGTGAAGGGTAGCCCATAGATGGTGTGAACCAGGATCAACCCCACGAGACTGCCCGACAGGCCGAGCTTGCCGAGCGTCGCGGCCATTGGGATGAGGATCGCCTGATACGGGGTGAAGGTACCGAACAGGATTAGGCCGAAGATGAGACGGTGGCCGGGAAAGCGGAACTTGGTGAGGGCGAAACCATTGAGCGCGCCGATCAGTGTCGCAATGACCACTGCCGGAATGACGATGATGAAAGTATTGGCGTAGAAGCCGCGGATGCCGACACATTCGACGCCTACGCAGGCGGTGGACCACGCCGCCGTCCACGGCGCGATCGTCGGCTCGACGGGAAGCGCGAGAATATTGCCGGCCTGAATCTCGCGAAGTGGCTTCACCGAAGTGAGGAGCATCACGGCGAGCGGAAACAGATAGGCAAGCGCGAAGACGACGAGCGCCGCATAGACGGCGATCCGTCCGATCACGCGCTTCCGCCGCGCCGTCTTGACGGTGGGCAGGGCGATCGCCCCTTCAACGCTGATCGCGCGACTCACGGCGGAGCTCCGAGGCGATGAAGGGAATCATCAGCGCGAGGACTGTGACGAAGATCATGATTGCGCTCGCCGCAGCCAGGCCGAGCCGCTGCCGGCCGAAGGCGAACTGGTACATGAAGTTGGTTGGCAGGTCGGTGGCGAAGCCGGGGCCGCCGCCGGTCATCGCTACCATCAGGTCGAAGGTACGGATCGCGAGCGCGACCATGATGATGAGGACGGTGAGGAAGGCCG
Organism: Bauldia sp.; assembly: GCA_035699585.1. Classification (GTDB taxonomy): domain Bacteria; phylum Pseudomonadota; class Alphaproteobacteria; order Rhizobiales; family Kaistiaceae; genus Bauldia. The sequence continues at coordinate 1,970 of DASSPO010000001.1, forward strand.
GACGGAGGAGTGGCATCACCACGCTCCAATAGGTGCGGAACGGCCCTGCGCCGTCGATCTTCGCGGCCTTGACGATCTCGGCGTCGACTCCGCGGAGCGCGGCAAGGAATACCGCCATCGCGAAACCGGAGCCCTGCCAGACCGCAGCGATGATCAGCGTGTAGATTGCCCGGTTGGGATTGGCGATCCAGTCGAAGTTGAAGGACTCGAAGCCCCAATCGTGCATCAGCTTCTCAAGGCCGAGGCCCGGGTTCAGGGCCCACTTCCAAGCCGTGCCGGTGACGATGAAAGAGATGGCCAACGGGTAAAGGTAGATGGTGCGGAAGAGTCCCTCCGCCTTGATCCTCTGATCGAGCAGGATCGCAAGCAGGAGGCCGACCAGCGTCGACAGGCCGACGAAGCCGATGGTGAAGATTGCCAGGTTCTCGACACTTGCGTGCCAGCGGCTATTCGACCAAAGCGATTGGTATTGCTGGAAACCGACGAAGTTGAAGCTTGGAAAGGTCTTCGAGTCCGTGAAGGACAGGACCGCCGACCACGACACGAAGCCATAGACGAAGACGACGACGATAACGACGGTGGGGACTACGAAGGCGATATTGACCCGCTGCGCCAGTCGGCGGCGGAGCCGCCCGCCATGCCTCGGGCCGCCCGCATCGTTCGCGCTAGTGATCTCGGCTGCCGTCATTGGTCCGGATTGAAACGCCGCGCGGGCCGGGGCGCAATCTGGTTGGCGGAAAAAACACGGGCGGGCGGGCTATTGCCCGCCGCCCGCGGGGCGAAGTGGATCAGAGTTCGGCAAGACCCTGGTTGATCTTCGCGATGGCCTCGTCCGCGGTCATGTCCGGCGTGTTGGCGAACTCGTTGACCGCGTCCTCGAAGACACCGCGGACGTCAGTGGTCTGGGCCGAATTCTGCGAAAGCGACGGGACCATGGTGCCGGCCGCCACGGCTGCCGCACGGTCGGCGATGCCCTTCTGACCGCAGAAGCCGAACTTGTCGGGCTTCACATCGAGCCGCGCGGGAATCGAGCCCTTGCGGATGTTGAATTCTTCCTGGATTGCCGGGTCCATGGTGATCTCGGCGAGCTTCTGCTGAGCTTTGACACCCTGCTCGTCAAGGCCCTTGAAGAATCCCCAGTAGTCGGCGAGCCAAACGAACTGCCCGTCGGTGCCGGGGCCGTTGGCGCAGACATAGTCGACATTGGCCTGCTTGCCCGCAACGTTGAACTCGCCGAGCGCCCAGTCGCCGGCCAGCGCCATTGCCGCCTGACCATCCATCACCATGGCGATTGAGAGGTTCCAGTCCCGGTTGGGATAGCCGGGATCGACATAGGAGAGGACCTTGCGGTAGGTGTCGAACACCTGCTTCATGGTGTCGCCCGACAGCGCTTCCGGATCGAGCTCCTCGATCGCTGCCTTGTGGAAGGCCGGTCCGCCGACGCCGTTGGCTACCGCTTCCCACAGGAAAAGCTCCTGCCAGGCCTGTCCGCCATGGGCGATCGGGATGACGCCGTCGGCCTTCATCTTGTCGGCCATGGCGAAGAAATCCTCCCACGTCGCGGGCGGGGTGCCGCCGTACTTGTCGAGCAACGCCTTGTTGATCCAGAGCCAGTTGTGGCGGTGGGTATTGAAGGGGGCGCCGACCCAATGGCCGTCGGTGTAGGCATAAGCCTTGAGCTGCGGGTCGAGGACGCCTTCCTTGTCCCAGCCCTGCGCCGAGGCAACCGCGTCAAGGTCGATGAGCAGTCCCTCCTGTGCGAACTGACGAATCTGCGCGCTGTGCATTTGCATGCCGGCGGGCGGATTGCCTGCCGCGATGCGCGCCTGAAGTACCTGATAGGCGTTCATCCCCGCGCCGCCGGCAACAGCGGCGTCCTGCCATGCAATGCCAGCTGCCTGGACGGCGTCCTTGATCACCTGCATGGCGTTGGACTCGCCGCCGGACGTCCAGAAGTGCATCAGCTCGAGCGTCGGCTGCTGTGCAAATGCCGTCCCTGCTCCCATGACGGACATCACCGCCAGGGCACCCATCAAATTGCGCTTGCGATTCATGTCTTCCCTCCCCAACGGATCGCGGGTCGTACGGTCAATCGCTACCTTCCACGATCCAATCACGTCATTATTTGAAAACGATTTAAGGCCATCACGAATGCCGTGGCAAGCTGAAAATTACCACGCTTCAGGCGACTGACGACGACCGCCGCTCTGGCGTAGCAAAAATCGTTTCGCAACTAGAGCAGTAGGCGCAGCGGGTTCTCGACATTGGCCTTGAAGGCAGCGAGCAGCGCGGCGCCGAGGACACCGTCGACCACGCGGTGGTCGCAGGACAAGGTCGCCGTGATGCGGCCGGCGAAGGCGATCCCACCCGCTGCGGTTTCCACTGCAACCCGTTCCGCAGCGCCGATTGCGAGAATCGTCGCCTGCGGCGGATTGACGATCGCCGCGAACTCGGTGACCCCGTGCATGCCGAGATTGGACAGCGTGGTTGTCCCGCCCTTGTACTCGTCCGGGGACAGCGTGCCCTCGCGCGCGCGGGCGGCGAGCAACTTCATCTCGCTCGACACGGCGGAAACCGGCTTGGTCTCGACGGCGTGGATCACCGGCGTCAGCAACCCGTCTGGAACCGCGACGGCGACAGCAACGTCGGCATGGCTGAAAGTGAGGATCCCATCGCTCGACCAGATCGCGTTGGCGCGGGGTACCGCCATCAGCG
>DASSPO010000002.1:0-2040 GCA_035699585.1 Bauldia sp.
CGGGCAGCGGAAGGCGCTGGCGCCGCCGGAGAGGCTGAGGCGCCGCAGCGACTTTCGCGCGGTTGCGCGCGGCCGGAAGATCACCCGGCCTGGGTTCGTTCTGCAGGCGCTGTCTTCGGGAGAGGCGGCGCGAAAGCCGCGTTTCGGCTTCACGGTGACGAAGAAGACGGGGAACGCCGTAATACGCAACCGCATCAGGCGCCGCCTCCGCGAGGCGGTGCGGCTTTCGGCGACCGAGGTCGCCTCGCCTGGGGTAGACTACGTCTTGATTGGACGCCGCGCGGCTTTGACCCTTCCATTCGATCGACTCATTGACGATCTAAGGTCCGGGTTGAGTGCGCTCGGGCGGCACAACAGGGATGCCGGAGACAGGTCCACCACATGATGGACAACAAGAATTTCATCCTCGCGATCGCGCTGTCGCTCGCGATTCTGATCGGCTGGCAGTACTTCTTCGCCCTCGAGCCGCCTCCGCCGCCGGTCGCTGAAGCCCCCGTCACGCCAGGCGGCACCGCCACCCCTACCGACCCGTCCCAGCCACCGGCGACCGTCGATGGCGGCGTCACCCAACCGCCCGGCGGTCCCGAGGCGACGGGGCTCACGCGCGATGCCGCGCTTGCCCTCTCTCCCAGGGTCAAGATTTCCACACCTCGGGTCACCGGCTCGATCAACCTCGTCGGCGGCCGCATCGACGACCTGCGCCTCAACGACTTCCACGAGACCGTCGACCCCGACAGCCCGACGATCATCCTTCTTTCGCCGGTGGGCGGCCCGAACGGCTACTTCGCCGAGTTCGGCTGGGTCGGCGAGACCACTGACATCGCCGCCCCGGGACCGGACACGGTCTGGACGGCGCCGGCGGGTGCGGAACTCACGGTCGGCTCCCCGGTCACGCTTACCTGGGACAACGGCGCCGGGCTGGTCTTCCTGCGCCAGATCGCGGTCGACGAGAATTTCATGTTCACGATCACCGACAAGGTCGAGAACAAGAGCGGGGCGGCGGTCGACCTCGCGCCCTACGGCCGCGTTACGCGCCTTGGCGAGCCCGTCGACCAGGGCTGGTTCATCCTGCATGAGGGCCTGATCGGCGTCTTCGGCGATGAGGGCCTCGAGGAGGTCGACTACGGCGACCTCGAGGAAGCTCCGATTACCATGCCGCCGGTCACCCGCGGTTGGCTCGGCATTACCGACAAGTACTGGGCGGCGGCGATGGTCCCGCCACGCGACGCCGAGTTCACCGGGCGCTTCGTGCGTACCGCCGAGCCGTCGCTGAGGTACCAGGCCGACTTTCGCGGCACGCCGCAGACGGTTCCCGCCGGCGGCTCGGTCGAGGCGACGAGCCAGCTCTTCGCCGGCGCGAAGCAGGTGGCGATCGTCGACGGCTACCAGGAGAAATACAACATCGAGAGCTTCGAGCTGCTCATCGACTGGGGCTGGTTCTATTTCATCACCAAGCCGATGTTCTTCCTCATCGACTGGCTGTTCCGGGTCTTCGGCAATTTCGGCGTCGCCATCCTGCTCGTCACCGTCATCGTCAAGGCGATCTTCTTCCCGCTCGCCAACAAGTCCTACAAGTCGATGAGCGCGATGAAGAAGGTGCAACCGCAGATGCTCGCCATCCGCGAGCAGTATAAGGACGACAAGGTCAAGCAGCAGCAGGCCTTGATGGAGCTCTACAAGAAGGAGAAGATCAACCCGCTTGCCGGCTGCTGGCCGATCGCGATCCAGATCCCGGTCTTCTTCGCGCTCTACAAGGTGCTCTTCGTCACCATCGAGATGCGCCACGCGCCGTTCTTCGGCTGGATCCAGGACCTCTCCGCGCCCGATCCGACGAGCCTCTTCAACCTCTTCGGCCTCATCCCCTGGGATCCGCCGCTCTTCCTGATGATCGGCATCTGGCCGCTGATCATGGGCGTGACGATGTTCGTGCAGATGCGCATGAACCCGACGCCTCCGGACCCGACCCAGGCAATGCTGTTCACCTGGATGCCCGTGGTCTTTACCTTCATGCTGGCATCCTTCCCGGCCGGCCTGGTGATC
>DASSPO010000003.1:0-7628 GCA_035699585.1 Bauldia sp.
GAAGGGCTGCAGAACTGGAGGCAGGTTTTCCAGACCATCCAGGCCGCCGAGATTTGGGAGAACCACGGCGCGTGGATCATGCGTCACCACCCGTCCTTCGGGCCGGGCGTGAAGGAGCGGTTCGAGCTGGCATCGCGTATCTCCAGAGGTCAGCGAAGCGAGGCCGATAAAGTTCGGTACCGCATCGTGGCGCAGATCGAAGAACTGATCGGGGACGATGCGATTCTTTGCCTTCCCACATCGCCCCGCGTCGCGCCGCTCCGGAACTCCCCCGTCGCCGACATCGAAATCACGTACCGGAACCAGGCCGCGGCGCTGCTCTGCATCGCCGGACTCGCCGGCCTGCCGCAACTCAGCCTCCCGGTTGCCGAGGTCGACGGCCTGCCGATCGGCTACTCCATCATCGGGCCCCGAGGCTCGGACCTGACGCTCATCGAACTTGCCACAAGTCTAGTGGCCAGCGTCACTCCTTGACGGCGCGCTTCGTCCCGCCATTGATCGACTTGGCAGGAAAACGGGAAGCGTCGGACGCGAGGAAGCTCGAAACGATCGCCTGCACATGCTTGAGACGCTCGGCCAGCCATTGTTCGTCGGAAAGGTCCATGCTGAACATGATCGACAGGGTGTAGCGATTGGAAAGGTGAATGAAGCACAGGGAGAGGATCGAGACATAGAGTTGGACAGGATCAACATTCCTTCTGAAGACGCCCTGGCGGACGCCCCTGGTCAGGAGGTCGCGGAGTGCGCTCACCAGCGGCATGGCTGTCTCTGGCACGGAGCGCGACTTCTTGAGATGCTTCCCCCGCAGGAGATTCTCGTTGCGGATCAGTTCGATGAATTCGGGGTGTTCGATAAGGTGCTTGAACGTGAAATCCACTAACGCCCGCATCCCCTCCGCGGGGGCATGATCCCGCAGGTTCAGCGCGGCTTCGCGTGTCCGAACCTCGCGGTACACATGTTCGAGGGCCGCGAGATAGAGCCGCTCCTTGCTACCGAAATAGTGATAGATCATCCGGATGTTGACGGAGGCGCGTTTCGCCACCCGCCCGGTTCTCGCGCCATCGAAGCCGTAGCGGCAGAATTCGGCGATGGCCGCCTTGAGTACCCGGTCGCGCGTGACGATCGCGTTGCGCCTGACCGGGGCGGGCGTCACTTTCTTTCTCATGAAGGAACCTTGGCAGAGACTGTGTGTGCGGGTTGCAAGAGACCGTAGGGCCGCTGCCCAACGCTGTAAACGTTCAGAGAGTCCGTATGTAACTATTTACTTACAAAAGCCCCGAGGCATCCTGACATTTCTGGGAAGATCTCGCCATTCCGCTGGCGAGGCGAGGCGGAGGAGACGGCCAATGAGTCCCGAAAAGCGCCTTTTCGAGATGGGCCTCGAACTGCCGCGGCTGACAGCGCCCTCAGCAACCTTTCTCCGCTACAAGCAAGTCGGTAACCTTCTCTATCTATCGGGACAGGGGGCGCGGGATCAACATGGCGCCCTGCTCATCGGCAAGCTGGGGCGCGACATAGACGTCGAGGAGGGTTACCGCCGCGCGCGCACCATCGGTCTCCAGCTTCTCGCCGCCGCGAGGGAAGCGCTCGGCTCTCTGGATCGCGTCGTAGAGGTCGTCAAAGTCTTCGGCATGGTCAACGCCGAGGCCGATTTCGTCGATCATCCGGCCGTCATCAACGGCTGCTCGGATCTCCTTGTCGAGGTCTTCGGGGAGGCGGGGCGTCATGCGCGGTCGGCCGTCGGCATGGGGTCTCTGCCGGCAGGAATCTCGGTCGAGATCGAGGCGATTTTCGCCGTCCGATAGGACCGTCCGCCGCATGGGTTGCGAGCCTCGTCACTTCCTCGCAAAGACGCTCCGGAGGTGGCCTGAGGCGAGAACTGTTCATCAACAAGGGCAAGAGGCGGAGCCGGGATGTCGAGCACCGGCCGTTTCAGGCGCTCGGCCGATTGGTGCCCGATTTGTTGCTTGGGGTGGCGAGCGCAGTGGCTCCTATTCAGCCCCGCCTCCAGTACAAAACTCTAAGACACGACGAGGAAGTCAGAATTGTCGATGTTCAGGTCGCCCGACGCCAGCTTCGCGACTTTCTCCCCGTCATACTTGAGCCAACCATTGTCCGAATACGTGATCAATGAGGAGAACTGTTGCGCGCTCATATCGCCGAGCGTAAGGCCGCCAAACTTGCTCTGCTTGAGCAGGATCAGATCGACACCACTGACGAAATCTCCGATCCTATCGGCATGGGAATTACCGGGCTTCTGATCGAAGAGGAAATAGTCTTCCCCGGGGCCACCCCACAGGACGTCGTTGTCCTTCCCGCCATTGATAAGGTCGTCACCAGCGTCACCCTGGAGCTTGTCGGCTCCCTTGTCGCCGCTGATGACGTCGTGCCCCGACCCGGCCCAGGCCTTGTCATTGCCCTTCTTCAAGCTGATCACGTCGTCACGATCGCTGGCATCAAGGCCCTTGACCGCCTGATCGACGGTAACCTTGTCCTTGCTCTGGGTGCCGACAATCACCAACCCGTTCGGCTTGAAGTCGCTTAGACAGACCGAACGGTTGAGGGTCGGATTCCAACCGCCGTCTTGACTGCCTAGCGGAAGGGCATCGTACCAGTCCCAACCCAGCCAGATCACTTGTCCTTTGCCGTACTGAAAACCGGCTACCGTCGCGTCTCCCAGGGCGTCCTTGTAGAAGCTCCTGGCGAAAGCCGGGAGAGAGAGGTTGTCGAGCGCGACCACATCGTCATTGTCCGCCAATGATGGCGGGCCGGCCGCGTATGTTGTCCCGGCGACGTCAGTCGTCGGCGTCGAAGTGGTGTTGGCGTCGACCTTTGTCAGAGCGAGGTCAAACAGCGCGTTGAGCAGATCCGTGTCATGCGTGCCAGTATTGGCGCCATGGACGATCAGCGTGCCGCCGTCGCTGACGAATTCCCTGAGAAAGAACATCGCACCGGCCGACAGCGGCAACGCCGCCATCTGTAGCTCCGGAATGACGAGCACATCCGCACCTGCTGTCGCATTTCGCCATGCTTCCGTGCTCGTCCCGACGAAGGTCGTGGCGACATGCCCAAATAACAAGAGTGCCTGCTGAACGCCAATGGCCTCGGAATCCGGGCCGCTCAAATTGACGTAGTTGCTGTCGAAGAACAACGCTACATCAGCATTACTCAGCTGCTCTTGCGCAATCGTCATTGCACCAACCCTCGATCGGCGACCGGAACAAACAACCTACAGCCCACCCTTCCCCATTTATAGACAAATCTCCCTCGCTCCGGAGGAGTAACGAAATCGCCTTAGCCATAGAGCCTGGCGTTGGACGGTATCGACACCCGCAGATTCGCGTTCCCGATGATGCAGGCCTATACCCCGTTCGCCGTGGAGTTCCTCGACTTCCGAAATCGATCTCTGGAGGGAAAGCTTGCGCACCTTTCCTCTCGCTTGGGATCGAGGCTTGGCGCGGCGCCCGGAAGATGGCGAGCGAGAATGGAACCCGGCGACCGGGTATGAGGTTCGCGGGCGGACCAAAGTTCTCAGCCGGCCTTCCTTCGTTGTTCTGGGCTTCGCGCGAGCGTTCATCCGAAACGGCTACGATCGGTCGGATGGCTAAACGTCGATCCTCGCGAGGAATACTCCGCGAAGGCGCTGAAGAGGTCGGGCCTGTGCTCGACCGCCAGATTGAGGATGCGGTCTGAGGTGATGGTGCGGTTGTCGGCATCGGCGCGATAGGACGCGTAATCCGTTGCGGTGGATACGAGCTTCGTGCCGAAGCCCCGGTCGTCAATCTCCGCGGCCGAGGTCGGCGCGAAGAAGGCCAGGAACGGAATCGACTGCGCGACAGCAAGATGCAGCGCCAGGCTGTCACTGGTGATGAGATAGTCGAGCGTCCCGACAAGGGCGGCGAAACGCATTACATCATCGTCGGTGTTCGGCACGACGATCGTATCGCTTGCAATCGAGCGGGCCAGGGTGAGATTGCGGATACGTTCGGCTCCCGCGCCGAGCAGTACAATCCTTACATTGCCCAGACTCTCGGCGACCGAGACGAGCCTCGCGACAAGTGCGCACAGTACCTCACTCCTTAGCTCCTTCGAAGGCCAACGGGGACCGGCGTACGGATTGATGCCAATCGACACCCGTGCGTCGCCGCGCGAGGCGCGCGCCTCGTTTTCCAACTGAGGGTCACCATAAAACGCGAATGGAACGTCGGAAACGCCGAAGAGGCCGGCGAAGATCGTCGCATGGCTAAGCGTGTTTTCACGTTTGAGGCGATCGGCTGTTTCCTTGCCGAGACGGGAAACCAAGCTCATATCGAACCACGCGGCCGCATCGGGAGTGTATCTCATGCTGCCATCTGCAGCGGAAACAAGCCCGGTGATCTGACGAGCCCGCAGCGCCGTGACGGATGCGACAAGCGCCGCGTCCTCCTCAAGGGAGAACACGTGGTCATAGATGAAGTCGCGAGTCGCATCGATATCGAACCACAGATCGTCGATGTGCGGGTTAAGCCCGAGTAGCGGACCGGCGCTCGGCGCCGTCAACCACGACAGACGAAGATCCGGACCCAGACGGCGGCGCAGCGCGCCGGCGAAGTGCGACGTTCTGACTACGTCCCCCTGCGCAGAACACTTCACTATCAAGACATGCGGCATGGAGAGGAGATGACCCGAAGGAAACAGCACGTGGCAAATTCGTGCCGCGATCGCGCCTTGCGCGCGCGACGGAAGTCTTACAACCTTAAGCCAGGAGAGCAAGGGCGATAGCCGAGGTTGCGGCCGCGAACATGCCAACGATGAAGGCGAGCCCCGCTCACATGCGCGAGCCGGCGGAGGCGATGCCGATGATGCGCCGGCTTCGGCGGTTGACGCGCCTCGCGGGCCGCCGCGTGCTCATAGTCGACCACGCCATCCCGACACCGGATCAGGACGCCGGATCGCGGACCATGTTCCAGGTGCTCGGCCTCTTCGCTGCGAAGCGCTTTGACGTGGACCTCTGGGCACCGGAAACGAATGTGGACGATCGTTATCCACGCCGGCTCACCGCCCGCGGCATCAGGATACACCGCCTTGAGTTCCCGCCCTCGCGACAGTTCAAGCGATGGCTCAGGCGCAACGGTCGGGAGCTGGACCTTGTCTTCCTGTCCCGCCCAGAGATGGCCCGGCAGGTCATCGACCTCGTCCGACAGTTCAGCGCGGCCAAGATCCTATTCTACGGACACGACCTTCACCATGTTCGCCTCAAGATGCAGGCCGCGCGTACCGGTGCGGAACACCTGATGGCCGAGGCGGAGGCCGTGGAGGCGGTTGAAAACGCCATCTGGCGGCAGGCCGACATTGTCTACTATCCGTCGGCGGAGGAATGTGACTACGTGAAGAGACGATGCCGCGCCAACGGGCAGGAAGTAGACGCTCGGGTCCTGCCCATCTTTGGCTTTGGTGGGTTCGAGAAACCCTCGACGCTGTCACCGCATGGACGAAGCGGGGTGTTGTTCGTGGGCGGCTTCGGACATTCGCCGAATGTCGACGGCATGCTCTGGTTCGCCCGCGATGTCTGGCCTGCTATTGCCTCCGCTTCGAGGGGCACGAGGCTCTTGATCGCCGGATCGCACCCACCCCCCGAGGTGTTGGCACTCGCCGGCGAAACAATTGACGTCAGCGGCTTCATCACGGACGACGCTTTGAAACGGGCCTACCGCCGCGCCCGCGTCGCGGTCGCGCCGCTCAGGTTCGGCGCCGGGATGAAGGGTAAGGTGGTGGAGTCGATGCGATTCGGCTTGCCTATGGTGACGACCAGTGTCGGTGCTCAAGGACTCGCCGACGCCGGCGATGCGCTACTAGTCGCAGACGATGCCGACGGCCAGGTCGAGCTTGTCCTCAAACTGCTTCGCGAAGACCCATTGTGGGAGCGCACCGCCATGGCCGCGAACGGGTTCGCGCGCCAACACTTCTCGCGGGAGGGGCTATGGGCCGCGCTCGCAGCAGCGCTATGAGCCACGTCGTTTCCTCTGACATGATCGCCGCCGGTGCCATGAGATTGGACAAGTGTCCATGAACCTGGCGGTGCTACGTTCCGCTCCCCGGCTACACAGGCTTCGCCGGCACTAGCGATAAATGCGCTCCTGCGCGACGCCCGGGAAATAGTGCGCGAGAATGGCCGGTGAAGCGTATCCGGCCAGAGCCATTCCGACGCCGCCCTGCTGGCAGAAACCGGCGCCGTGTCCCCAGCCGGCGCCGATCAGGACGATGCGGATCGGAATGCCGTCGTCGTCGCGTTCGATGCGCGGGAAGAAGGCGCTGCTCAACAGGAACGTCTCCGACAGGACCTCCCGGATGGCATGCTGGTCGAGGATCAGCCTCCGATGCCGCGTCCGGCCGAGGGAGCGGTAGTCCACGGCGAGTGCGGTGATGCGTCCGGAGAGGCCCCGCTCCAGCGGCACGAGGTCGAGGAGCGTATCCAACTCGGCGAGGTCTTCGCCGTCCTCGATCGCCTTGGCAAAGAGCTTGGCTCGCAGGATGCACTCAAGCTCCTCGCGCGCGTAGTCTACCGACCATCGGAAGTGACTGTCGCCATCGTCGACCCGTCCGAGGAAACGCGACGCCTCGGAAGGCTGGATGCGCAGCGGTCCGCAGAACGCGTCGGCGCCCTCGAGCCATGCGCCGGCTGCGAATTCCTCGAAGCGCGAGTCAAGCTTGCCGAAGAACGCCGCTGTCGGCCCGTCGGCCGGAGCGTCGATGAGCGCCGACTGGCCCGGTCGGGTACGACCCCAGACATATTCCGGCGACTCCACGATGCCTCCGCAGGACTTCGAGTAGCTCGCTTCCACGATGCCGCCGCCATGGCGCAGAACGACGCCGCGTGTTCGTGCCACCGCCCCGCGCGCCGTCTGGGAAACGTCGGCCAGGCCCTGAAAGCGCTGGCAGCAATCGTCGTTGCAGAAGTCGATCGCGAGTTCCGCGTGCTTCCGTCGGTCGGCCGAGAGCGTCCACGACCGCGCCACCACGGCCTGCGCCTCAAGGAACGAGGCCGGGCAATCGCCGCTCATCTCCGAGGTGATGACGCCGGCGAGGTAGCGTTCGAGCGGTACCTCGTTGACCAGCACGAGTTGTCCGTCGTGCACCCGAACGGTGAGTATGTCCGTTAGCGCGACATCGAGCAGCTTCCGCCAGTGGAAGCCGCGTCCTGCCGGCACCCCGCAGACGGTCGCGCGGCTGATACCCTCAAATTCCGGGGCGGCGAGCGTCCACTGCTCCGCCCGCCCCACCTCCGTCCCGCCGAGGCAGAGCGCAACCGTTGCCCCCTCCCGCGCGAAGACGAGCGGACCGGACGCTTCCCTCGGAGGGCCGGCATCGGCCACCTGCCAGCCGGGATCTTGGAGGTCCACCGCGACGCTTTGCCGGCGATCCTCCGGCAGGATGATCCCGATCCGGAGCCTCGGCTCTTCGGCCGGGATCGGCGCCCGCAAAGTCGGGCCGGCCATCAGGCCGGCTCGCCGGACGCGGCGCCACGGTTTTGCTGTTCGCGGCGCCTGCGACGCTTCCGCCGCTGCTTCGGCTCGACGAGTGGCTTGGGGTCGGCTTCGGCCTTTGCCGACGTCTGCACATTCCCCTCCCGGGCGAGGCCGGGGAACACC
>DASSPO010000004.1:0-9444 GCA_035699585.1 Bauldia sp.
CGTCCCTTGGGCAGTTCGGCGAGCGCGTGTCGGCTCACCTGCTCGCCATAGTCCATGAAGTGGGTCATCGCCGCCTTGAAGGTGCCGACGCCATATTTCCGCGCGATCTCCACCAGCCGCCGCTCGCCGATGCGGACGGCCGCGATTGCCGCCCACATGTCGCCGCGGAGATAGTCGGGAAGCCGCGAGTTGACGGTCATGATGTCCATGACCGACTGATTGGCGACGCCCATGTCGATCACCTTGATCGCCGGGAGCCGAAGCCCTTCCTGGAAGATCTGCACGGCTTCGGTCGACATCGAGCCCGGCGTCATGCCGCCGATATCGTTCCAGTGCGCGATATTCGCCGTCCAGGCGACGATCTCGCCGTCGACGAACACTGGCATGGCGAAGATCACGTCGTTCAGGTGGGTGACGCCGCCGTAAAAGGGGTCGTTGGTCGCAAAGACGTCGCCGGGATGGATCGTCCCCGGGTCAGGAAACTTCCGGAGGATCGCCTTCACCGACTTGTCGAGGACGCCGATAAAGGCGGGGATTCCCGCACCGGATGAGGCGATGTCGCCCTTGGCGTCGGTGATGCCGGTCCCCATGTCGAGGACCTCGTAGATGATCGCGCTCATCGCGGTCTTGCGCATGGCGGCGAACATCTCGTCGGAGATTGCCTGCAGCGAGTTCTCGATGATGTCGAGGGTGAAGCGGTCGGCGGCGGTAGTGGTATCCATGGTTCGCTATCCCTCCACGGCGATGTGGATGTTTCCCCAGGCGTCGACCGTCACGGGATTGCCTGGATGGACGACGATGGTGGTGCCAGGGTCCTCGATGATCGCCGGGCCGGTGAACGTCATGCCCGGTTCCAGCCTGTCGGCGTCGTAGATTGCCGTCCTGTGAACGCCCTCGAGTGCAAAGTCGACATCGCGGCTTCCCTTCCGCGCCGAGGCGAGGGTCGCGCCGGTAACCGGCATGCGACCGAGCTCGAGCTTTCCGACCTCGGCCGACGCGACAAGATGGAGGCCGACGATCTCGACCGGCGCGTCGAGCCGGTAGGTGTATTCGCGCTGGTAGACGTCGTGGAACTTCTCGACCAGCGTCGCGACGGTCGTCTCGTTGACCGAGGCCCCGGGGAACTGGACCTCGACCGCGTGCTCCTGGTTCTGGTAGCGGCACTTGACGAAGGGTTTGAGGGATATCTTGTCGGCCGAAATGCCCTCCTCCGCGAACTGGGCGCGAGCCCGCTCCTCGGCCTCCTCGATCAGCGTCCCGAGGGCGGAGACCATCGCCCCGTTCTGCTCGATGAGCCGCGTGACGAAGTAGTCGCGGCGGAGGTCGGACATCATCATGCCCCAGGCCGAGAATACCGCCGCGCCGCGCGGGATCACGACCTTTCGGATACCGAGCTCCTGCGCCAGCGCCACGGCGTGCATTCCGCCGCCGCCGCCGAAGGCCACGAGGGTGAAGTCACGCGGATCGTAACCGCGGTTGAGCGATACGAGCTTCAGCGCGTTGATCATGTTGTTGTTGGCGATGCGGATGATGCCTCGCGCCGCCTCGATGCGGTCCACACCGAGCTTCGCCGCCACCGAATCGAGCGCGCGTCCGACCGCATCCATATCGGCCGGAAAGGCGCCGCCGCAAAAATAGTCCTTGTCGATCCGGCCGAGGGCGAGGTTGGCGTCGGTGGTGGTCGCCTCGGTCCCGCCGCGGCCATACCCGGCGGGGCCGGGAACGGCGCCGGCCGACCGCGGACCGACGTGGAGCTTGCCGAAATCATCGACCCAGGCGATCGAGCCGCCGCCGTTGCCGATCTCCACAAGGTCGACCACGGGCACCATGATCGGATAGCCGGCGGACACCCGCGAGCGCTCGATCCAGTAGTCCGTCATGATCTTGACGTGGCCGTTCTCGATGAGCGAGCACTTGGCCGTCGTTCCTCCGATGTCGAGCGCCAGCACGTTGGGCTCGCCGATGATGCGGCCGAGTTCCGCCGCGCCCCATACCCCCGAGGCCGGTCCGGACTCGACCATGGTGATCGGAATCGCACGGGCGGCGGCGAGCGAGTCGATCCCGCAGTTCGATTGCATCACGTAGATCGGCCCACGGCAGGCCTCGTCGGCCAACCCAGCCGCGAGCCGCTCGAGATAGCGCCCGGCGATGGGTTGCACATAAGCGGAGAGCACCGTGGTCGAGCTCCGTTCGTACTCGCGCCACTCGCGGGTGATCTGGTGGGAAGCCACCACCTCGACCTCGTTCCACAGCCGCTTGACCTCCGCCGCCACGGCCTGCTCATGGCGCGGATCGGCGTAGGCATGGAGCAGGCAGACCGCCACGGCCTGCACTCCTTCGTGTTTGAAGTCCTCGACGATCGCAGGCAGACCGCTGAGGTCGAGCGGTACGCGCTCCTCGCCGCGCCAGGTGATCCGGCCCGGCACCTCGCGCCGGAGGTATCGCGGCACGAAAGGCGGCGGCTTCTCGTAGGTGAGATTGAAGAAGTCCGGCCGGTTGCCGCGGGCGATCTCAAGCGTGTCGCGGAACCCCTCGGTCGTGATCAGAGCGACCTTGACGCCCTTCCGCTCGGTCAGTGCGTTGATGACGACTGTCGTGCCGTGAGCGAAGAACGATATGTCGGCAGGATCGACATCCGCCTTGCGCAGCACATCGAGCACGCCCTTCTCGTAATCGGGCGGAGTGGTGTCGACCTTTGCGGTGCGCACTATCTGCCGGCCGTCGCTCCCCGTTTCGAAGTAGACGAGGTCGGTGAAAGTGCCGCCGACATCGGTGGCGACGCGGATGGTTCGGTCGTTGGCGTGGTTCATGGTCACACGGCGGCGCTGCGCGAGCGCATCTCGCTCGCAGTGAGGAACGCTATGGTCGCAAATGGAAGGAGCCCCGCAGCTGCGGCGGCGACGCGGTCAGGCGTGTAGTAGCCCTTTTCGTGGAGCAGGTTCAGCGTGCCGATCACCTTGCCCGCCACGACCACGGGCAGATTCATCGCCGACTCGCAGCCGAGCGAGCGGATCAGCTCGAAGTCCGGAAAGACCACGGCGATCTCGTCGATGCTGAGCGCCGCGAACGGCCGTTTGCCCATAAGCACGGTCTCAACCCAGATGCCCGGCGTCACGTCCTTCCAGCCGCCGCTCGGATAGGCAACCTCGTTGCCGGAATAGATGCGGAGACCCCGCATCCGCGTCATGTCAAAGGTCATCGCCGTGAACAGCATGGTGCCAACGGTCTCGACCGTGATCCTTTCCAGAGCCGCAAAGATCGCCCGCGGCTGTTCGGGGTCGGCGAGGGTCGCGAGGAATTCGGGCCAGCGGTCGCTCATGCGGCACTCGCGGTCGTGGCGGGGGGTCGTATCTGGTCGCGCAGGCGGGCCTCCTCCTCGGTGACGACGGGAATGGCGCCGATCAGTTCGCGGGTATATGCCGACCTCGGCGCGGCGAAAATCTCCGCGACGGTCCCGGTCTCGACCAGCCGGCCGCGTTGGAACACGCTCACCCGGTCAGCGATGGCGCGAACCACCGCGAGGTCGTGCGTGATGAAGATGTAGGTAAGCCCGTGCTCCCGCCGCAGCCGTCCCAGCAGGTCGAGGACGCGGGCCTGCACCAGCACGTCGAGCGCGGAGGTCGGCTCGTCAAGCACGATCAGCTCCGGCTCTGCGGCAAGCGCCCGCGCGATGGCGATCCGCTGCCGCTCGCCGCCCGACAACCCACGCGGCGGCCGGCGCGCGAAGCGCGGGTCGAGGTCGACCTCCCTGAGGAGTTCGACGACCCGCGCGTTGCGCTCCGCCCGCGGGCGGAGCTCGTGCACGTCGATGGGCAGTCGAACGCTCGCCCCGACGCTCCGGCGCGGATTGAGAGCCGATAGCGGGTTCTGCTGGACGAGCTGGATCGCACGGCGCAGAGCCCTCGGTCGCCGGTCGGGAAGAGGTATGCCGTTGAAGTTGAGGCGGCCGTCACTGGGTGCATGGATGCCGAGGATGATGTTGCCGAGAGTCGTCTTTCCCGATCCGGATTCGCCGACGATTGCGTGGCATTCGCCGCGCTCGATCGAAAGCGTGATGTCATCGAGGGCGCGGACGGTGTGGGCGCCGGCGACGAAGGTCCGGCCCAGGCGCTCGACCTCGAGGATCGCGCTCATGCCGCTCGCCTTTCTCCAGGCTCGCCGCAGCCGGGATGGACGACCAGCGGCGAGGCGAATTCAGGGCTTCGCTCCGGGATCCGCGGCAGACCGCCGCCGATGATACGCGGTACGGCAGATAGCAGCGCGCGGGTATAGGGATGCCGCGGATCGCGAAAGAGCTGGCCCGTGGTACCGTGCTCTACCATGGAGCCGCGATAGATCACGTAAACGCGGTCGGAGAATTCGCGTACGACACCGAGATTGTGCGAGATCAGGAGCACGGCGGTGCCGGTCTTTTCCGTCAGGTCGTGCATCAGCTTCAAGGTCGCCGCCTGAACCGTGACGTCGAGGGCGGTACCGGGCTCGTCGGCGATGAGGAGCGCCGGTCGGCTGACCAGCGCCATCGCGATCATCACCCGCTGGTTCATGCCGCCGGAAAGTTGGAAGGCGTAAGAGTCGAGGACGCGTCGCGGGTTGTCGATCTGGGTGTCGGCAAGGCCCGCCTCGGCAATGGCGTCCGCCTCGCGAGCGCCAAGATCCGCGTTGTGCGAACGCAGCACGCGCCGGAACTGGTCGCGGATCGTGAAGGTCGGGTTGAGGGCGGAGGTCGGGTCTTGGAAGATCATCGTCACCCGGGTACCACGCAGCCTGGCGATCTCCGGGCCGCCACCGGCGATTTCGATCCCGGTGAAGAGAATCGAACCCGAAACGCGAACGCCGCGGCCGCCCTGCAGGAGACCCATTGCCAGGCGTGCGGTCACCGACTTGCCGGACCCCGATTCGCCGACCAGCGCCACTTTCTCGCCGGCATTGACGTGGAGCGAGATGCCGTGGAGCACCTCGCTCTCGCCGCCCGCGCCGCGGAACGCAAGGCGAAGATCGCGAATGGCAAGAACCGGGGGAGGTACCGCCGTCACCGTCCCTACACCTCCGTCTCGAAGGCTTCGCGCAAGCCATCGCCAACCAGATTGAAGCCGAGCACAACGAGGAGGATCGCGATCGCGGGAAACACCGTCAGCCACCACGCGTCCGGCATGTACTTGGCGCCGTCGGCGACCATCGATCCAAGATCCGGGGTGGGCGGCTGCACGCCCAGGCCGAGGAAGGAGAGCGATGAGGCGATCAGGATGACGAAGCCGATATCGAGCGTCATTTTGGTCAGGATCGACGGCCAGCAATTGGGCAGGATCTCCCGGAAGAGAATGTGCGGCGTGGACGCACCCACTGTTTCGGCGGCGAGCACGTAGCCTTCGCGCGCTTCGGAGCGGGTGACGTTGTAGATGAGCCGAGCGTACCAGGGCCACCACATCACGGTCACCGCCAACATGCCATTGATCAGCGTCGGCTCGAGAAACCCCATGATCGACATGGCGAGCACGAGAGGCGGGATCGAGAGAAAGATGTCGGTGAGACGCATCAGCAAGTAGTCGACCCAGCCGCCCATGTAGCCGGCAACGAGGCCGACCACCACGCCTACGGGCACGGCAATGACGAGGACGACCACCGCCATGAGCAGCGCGAGGCGATAGGCATAGGCGATGCGAGTGAGAAGGTCGCGGCCGATGGTATCGGTGCCGAGCAGGTATTGGCCCCCAGGCGGTGCCGACATCGCGGCAAAGTCGCCGATCGGGCCGAGATGCTCCGGGTAAGGCGTGATGAAATCGGCCAGGATCGCGATCAAGACGATCGCCGTAACGATAATGAGCCCGAACACCGCAAGCGGGTTCGATCGGAACACGTACCAGGCGCGGCTACCGGTCCGCGCCGGCTTGGCGGGCACCGCATCGAGCGTCGTCATGCGCGCTTCTCCGCGAAGCGGATGCGGGGGTTGATGAAGGAGACGAGCAGGTCGACGATGATGTTCACCAGCAGGAAAGCCGCGGCAATGATCAGCACCGTGCCGACGATCGCATCGAGATCCTTCCGGATGATCACCTCGACGCCGTAACGCGAGATGCCGGGCCAGACGAAGACCTTCTCAACCAGGAACGCGTTGCCGAGGAGGGCGGCGAAGTCGAGGCCGAGAATGGTGAGAGTCGGAATGAATGCGGGGCGAAAGGCGTAGCGGGTGGCGATTGCAAAGGAAGGGAAGCCGTAGGCGCGCCCCATTTCTATAAACGGGCGTTCGTAAGTCTCGACCATGTTTGCCCGGGTGAGCCGTGCGGTCTGGCCGATCCCCGCCATCGCCAGCGCGAGCGATGGCAGAACAAGATGATAGAGGGCGTCGACGACCAGCTCCCCGTCGCCGGCGACTGCCGCATCGATCGTCATGAAGCCGGTGACGCGAGGCGGCGGAAGGGCGTTCGCCGAGAGCTGTCCTTCGAGCGGGAAGATCGGCCAGAAATAGGCGAAGACCAGCTGGAAGATCACGCCCCAGACGAAAGCTGGCGTGCAAACGGCGAGAAGCGCAAGCAGCCGTCCGATCTGGTCGGCAGCCCGGCCCTTGAAGTGGGCCGACACGATGCCCAACGGAATGCCGAGGACGATCATCAGCACCCCGGCGACGAAAATCAGCTCGAGCGACGCCGGCAGGAATTGGGCGATGTCCGTGGTGACCGGTCGGTTGGTGTAGAACGAACGCCCGAGGTCGCCATGGAAGACGTCGCGAACGAAGTAGGCATATTGTACCGGGAGCGGCTCGTTGAGGTGGCGCGCCTCGCGCATCGCCTCGACCTGTTCCTCCGT
This sequence comes from Bauldia sp., assembly GCA_035699585.1. Classification (GTDB taxonomy): domain Bacteria; phylum Pseudomonadota; class Alphaproteobacteria; order Rhizobiales; family Kaistiaceae; genus Bauldia. Next base: position 6,802 of record DASSPO010000004.1, read on the forward strand.
GGCGAGCGGGCCGAGGGCGATGCGCGCCGGATCGCCCGGAATGACACGGGCGATGGTGAAGATGAGGATCGAGACGCCGATCATCACCACGATCGCGGCGGTCACCCGCACGAGTAGCGTGCTGAGCACGGAGTTCATGCTTTTCGTCGCGCCACGATGCGGTTGCCGACGGCCGGCGGGTTGCAGAAGGGGCCGAAGCGGTTGGTCATCGACGCCTCCGATGTCGAGGGGAGCAGCGGGCGGCGCGCGAGGCGCCGCTCGCTGGTCGGGACGAACTACTCGGCGATCGACATCTCTCTGAAGAGAAGATTGAAGTTGTCGAAGTAGCGGTTGGCCGGGTCCTTGAGCGCGGGAATGGTCACTGCGTCGCGGGTCGTGAACACGCCAGTGAGCTCATAGAGGTAGATGGTCGGCGCGAGTTCCTTGAGCCTCGCGTTGAGCTGCTTGTAGATTTCGGCGCGCTTCTGCGGATCGGCTTCCGAACGCCCGGCATTGAGAAGTTCGTCGACCTTCGCGTCCGAGAGATGCTCGGCCGACATCCAGGTGCCCGGTACGGTGGAGGAGTACATGTTGAACAGGAGCGAGTCCGGGTCGGGCGTGACGGCAGCGACCGCGATCTCGGCGGCATGTGGCGTGGTTTCAGGCTTGGTCACCTGCTCGGTGAGCAGGGCCCATGGCACCTTGGTGACGTTGGCCTTGAAACCGATTGCCTCGAAGTTCGCTTTCATGAGGAGCGCGATCCGCTCGCGCGCCGGCACCTCTGCGATCCACGACAGCTCCAGCGGATATTCGGCCGGATCGTACTTGCACTGGGCAAGCTCCGCCTTGGCCTTTTCGAGGTCCTGCTTGTAGGCAGGGGCGCTTGCATCATAGCCGAGGAGGCCGCTTGGGATCGGCCCCCTGGCCGGGATGCCTTGCGCGAAATCGTCGTTGATCTTGAGAAGCGTCAACGCCGTGTCGTAGTCGAAGGCGTAGGTGAGTGCGAGCCGACAATGGACATCGTCAAGCGGCGCACGCTTGGTGTTGAGCTTGACGTACTCGCCGGTCGCGCCACCCTCGGCATAGAGCGAAATCCCGTCCTCCTCGGCGAGCGCCTTGATCACTTCCGGCGGGAGCCAAAGGCTCGCGATATCGTGCTCTCCGCGCGATAGTGCCGCGCGCACGGTCGAGGCCTCCATCCCGTAGCGATAGCGGACGCGGTCCGGCGCATTCTCGGCGAAGCCGAGGAAATAGTCCGGGTTCTTGACCATGATCGTCTCGGACTGCGGATTCTGGCTTTCGATGGTGTAAGCCCCGGAGCCGGCGTCCTTGGCGGAGAGGAATTCCTCTCCGTAGTCGCCGAACTCGCCATACTTGCCGTCCTTCTTGTTGGCGAGCACGGTTGCCTTGTCGACGATTTGCAGCCGGACCAGCGCGGCGAGGAAGGGTGCAAATGGCTCCGTCAGGGTGAACCTGACGGTGTGGGGATCGACCGCCTCGACGCTTTTGACCTTGCCCTGGAACAGGCTGGAAAAGCCCTGGCCTATGGCCATCAGACGGGCAAAGGAGAAGGTCACATCGTCGGCCGTGAGCGGGTTGCCGGAGTGGAACTTGACGTCGTCGCGAAGCTTGAAGGTGTAGGTCGTGCCGTCGGTTTCCCATTCGGTCGCAAGCAGCGGCTGGACGCCGGGCTCGCCCTTCTTCGGGAAAACCAGGGTGTCATACACGTTGATCATCAGCACGGTGTCGCCGTAGTCGGTGGCTTTCGCCGGATCGATCTCGCCGACCGGCGCCTCGTCGAGGCTGAGCACGCGCTCGGCGAATGCCGGGGCAGCAGTAAACATCGTGGCGGCCAGCAGGCCGGCGAACAGGCCGTTGCGAAGTTTGGTCATTTCGTCAGCTCCCTTGGAACATCAGGCTTTAGGCGTTGCGTGGCGGACGGTTTCGCCCGTCCTGCCCGGCGGGGCTTTCGCCGCTCGCCGAAGAGATCCTGTGTGACGACCGTGAGAACGACGGCCCGCTCGCCGCTCCGGTTGAGGACCCGGTGACGGTCGCGGGCCGCAAAATGAAGTGAGTCGCCGGCGGCGAGATCGATCGGCCGGTCGCCGAGCACGTAACGGATCGATCCCGAAAGAACGAAGACGAACTCTTCGCCCTCGTGGCTGGTCTCCTCCGACCTGTATCCGGGTGGCACGTCCATGCGGATTGCATTGAGCTGCTTGCCGGGAAAGCCGCCGGACAGTCTTTCGTAGCTCAACGTTCCTTCCTCGATGCTGAAGGCGCCGGCGGGGTCGTCGCGGTGATGGTGTGCAAGCGGTGGCGGCTCGCGAATGAAGTCCTGGACACGCGCATCGAGGGCGCCGGCAATCAGCGCCAGGGAAGAGAGCGACGGCGCGGTGATGTCGCGCTCGACTTGGGAGAGAAAGCCGATCGAGAGGCCGGTGCGCCGGGCGAGGTCGGTAAGGGTGAGCTCGCGATCGCGGCGACGTGCCCGGACCTTGGCTCCGAGCCTCAGTCGCGGCGGCATCGCGACGCCTCCCCGCCGGTTACCTGTCATCCCGCTGTTCCCCTGGCACAGGATTTTCACCTGGGGTGAAAATCCGGCGCAGACCCACCCTTTTTCCCGCTTACGCGGGCCGGCTGGTTTATCGGCTGCACGACGGC
>DASSPO010000005.1:0-25890 GCA_035699585.1 Bauldia sp.
AGTCCTCCGACATGGTGCGAGGCAGGCCTTCGATCACCGCGACAGCGGCGCCGGCCCGCTCGCCGACCAGGAACCCGACGGCAACGGCGAGCGCGTCCTCGCTCCACCTGGCGCCGGCGTCGGGGGGCAGCACGAACAGGATCTCGCCGCGACGGTTCTCGGCGACATGGAGTCCGGCATAGGGGATGCGGCCGGTCATCGCCGCGGCGAGATCGGTGAAGTCGCCGTAGCGGTCGGTGCACGCGCCGATGACCGAATTGGCGAAGACGATGGCATTCGACTCCCCCCACGCGATCTGGTCGCCGAAGCGGGGCCGGAAGATGGTCTGATAGGGCGCGCAGGTGAAGGTCGGCATGCAGCCGAGCGCCTGGTGGAGCTCCATGAGCTCCCGACCGGCGCGGCCGACTTCCGGGTCGCCGCGGTAGAGCTCGGGATGGATCAGGTCCATGGTCCCGACATTGAGTGTCGTCGGCACGCGCACCCGGCCGCCCAGTTCGGCAAGCCGACGCACGAAGTCGAGGCCGGCACGGCCATGATAGAGGCAGCCGTCGACATGAGCCCCCACAATATCGATGAAGCGCGGCGCGCCGAGCGCTTCGCCATAGGCGACGAGCAGGTCCATTGCGAAGGCCGCGGCCGGTCCGTGGTCGCCGCGGAGAAGCGCCGTGTCGGTGTCGTCGAGGTGGATCATCCGGAGTACGACGGTCGAAGCCCGCCGGTCTTAGCACGGGCGCCGAGCAGACGCCGCATCGGCCTGAGCATTGACGATGGATTCGGGGTTCCGCCGTTCTCATCGCCGCGCTTCTATTGCATAGGGCCGACCCCCGCACGCGGCACCAGCACGCGCTACGCGACAGACCGCGATCGTGCCGGCCGCGCCGCCTAGAAGTCGAATCTCGGGCTGATCTCGACCGAAGCCGCGCCAGCCGCGGTGAAGTATTCGCGCCAGAAGTCGGTGAGCTTCTGCATTTCCGCGACGCTCAGCTCCGGCTTCCCTTCGGAGTGTCGCCGCCCGACGCCGAAAATACGGACGCTTGCGCCAGGCATGCTGGGGACGAGGTCATTCTTCCGGGCCATGTCGACCAGAGCGGACGGCTTGCCGGCGAACAGATCGCGAAGCGTGATGAAGCCGGAATTCTCCAGCATGTCGGAAAAGACGTAAAGGTCGACATGGGTCGGCGCGACGCCCACATCGCCGCGCATGGCATAGTAGATGGTGCGCACGATGTCGGAGCGCGGGAGCTCGGAAGACGATTCGAGCATAAGGCCCAACACATCCCTCAATCGCGCCGCGAGAGCGCGCCGCTCCTGGAGCAGGACGCCCTCAGTGCAGTCGGAGAAGAGGTCGTCGAGAATCGACCCGTCGGGGCAGAACGGAATGCAGGCCTCGATCAGCCGGCGGCTGTGGGAGAAGCTGTCCTCGATGGTGAGGATGGTGAACTTCTGACCGCCCTCAAGCCGGTCGAAGACCTTGAGGGCGGAGTCGCGGAGCACCGACCGGTCGATGTCGTCATAGGGCGTGGTCACATCGAGCATGAAGACAACGCTCGCCGCGCCCGGGTCGCAGTACCGGTCGAGGAGAAGTTCGGCGCGGGCGCCGACGGCGGTGAGGAGCAGGAGCGCCAGCCCGAGCCCCGTCCTGCCGCACCACATCATATTCAGGCGTTCTGGTTGGCGGCGGCCGGTTCCATCGACCGTTGCATGGCCGCGGCGATGGCGTCATTCAGCCTGGCAATCTCAGGCTCGTACTCGCTGTTGATGCGGTCGAGCGCCTTTTTGTATTTCGCGTCCAGCCGCTTGATCATTCTCTCCATCCTGTCGAGCTTGCGAAGAGCGGCGTCGTAGTTCTCGTCGGGATCGTGGACGACCATCGCAACGAAGATCGCGACAAGGATCGCGCCGCCGTTCGCCACGGCGAGAAGGCGCGCCGAGGAATCGGAGAGTGCCAGGCTGATGAGGCTCACGATGTCGTCGATGGTCTGGACATTGTCCAGGTTGCCGACCAAGGCGCCGAGGTCGAGCGACGTGCCGATGATGGAGAACTGGTAGCGCGCCACCGCGAGGGCGAGCACGGCGACGATGAGGAAGGCGGTCAGGAAGAGAAACTGTACGACCTTGCCGACATAGATCCTGCGGTCCGACTCCGACCAGACGTGACGGAGGGCGACCCCGTCGAAGTGCGATACGAGGAGCAGTACCATCCCGAGCGTGATCGCACCGCCCCACGAGTAGATGGCAAGCGACCCGAAGGCGACGTCGAAGACGAACTTGTTGATCGGTGCTTCGAGCCCGATGAAGAGGACCGCGAAGGCCGCGTAGACGAAGGGATTGAGGTGCCGGCGCTTGGGCTCGCGGTTCCTGACCTTGATCCTCGCGATCTCGACGCCGCGCATCGCATCGTCATAGAGGGCCTTGGCGCGAAGATACGGTTGCGAGTCGGGACCGAGCGTCCGGTTGGCGATGTCGACTTTCTCACCCTTCCGCTGCTGGAGGAACTCGAGCTCCTTCTCGAACCCTTCGACATGGTCGCTCCCCCGGCCAGATCGCCGTGCTGTACCCGAAACCGTGGGGAACGGTTGAGGCTGCGGCATGCTCGATCCCCCTTAGATTGCATATGCGAAGATATGCAACTTTAGAGGAAGACAATCAACGCTGCGACAACCCGCTGATTGGATACAGCCTGTCGACAAGTCTTGACACCGATCTGGCGACACATTCCTAATGTGATTGAAAGCCGCGCATCCTGCGGCGGGCGATCGAGGCAAGGCGGATGGGAAGGAAGCCTGACTGGAGCGGGGTGTTTCCCGCGGCAACGACACAGTTCCGGGAAGACGACAGCGTCGACCTCGAGGCGACGGCCACCTTGCTCAGCGGCCTCGTCCGCGACGGCGTCTCCGGCCTGATCGTCTGCGGCACGGTGGGGGAGGGGAATACCCTTGCCCCGAACGAGAAGAGCGCCGTGATCGAGGTGGCGGTGAGTGTCGCACGGGCGGCGGGTTCAGGGCGGGTACCGGTGCTCGTCGGCGTCGCCGAATACACCGCCGCCTTCGCCGCCAACCTCGCCCGCGAGGCGGCGCGGCTCGGCGCCGATGGGCTGATGCTGCTCCCGCCGATGGTCTATTCCGGCAAGCCACGCGAGATCGAGGAGCACTTCCGGAGCGTCGCGCGGGCGACCGACCTGCCGATCATGCTCTACAACAACCCTCCGGCCTACCGCACCGATGTGACGCCGGAGATGATCGCGCGGCTCGCCGACGTCGACACCATCGTCTCCTACAAGGAGGCTTCGGGCGACACGCGGCGCATCGTCGATATCCGCCGCTTGACCGGGGACCGCTTCATTCCGTTCTGCGGTCTGGACGACGTGGTGGTGGAGTCGATCGTGCTTGGTGCCCTCGGGTGGGTGTCGGGGCTCTCCAACGTGTTCCCGCGCGAGTCGGAAACGCTGTTCCGCCTCGCGCGCGCCGGCCGGATCGGGGAGGCGATGGCTCTCTACGACTGGTTCATGCCGCTCCTTCATCTCGACGCGCGCGGCGATCTCGTGCAGGCGATCAAGTATGCCGAGCACGTCGTCGGCCGCGGGCGCGCCCGCACCCGCCCGCCGCGGCTTGCGCTCGACGCGGCCGAGCGGGCCGAGATCGACGCAGTGATGAAGGCGGCGCTCGCCTCGCGCCCGAACCTGCCCGAGGTCGGCCTGCCGGCGGCGGCGTGACGTGATGCCGTCCGTCCCGAGGCCACGCCCCGCCCACGCCGGAGCGCACTGAATGGCGACGCGGATCGGGGTCGACATCGGCGGCACCTTCACCGACCTCGTCTACTACGACGAGGAGAGCGGCGAGACCGTGGAGGGGAAGGTGCTCACCGTCCCCAACGCGCCGGAGGAAGGCGTGGTCGAGGCGGTACGGAAGCATGTGCCGAAGGCGGTGATCGAGAACGCCGAATTCTTCCTTCACGGCACGACGGTCGGACTCAATGCGCTGCTCGAGCGGCGCGGCGCGAAGGTCGGCCTCATCACCACCGAGGGCTTCCGAGACGTCCTCGAGATCCGGCGCGGCGACCGGGCGGAGATGTACAATCTTTTCTGGAAGCAGCCGGAACCGCTGGTGCCGAGGCATCGCCGCCTCGGCGTGACCGAGCGGGTCAACGCCGACGGCGAGGTGGTTCGCGCGCTCGACGAAGGGAGCGTGCGTGACGCGGTTGGCAGATTGATGCGGGAGGGGGTCGATTCGATCGCCGTCTGCCTGCTCCACGCCTATGCCAACCCGGCGCACGAGAAGCGGATCGGCGAGATCATCCGCGACTGCGGGTTTGAGGGAGGCATTTCGCTCTCGCACCGCATCTCGGGCGAGTACCGCGAATACGAGCGGACCTCCACGACCGTGGTCGACGCCTTCGTGCGCGGGCGGATGTCGCATTATCTTCAACGGCTCGACGCGCGGCTTCGCGACCTTGGTTTCAAGGGCGCAAGCCTGATCACGCGTTCGGGCAGCGGATCGATGACCTTTGCCGAGGCGGAGGAGCGGCCGTTCGAGACGATCATGTCGGGCCCGGTCGCCGGCGCCGAGGGAGCGAGCGAGCTCGCCCGGCTTCTCGGCGTCGACGCGCTGATCACCGCGGACGTCGGCGGGACGAGCTTCGACACAGCCGTGATCCTCGGCGGCCGGCCCCAGGTCCTCTACCAGGGCATGGTCGACGGCATGCCGCTTCAGACGGCCTGGGTGGACGTGCGTTCGATCGGCTCGGGCGGCGGCTCGGTCGCCTACATCGACCAGGGCGGCCTGATGCGCGTCGGTCCGCGGAGCGCCGGCGCCGATCCGGGTCCCGCCGCCTATGGCCGCGGCGGCACGGAGCCGACCATGACCGATGCCGCAACCATCCTCGGCATGCTCGGCCCCGGTGAACTCGCCTCCGGCATCCGCCTCGACGCCGGGAAAGCGGAGGCGGCGGTGGCGACGGTGGCAGCGGCGATCGGCAAAGACGTGACCGGCACGGCGATCGGCATCCTCCGCATCTCGGCGGCGTCGATGGCCAACGCCATGCGCGAAGTGACGGTGGAGCAGGGTCTCGATCCGCGCGAAATGGCGCTGGTTCCGTTCGGCGGCGCCGGGCCGCTGATGGCGACGCTGCTCGCCGACGAACTTCAGATGAGGCGGATGATCGTGCCGCCGCTCGCCGGCAACTTCTCCGCCTGGGGCCTGCTCGGCGCCGACATGGTGCAGTCCTCGGCGCGAACCAGGATCATGGATCTGAACGATACGAGCCTCGCCGCGGCGAACGACATCCTCGCCGACCTCTTCGCCGACATCGCCCGGCGGGGCGAGCACCTCCGCCAGCGGGCGACGCACTCGGCGAAGCTCGACCTCCGGTACAAGGGCCAGGACCACTGGTTGTCGATCGAGGTGCCGCTCAAGGAGGACCGGATCGCGGCACGCGCCGAGGATGTCGCCGACGCCTTCGTCGCCGACTATCTCCGCACCTTCGGCGGCAAGCTCGACGAGGCGATCGAGATCGTCTCGGCGCGGGCGACGGCGCGCGTCCATCTGCCGCCGCGGAAGCCGTTCTCGATGGCCCATGCGGGCGGCTCGGGGAACGGCGCTTCGTTTCCGGCGTGGTCGTTCCGCAGGGGCGAACGGCTGCCGTTCAGGGTCGTGCCCCGGAGCACAATCCAAGCGCCGCTCTCCGGCCCGGCGATCGTCACCGAATCGACCGCTACGTTCTACCTCGACGCGGGGTGGATCGCGCGGCCGGGCGAGAAGGGCGAGCTCAACGTTTCGCGGGAAGGGGTGTAGTCATGCTCGATCGGCCCGTCGAAATTCATCGCGCCGGGGTCAGCCGGTCGGCCGAGCTCGAGGCGGCCGATCCGATCACCACCGAGGTGATCCGCCACGCGCTCAACTCGGCCGCCAACCAGATGAAGGTGGCGCTGGTGCGAACCGCCTTCTCGCCGGTGATCTACGAGGTGCTCGACTTCGCCGTTGCCATCTACGATCCCAAGATGCGGCTCCTCGCCCAGGCGCCGAGCCTGCCGATCTTCATGGGCACGCTCTCGTTCTGCGTCGAGGCGGCGGTCAAGGGCGTCGGCGGCGAAGCGAAGCTCGATCCGGGCGACATCCTTCTCTACAACTGGCCTTACGGCACGGGATCGCACCCGCAGGACGTGGCGGTGGTGATGCCGGTGTTCCTCGAGGGAAAGCTCATCGGCTACACCGCGATCAAGGGCCACTGGCTCGACATTGCCGGCAAGGACCCCTACTGCACCGACACGGTGGACGTCTTCCAGGAAGGCACCGTCTATCCCGGCGTCAAGATCTACCGCCGCGGCGAGCTCGTCGACGACATCTACCGGATCGTGCTCGCCAACAGCCGCGTGCCTAAGATGATCGCGGGCGATCTGAACGCCGAGATCGCCGGCTGCCGGGTCGGCGCGCAGGCGCTCTCCCGAGTCGTCGAACGCTACGGCCATGCGGTTTTCGACCGCGCCGTCGAGCACATGTTCGACCACGGCGAGAGGGTGGTGCGGAGCTTCTTCGAGAAGATCCCGGACGGGCGCTATGTCGGGCGGGGCGAGATGGACGGGAACGGCGTCACCGACGCGCGCATCCCGTTCGAGGTGGTCGTCGAGGTCAAGGGCTCCGACGTGAGCCTCGATTTTTCCGGCGTGCCCGAACAGCAGATCGGCCCGGTCAACTGCCCGCTGCCGTCGACCATCTCGTCGAGCCGGGTGGCGATCTCGATGCTCGCCGGACACTCGGAGGCGCCGAACGAGGGTCACTTCCGGGCGATCGAGGTGAAGACGCGGCCGGGGACGATGTTCCACCCGCTGCCGCCTGCGCCCTGCTTCATCTACGGCTGGGCGGCGCTCCAGGCGATCGAGGTGATCTACCACGCGATCTCCAAGGCGGTGCCGAGCGCGGTGCCGGCGCAGAGCGGCGGCTGCATCTGCGCCTGCGTCTGGTGGGGGACGCGGGTCAAGACCGGCGAGCCCTGGGCCGACGGCTCGCCGCACCCGGTCGGGCAGGGGGCCTTCGAGGGCGGCGACGGCGGCGTCATGCTCCACATCGCCGAATCGGCGACGCGATTCTCGCCGCTCGAAGTGTGGGAAGCCAAGAACCCCTGGATCATGGACAAGATGGAGCTCCGCCAGGATTCCGGCGGTCCCGGCCGGTGGCGCGGCGGCCCGGGCATCGACTTCCACTTCCGCATGACCGAAACCACCTACGTCACCACCGTCGTCGAGCGGACGCTCAATGCGCCGTGGGGGCTCGAGGGCGGCGGCTTCGCGGCGCCCAACGACGCCGAGGTCCGCTACCCCGACGGACGCGTGGTCAAGGTGCCCAAGGCGACGCGCTGCGAGATCCCGCCGGGCGGCGTGCTGGTGATGTCGACCGGCGGAGGCGGCGGCTACGGGCCGCCGTCGGAGCGGGCGAAGGAGGCGGTCGCCAAGGATCTCCGCGAGGGATACATCTCGGAAGACTTCGCCCGGCGGCACTATCCGCACGCGGTGTGACCGCGCCGAACGCCGCGGCCGGTGAGAACGCTGACGCGGGGTGCTTTCGCGATGATGGCGCGATGGTGCATACCATGGCCCGATGGAGCGACCACGAGACCATCCCGGGAACGGCGTCGCCGTGCCGGTCATCCTGTTCGCGGCGACGCTCTGTTTCGGGCTCGGGCTGGTGCTGCCGGTCGCCGTGTTCGAGACGCTTCTTGTCTTCACCGAGCGGCCGTCGCTGATCGAGGTGATCTATGGCCTCTGGGAGGAGGGGGACATCGCGATCGCGTTTCTGGTCGCGCTGTTCTCGGTGGTCTTCCCGGCGGCGAAGCTCGTCGTGCTCCACCTCGCCGCCTACGCGCCGGAGCGGCTCCATTGGGTCGAGCGCGTCGGCGTGCTCTCGAAGTGGTCGATGGCGGACGTGCTCGTGGTGGCGCTCGCGATCTTCGCCGCCAAGACCAGCGGCCTCGCCGACGCCGCCGCCCAGGCGGGCATCTGGTTCTACGCCGGGGCGACGCTGCTCTCGGCCGCGGCCGCGGTGATCCTTACGCGCCGGGCGCGGCGTTCATGAGCGACCGGCGGCCCAGGCGGCGATATAGCGCCAGAGCGGGACATAGCCCTTCCAATTGACGAAGGCCGGCGGCGCCCAGTGCGGGCCGCAGTCGGAGGCGAAGGCGACGCTCCGTCCCTTTTCGAAAGCGCCGGCCACGATGAGCGGATCGTTGCCGACGAGCGCGACGACGTTGGCGTCCGGTTTGGGGGTGAGGCGATTGTAGCCGAGAAGCGCCGGCCAGGAGCCGGCGACGTTGCGGACGATGGGGTGGTCCCGGTCGACGACGCGGGGCTTCACGCCCTGCGGCATCTCCACACGGTCATCGTGCGGGGAGATCGTCACCGGAAGCGCCTCCTCGACGGCTGTGCCATGGTAGCGGGCTTTGGCGTCGATGCCCTGGAAGGTCATGTAGCCGCCCACCATCACCAGGCCGCCGCCGGCGGCAACGTAGTCGCGGAGCGCGTCGAGCCGGTTTTCCTTCCGCTGGAAACGGAAGAAGGTGTCGGGGTTGAGGAGAAGCGTGTTCGAACCGATGTCGGAAAGGATGACGCAGTCATACGCGGCGAGACCGCTCGCGGTCGCCGGGAACTGGGTCGCCGCGACGTGGGAGGGCTGGTAGGTGACCTGCCATCCGCCGCCTTCGAGCGCGCCGCGGAGCCAGCCGACGCCCTCGGCATATTCGGTGGTGGTGAAGCTGTCGAAGCCCTTCTGATGGATCGAGTGCACCGTCCAGGATTCGCCTGCGATCAATACGCGCGGCGCGGTTTGCTTTGCCATTTTCGTCCCCCCTTCAAGGCGAGTCACCCCAGGCTAGCGCAAAGTCGCGGCGTCCGCTCGCCACGGAATAACCGCTGCGCTATCAGAAACGGAAATCGGCGGGAGGGAGGGAAGCATGCGCAAATTCCAGGAAGGCGCCACGATGCAGGTGGCGAAGGTCGTCCGCGACCTCGATGCGGCGCTCAAGCTCCACTGGGATGTGTTCAGGATCGGGCCTTGGGACATCTGGGACTTCAATCCGGACACGGTCCGGGACTACGTCTACCGCGGCAGGCCGGCGACCCATTCATGCATCATCGCCTGCGCCTGGAGCGGGGACACGCAGATCGAGCTGATGCAGCCGGTGTCGGGCTACTCGATCTACGACGAATTCCTCGAACGCCACGGCGAAGGCCTGCACCATATCAAGCTCTACTATGCCGATGCCAAGAAGGCGGCGGCGGACTTCGCCGCGCGCGGCTACCCGGTGATCCAGTCGGGGCGCTACGACGAGGACGAGCACTACTATCTCGATACCGAGAAGGACTTCGGCTACATCCTCGAACTCGGCAACGCAGGGAAGATGCGGCCGGGCATCCGCCGCTATCCGGTCTGAAGACCACCCTCGACAACGCGGCCCGGCCCCGTCCCGATGATTAACGCCCACTGCGCGACAATGCCGGGGCCGAGGTGAGCGACCGATGGGCGGCGGTCATGGCCCCTGGAAGGTGGCCGGACTTCGTCGTGGTGCGATCGCCTCACCTTCGGCATCGGCGATCGAGAGAGTCGGTGCAGGTTCCACGCGAGGTTTTGCTGGTGCTGCCGGACAGGATTGAACTGTCGACCTCCCCCTTACCAAGGGGGTGCTCTACCACTGAGCTACGGCAGCGGGCCTGCCGGGCAGGGCCGGCGGCGGCCTTACTGCCATATGGGGAGCCCAGCTTCAAGCGGAACGCCCCGCGGGAATCGCGCTATTATTCTGGGAATGGCAGAGGATCGCGAGCACGGCAGGAAGGAAGCGGCGCGCAAGGCGCGGGAGGAGCGTCTTGCAGCGGCGCTCCGTGCCAATCTCCGCCGCCGGAAGGCCGCGGCGCGCAACGCCGGGGAATCGGCCGCGGCTCGCCCATCCAAACCGGAGCCAGACCCCGACGCGACACGCAGGTAGCCGGCGGGAAACGCTCTCTTGCTCGCCTTGTACCGGCCGCAAAGCTGCGTTAGACGGGCCGCGGTGACCGGCGGCCAACGGCTTCCGGGGTGGTGAGGCGGGACGAAAGGGGCGACTTCGCACATGGATCGCATTCGTATCGTCGGCGGCGCGCCGCTCAACGGCACCATCGCCATTTCCGGCGCCAAGAACGCCGCACTGCCCCTCATGATCGCGAGCCTGCTAACCTCGGAGACGCTCGTCCTCGACAATGTGCCGCGCCTCGCCGACGTGCAGTTGCTCAAGCGCATCCTCGGCAATCACGGCGTGGACTGCATGGTGGCCGGGAAGCGCGCCGGTCAGAACGGCCTCTCCGGCGAGACGCTGGAGCTGACGGCCGGCGAGATCGTCGACACCGTCGCGCCCTATGAACTCGTCTCGAAGATGCGCGCGAGCTTCTGGGTGATCGGGCCGCTCCTTGCGCGGATGGGCGAGGCGCGGGTCTCGCTTCCCGGCGGCTGCGCCATCGGCACGCGGCCGGTGGATTTGTTCATCGCCGCGCTCCGCGACCTCGGCGCCGAGATCGATATCGACGGCGGCTACGTCGTCGCCCGGGCGAAGCACGGCCTCAAGGGCGGGCGGATCGCCTTCCCCAAGGTGACCGTCGGCGCCACCCACGTGGCGATGATGGCAGCGTCGCTTGCCCGCGGCGAAACCGTGATCGAGAACGCGGCGCGCGAGCCGGAGATCGCCGACCTCGCCGCCTGCCTGATCAAGATGGGCGCGAAGATCTATGGGGCCGGGACCTCCACGATTCGCATCGAGGGCGTCGGCCGGCTCAGCGGCGCGCGCCACACGGTGATGCCTGACCGGATCGAGACCGGCACCTACGCCATGGCCGTGGCAATGACCGGCGGCGACGTGGTGCTCGAGGGCGCCACGCCGGCGATCCTCGAACGTCCGATCGAAGTGCTCACGGAGGTCGGCGCCGAGATCACCGCCACCAACCATGGCCTGAGGGTCCGGCGGAATGGCAGCGGCCTCCATCCCGTGGAGGTCACCACCGAGCCGTTCCCGGGATTCCCGACCGACCTCCAGGCCCAGCTCATGGCCCTCGTCTGCCGCGCCTCGGGTACCTCGCATATCCGCGAGACCATCTTCGAGAACCGCTTCATGCACGTCCAGGAACTCGCCCGTCTCGGCGCCGACATCGCGCTCGACGGCCAGATGGCGACGGTCAGGGGCGTCGAGCGGCTGAAAGGCGCGCCGGTCATGGCGACGGACCTCCGGGCCTCGGTGTCCCTCGTCATCGCCGGACTCGCCGCCGAAGGCGAAACCATCGTCAACCGCGTCTACCATCTCGACCGCGGCTTCGAGCGGATCGAGGACAAGCTCGGGGCTTGCGGGGCGACGATCGAGCGGCTTTCGGGCTGAAATCCGGTCGACCGGCGCGACGTCGATCGCTGATTCGGACGTCCGATCCAGTCCACGTCGGCTTGGGCGAAGGGGCCGGTCGGGGGTGAGGGCACGGCGATGGAGATCGTAACCCCAGGGGCCGCCAATATCGGGCTGTTCGTCAGCGCCGCGCTGGTGCTACTGGTCGTCCCGGGGCCGGCGGTGCTCTACATCATCGGCCGCTCGATCGAGCAAGGCCGGCTCGCCGGCTTCGTATCGGATCTCGGCATCCACACCGCGACCCTCGTCCACGTCACCGCCGCGACGCTCGGGATATCGGCCGTGCTCGCCTCGTCGGCGCTTGCCTTCAGCATCGTCAAGTATGCCGGCGCCGCCTACCTGGTCTGGCTGGGCCTCAGGAAAATCTTCGGCCGCGCCGACCCGCCCGGCGTGGACGCGGTTTTGCCCCGCGCGAGCCACGCGCGCCTCTTCCGGGACGGCTTCATCGTCAACCTTCTCAATCCCAAGACGGCGCTGTTCTTCCTCGCCTTCCTGCCGCAGTTCGTCGAGGTCGACCGCGGCCAGGTGGCGATGCAGATCGCGTTTCTGGGACTCCTTTTCACGGCCCTCGGGCTAGTGACCGACGGCTGCTATGCGCTAGCCGCCGGCACGGCCGGCAACTGGCTAAAACGGAGCCGCGCCTATCTTCGGTTCGAGCGCTACGCGAGCGGCCTTCTCCTGATCGGCCTCGGCGTCACCGCCGCCTTCACCGGGAACCAGAAGAAATAGGGGATCCCGCCGCGTGCTTTCCAAGGGGACGGAAAACCTGCTGGCGGTGTAAACGCCCCGAGTCTCCTGCTACACTCGTCCGCCAGATGTCCCGACGACCTCTACCGGCGGGCCCATGGCCAACCCCGACGGCCAACGCATACCCTGCTTCTGCGCGCTGTGCGTCTCGCGCTGCGGAGCGGTTGCGACCGTCGCCGACGGCCGGTTCGTCGCCCTCGATGCCGACCCCGAACACCCCACCGGACAGGCGCTCTGCCTCAAGGGCAAGGTCGCGCCGGAGATCGTCTACCATCAGAAGCGCCTGCTTCGTCCGCTGAAGCGGACTCGGCCGAAAGGCGCCGCCGATGCCGGCTGGGTCGAGATCGGCTGGGACGAGGCGCTCGACACCGTCGCCGCCAATCTTCGCCGTCTCGCTGCCGAACACGGGCCCGAGTCGGTGGTCTTCACCACCGCCTCGCCCTCGACCTCGGCAATGTCCGACGCGATCGACTGGGTGATGCGCCTCCGCCGCGCGTACGGCAGCCCCAACCACGTGGTGTCGATGGAACTCTGCGGCTGGGGCCGCTACCTCGCCACCGCATACACTTTCGGCGTCCCCGTACCCGGCGTCTACATGCCGGACCTCGATCGCGCCGGCTGCATCCTGTTCTGGGGCTACAACCCGTCGCTGGCGCGCATCGTCCACGCCACTGCCGCGGTCGCCGCGCTCAACCGCGGGGCCCGGCTGGTCGTTGTCGATCCGCGCCGCGTCGGCCTCGCCCACCGTGCCGACCGCTGGCTCCGCGTCCGGCCCGGCACCGACACGGCATTGGCGCTATCGATCGCCCACGTCATGATCGAGCACGGCTGGTTCGACCGGGACTTCGTCCGCGACTGGACCAATGCTCCGCTGCTCGTCCGCGAAGACAACGGCCGTCTCCTCCGCGAGGCCGACATCAGCCCGTCCGGCGAGGCGGGCAAGTACGTCGCCTGGGACATCGTGACGGGGCGGCCCGTCGCGTATGACGCCAGGGGCGGCGTCTATGGCGCGCACACGGACCTGGCGCTTGCCGGCGCCTTCGATGTGCCGACGCCGGACGGCACGCTGCGCTGCCGCCCGGTTCTCGCCCTCCTCGCCGAACTCTGCCGCCGCTACGAGCCACGGGCGGCGGAGCGGATCACCGGCGTTGACGCGGGCGCGATCGAGGCGACCGCGCGCCTCCTGTGGGAGCAGCGTCCCGTCGCCTACTACGCCTGGAGCGGGGTCGAGCAGCACACCAATGCCACCCAGATGGCCCGCGCCATCGCGCAAATCTGCGTGCTCACCGGCAGCCTCGACGTACCCGGCGGCAACGTGCTGTTCGCCGGAGTGCCGGCGAACAAGATCGACGGCGCGGAGCTGCTTTCTCCCGCGCAGCGAGCGAAGGCTCTTGGGCTCGCCGCCCGCCCGCTCGGGCCGTCGCGCTGGGAGTTCGTCACCTCGGGCGAGGTCTATGACGCCGCACTCGACGGAAAGCCCTACAAGGTGCGGGGCGTGGTCGGCTTCGGCGCCAATCTGGTCATGGCCCATGCCGACAGCGCCCGCGCCCGCGACGCGCTCGCCTCGCTCGACTTCATGGTCCACGCCGACCTGTTCATGAACCCGACCGCGGAGCTTGCCGACATCGTGCTTCCCGTGGCGAGCGCCTTCGAGACCGAGGCGCTCCGCGTTGGCTTCGAGGTGAGCGAGGACGCGCAAGCCCATGTCCAGCTTCGGCGGCGGATATCGCCGGCGCGTGGCGAGTCGCGGGCGGACATCGACATCGTCTTCGATCTGGCGCAACGCCTCGGCCTCGGCGACCGGTTCTTCGGCGGCGACATCGAGGCCGCATGGCGTCACCAGATCGCGCCGAGCGGCATCACGCTCGAGGCGCTCCGCGCCGAGCCGCGCGGCATCCGCGCGCCGGTCGCGACGCGCCACCGGAAATACGCCGAGGCGCGCGATGGCGCGGCCGCGGGCTTCCCGACACCGACGCGGAAGATCGAGCTTTATTGCGAGGAATTCCTCGATCACGGCTATCCACCGCTCCCCGAGTTCACCGAGCCGCCCGTCAGCCCGCGCTCGCAGCCGGACCTCGCGGCGCGCTACCCGCTGATCCTCACCTCGGCCAAGGACACCCATTTCTGCGAAACCCAGCACAGGAACGTCGCCAGCCTCCGCCGCCGCGCCCCGGACCCTCAGGTCGAGCTTCACCCCGAGGCCGCAGCCGCCCGTGGCATCGCCGCCGGCGACTGGGTGCGGATACTGACGCCGGTCGGCAGCGTCCGGGCCCGGGCCCGGCTGAACGAGGCACTCAGCCGCGACGTCGTCTCAGGCCAGCACGGCTGGTGGGAGCCCTGCGAGGAGATCGGCGCGCCGGGTTACGACCCCTTCGGCCCCGATGGCGCCAACCTGAACCTGCTCATCGACCGGCGCGCCGTCGACCCGGTGAGCGGTACCGCCCCGCACCGGTCCTTCATGTGCGATGTGGCGCTCGACGCGCGATAGGGGGAGGGGGGAACCCGCGACGGCAGGCCCCGGGCGGTCGGGATGGATCGGCCGGCGCATGGCCCTCCCGTCCGCATCGCCGTTCGGGAGCGCGGGATCCCGGTGAGCCTGGACCTTTGCCGCGGCAAACGCCGGCGGCGGTGCCTTAGAAAAAGGTAAACGTGAGCGGTGCCTTCCCGGCGGCCCCCTTCGTTTCGGATGGGACTGAAAACGGAACATGCCGGCACGCGGGGGACGCCGGAACCGGCCCCGGCCTGTTCACCCCCCCGCCTTTCCGGTCATCCCCAATCCTCGTCGCCTTGCGCAAAGGGTGACACGCTGGCCCATTGCGATTCCGTATCGGCCGCATTACCTCTGGCCGAACAGAGACTTCGCTCCGGATGGACGCCATGAACGCTCCCGACCGCCTGAAACTTCAGGCCATCGACGAGGAGGACCTTGCTGTCCTCTCCGCCCATGTCCAGGACGCTGTCCTCAAGGTGGCGGACATTACCTACCTCCCCAAGGAAAAGCGCTTCGCCATAGCCATGAACCGCTTCGGCTGGGAGGTCGACGACGACGGCGAAACCCACCAGCGGAAGCGCAGCGCGCTGGTCTTTGACCGGGTCACCGCCGCCAAATGCTGCCATCTCCGCCGCGACCACCCCGAAGCCGTCCTCGAACTCCTTGCCCTGAGCTTCGAGCCGACCGAAGCCCCCGCCGGGCACATCACCCTCCACTTCGCCGCAGGCGCCATGCTCAGGCTCGAGGTCGAGTGCATCGAGGCACGGCTCGCCGATCTCGGACCGGCCTGGGCGACGGCATTGAAGCCGAGCCACGAGCTCGCCGAGACGATCGAGACGGCCTGAGCCGGACAGGCGCGTGGCGAGAAGGCTCAGCCGGCGCGATCCGGCGTTCGAAGACCGCTTCGCCGCGCTTCTCTCGGCCAAGCGCGAGGTCGCCGAGGATGTCGAGGCGGCCGTGCGGGCGATCGTCGAGGACGTCCGCCGAAGGGGCGATGCGGCGCTGATCGACGCGACCGCCCGGTTCGACCGGGTAACACTTTCCCCTGCGCGTCTCCGCATCACCGCGGCCGAGTTCGAGGCGGCCGAGGCTTCCGTGCCGCGCGAGGCGCTTCAGGCGCTCCGTTTCGCCCGCGACCGCATCGAGGCCTTCCACCGCCGCCAGCTCCCGGCGGACGACCGTTACCGCGATGCTCTCGGCGTCGAGCTCGGTATCCGCTGGACGGCGATCGACGCCGTCGGCCTCTATGTGCCCGGCGGCACCGCCGCCTATCCCAGCTCGGTCCTGATGAATGCGGTTCCCGCCAAGGTCGCCGGCGTGCCGCGCATCGCCCTGGTGGTGCCGTCGCCGGACGGCGTGCTCAATCCTCTGGTGCTTGCGGCCGCGCGGCTCGCCGGCGTCGACGAAGCCTATCGCATCGGCGGCGCCCAGGCGGTGGCGGCGCTCGCCTACGGGACGGAGACGGTGGCACCGGTGGCCAAGATCGTCGGCCCGGGCAATGCCTATGTCGCTGCGGCGAAGCGGCTGGTTTTCGGCACGGTCGGCATCGACATGATCGCTGGTCCGTCCGAGGTGCTGGTGATTGCCGACGGCGGCAACGACCCCGCGTGGGTCGCCGCCGATCTCCTCGCCCAGGCCGAGCACGACACGGCCGCCCAGTCGATCCTCGTCACCGATTCGCCTGCGCTCGCCGATGCCGTCGAGGCGGCGGTCGAGGCGGAGCTGGCGACGCTGCCCAGGGGCGCGATCGCGGCCGCAAGCTGGCGCGACCATGGCGCGGTGATCGTCGTCGAGACGCTTGCCGAGGCCGCCGATCTCGCGAACCGGCTCGCGCCGGAGCATCTCGAGCTGGCGGTCGCCGACCCCGAGGCGCTGCTTCCCGCCATCCGCAACGCCGGCGCGGTGTTCCTCGGCCGCCATACGCCGGAGGCGATCGGCGACTATGTTGCCGGGCCGAATCACGTGTTGCCGACGGCGCGCTCGGCCCGGTTCTCCTCGGGGCTCTCGGTCTTCGATTTCCTCAAGCGCACGACCCTCCTCGGCCTCGGGCCGGAACAGCTCCGCGCGCTCGCCGGCCCCGCGATCACGCTCGCCGAGGCAGAGGGGCTCGACGCCCATGCCCGTTCCGTCGCGATCAGGCTCAACCGGTAGCAAGGCGATGCGCGAGAGGCGACAGGCACATGGCCGGCTGGTTGCGATCGAGATCGATCCCGGGTCTCTCGCCCACGCCGCGGAGTTCATCGATGCCGAGCGTCGCGCCGCAATCCGCGATCTCATCGCCGAGAACCGTTTCAGTCCCCGCGGCCAGGGCGGGGCCTACAATCTCCGCCTGTCGATCGCCGACAAGAAGCTCGTTCTGGACGTGGCGGACGAGAACGGCGACGCGGTCGCCCGTCACATCCTTTCGCTCACCCCGCTCGCCCGCGTGGTCAAGGACTACTTCCTGGTCTGCGAGAGCTACTATGCCGCCATGCGCACGTCGTCGCCGGCACGAATCGAGGCCATCGACATGGGCCGGCGCAGCATCCACAACGAGGGCGCCGAGGCGCTGATCGACCGCCTTGCCGGCAAAATCGACATGGATTTCGACACCGGTCGAAGGCTGTTCACGCTGGTCTGTGCGCTCCGCTGGCGGCGCTGAGACGGGCCGAGGATCGCGGTTCACATTCCCCCGCCAATCGGCTACCGTCCCGCCGCCCGAGACCAGCCATTTCGAGCAAAAGGAAGCTGATGGCCAAGGAAGAGATCATCGAATTTCCCGGAGTCGTCACCGAACTCCTGCCCAACGCGACCTTCCGCGTGAAGCTTGAAAACGAGCATGAGATTATCGCCCATACTGCCGGCCGGATGCGGAAGAACCGCATTCGCGTGCTTGCCGGCGACAAGGTCCTGGTCGAGATGACCCCATACGATCTGACCAAGGGGCGGATCACCTACCGGTTCAAATAGCCCTCGGCGTCCGCCGGGACGGCGCCAGCGGAATTGATCAATGGCCGGACGTCTCAAACTGGTGCTCGCCTCGGGCTCGCCAAGGCGGATCGAGCTCCTGAACCAGATCGGGATCGAACCGGATCACCTGCTTCCGGTCACGATCGACGAATCGCCCAAGAAGAACGAGCTGCCGCGAAACCTCGCCAAGCGCCTCGCGCGCGAGAAGGCGGAGGCGGCGCTGTCGATCGCCAAGTCGGATCCGGACCTCGCGGGCGCCCTGATCCTCGCCGCCGACACGGTGGTCGGCGTCGGCCGCCGCTGCCTGCCCAAGGCCGAGCTGATCGAGGAGGCCGCAGGCTGCCTCCGTCTGGTCTCCGGGCGTTCGCATCGAGTCTATACCGGTGTCGTGCTGGTGACCGCCAAGGGGCAGCTCCGCCAGCGGCTGGTCGAAACCCGGGTGCGCTTCAAGCGCCTCTCCCGCGAGGACATCGACAGCTACCTTGCCTCCGGCGAATGGCAGGGAAAGGCCGGCGGCTACGCGATTCAGGGCCTCGGCGGCGGATTCGTCATCCGCCTGGTCGGCTCCTACACCAATGTCGTCGGCCTGCCGCTCTACGAGACCACGGCGTTGCTCCAGGGCGAGGGCTATCCGGTTCATTTCAGCTGGCTCTCGCGGGGGTGAGGACAATGGCCCGGGCGCGGAAGCGGGAGGGCGACAAGGTGGTGCCGCTGCGCGCCGCCCGCGCCTGCCCGATCTGCGGCCAGCCTTCGGCCCGCCCGACGTGGCCCTTCTGCTCGCGGCGCTGCGCCGACGTCGACCTCAACCGCTGGCTCTCCGGCGCCTATGCAATTCCCGCAGCCGAGGACCCGGCCGGGGAGGAGGGCGAGCCCGCCGCCTGAGGGAACCCCTGCGTCAGGCGCGCCGCCGGCAAAAGTCTCTAAGAGACATCCCTCACCAGCCCCGGCAAACCCACCGACGACGGTCGGGGGCCCGTTCCCTTGCCCGGCTTTCGCGTTCCACGGACCACGGCCGAATGGCCGAACAACATTGCCGATCTTCGGTTCTGGACACTCCCGGCGGCGTTCCCTATAAAGCCGCTCGCCTCGGGCCGGCCGGATTGCGACGGGCCGGCCCGCCCGGCGCCCAGGTAGCTCAGTTGGTAGAGCAGCGGACTGAAAATCCGCGTGTCGGTGGTTCGATTCCGCCCCTGGGCACCATCTTCCGAGATGGTGCATTCCGGTCACGTGGGTGGCGGTTTGTTCCGGAGACATGGGTCACGCCGGGCCGATCGGGCGGCAGCGACGCTATTCGGCCGTCCCGACGCCAGCCTGGCGGCGCTGTCCGTTAGGATACACGTTTTGGTTGACACCCATCCCGCTTCTCAATGAGATAGCGACCTCAATAGGGCGTAACCGCAGGCTGAAGCCGTTGAGGGAATGGACGAAGGGTTCATCAACAGGATCTACGAGGCGGGCGCCGTTCCTGAACTCTGGCATGGCGTACTTGACGAGGTCGCCAGCTTCGTCGGGGGCCTGGGAGCCGTCCTGTGGGTCCCACGATCGTCGAGGTGGGTTTCATCCGCACGCGTCCGCGGAATGATGTCGGAATTCGAGGAATCCGGCCTGGCCTATGACAATCCGCGTACGAACCGGCTGGTGGCGGTGAACCTGCCGGGTTTTGTCACCGACCAGGACATTTACGCGCTGGACGAGATTCCCCAAGAGTCGATCTATCGCGACTTCTTCATACCACGCGGCGGCGGACTTGGCGTGGCGACCGTCATCCGGGCACCGTCCGGAGACACCATGATCTTCCACGTCGAGAAGCGCTATGCCGACGGCCCGGTTACCCCTGACAAGGTGGCCGCGCTGGATTCGCTTCGACCACACTTTGCCCGCGCAGCGCTTCTGTCGGCGCGGCTTCAACTCGAACGGGCGAACGGCGCGGTTGCGGCTCTCGAACGCGTCGGGCTGGCTGCGGCCGTCTTGGTTCACGGAGGCCGAGTCCTTGCCGGCAATTCCCTGTTCGAGGCGCAAGTGCCGACCGTCTTTCAGGATCGTGCCAGGCGGCTGACGATAACGGAGGCCGGAGCAGACATCCTGCTGGCCGACGCCATCGCGGAGATTGGCATCGCCGACGATGGGGTGCGCTCAATTCCCGTGCCGGCTCGCGAGGAGCGGCCGCCCGTGATCCTCCATCTCCTGCCCATGCGCGGCGCCGCCCACGACATCTTCGCGAGCGCTACGGCATTGGTGATCGTCACACCGGTGGTGTCGCGCGAGGTTCCGACGGCAGATGTCATACAGGGCCTGTTCGACCTGACGCCGGCCGAGGCACGAGTGGCCCGTGCTCTCGGCAACGGCGAGACGACGCTTGAGATTGCCGACGCGGCCGGTCGTTCCGATGAGACGGTGCGCAAGCAGGTCAAGTCGGTTTTGGCAAAGACCGGACTACACCGCCAGGCTGACCTGGTGGGCCTCCTGAGAGGTATTCCGCTGTGAGACGACTCGGCGCGATGACCGGTGCCTCGGCCTCGGCGCAGTCGGCGCCGAGAGGGCATTCATCGGAGCGCGAGCTGCATTTGCAGGACAACGGGCCGAAGATGATCGCGGCGATCAATGCAATATACCGGGCCGCCTCCGACGTGGCTGCCTGGCCCGATGCCCTGAGGGCGTTCGCGGAGGTCTTTGGGGACCTCGGAACCCTGATCGTCTATCAGCGCGCCGACGGCAGCCTGGGAACCATCATCTCGCCGGGACTCGATGGTGCCCAGGCCGACTACGACCGTCATTGGTGCTGGCGCGACGTTCGCATGGGCCGGGCGATCGAGCGTGGCTATGTCGAAAGTCGGGATGCGATCACGGACCGCCACGTCGTCTCGGATGAGGAGATGGCGAGCCACCCGTTCTATACCGAGTTCCTGGCCGCCCACGGTCTGCGTTGGTTTGCCGGGGCGATGATCTCGCCCGATCCGAACATTGCCGTTGCCGTCAGCCTACAACGCTCTGCCGATCGACCGCCGTTCTCGGATCCCGAGCTTTCATTGTTCGGCGATCTTGCAAGGCATGTCGAGAATTCCCTGCGGCTGGGCATCCGCCTCATCAACGCCGAGGTCTCGGCAAGCTCGATGACCGATGTTCTGACTGGTCTCGGTATCGGCGTCTACCGCATCGACCGGGCGGGACGGGTGGTTTACGCCAACCTGATCGGCCAGCATCTCCTGGGGAGCGGGCTGAGGATCGCCAACGGCCGGCTCGAAGCGCGATTTGAGCCGGAACGCGCGGCCCTCTCGTCGGCGTTGGCGGCAGTGATCGACGAGAGCTCCGAAGGCTTCGCAGACGCGCCGCGCGCCGTCCTGATACGGGGCGTGGACGGCGAACAGCTCCTTGCGGTCTACGTCCTGCCGACCTGGGTGCCACCGGAGCGCCCATTCGATGGATTCTTCCTCGAGTCGCGAGCAACAGTTCTCGTGATCGCGTCGCCGCGGAACGCACCCGATCCGACGATCGTCCGCGATCTCCTCGGCCTCACCCTCGGCGAGGCGCGGGTTGCCTCTCTCGTCGGCCTAGGAATCGCGCCGCGCGAGGCCGCCCAGCGCCTCGGGATCAGTGAGGAGACTGCCCGCACGGTGCTGAAGCGCGTGTTCTCGAAGACCGGCATATCTCGACAGAGTGAGCTCGCGGGATTGCTGAGCCGGCTGATCCAGCCGGCATAGCCCAGCCTCCGGCCAACCGGACCCTTGCCGCCGCGGTGCCGCGATAGCAATCGCGGCCATCGTGCCGGCGATCTCCCTCCTGCAACTCTGGCCAGGTAAGAGGCGCCAGATACCCCAAATGGGGGATGCGGCCTCCTGACCCACCGATATCCTTCGCGCCCACGATGCGGGCGGCGTCAAGCAAATCGGGACAGGGGAAACGCAATGGCCGATCTTCAGATCTTCTCCGGGTTCGAATCGGGTTACGACTGGACGGGCTTCAGCCACGATGCATTCACCGACGAAGACGGGCCGACTTTTACCGCTCCGGGCACGGCGCGTTTTGTAGGGCCGGGCGGGGCAATCCTCATTGTCGAGGGAACCTTCGGGACGGACTTCAGCACAGGACAGATCGAGTCTTTCACGATTTATCGCGACGCTACGGATGAGGCGGTGCCCACCGTCACGGCGGAGGCGACGGGACTAAACGTTGACGTCACGTCAATCGATTTCGGGACGGCGCTGGCCGACGGCGAGGCCGGCGACTCAAGCGGCCTGTACCGGCTGATCGTCCTCGGCGAGCCCCTCAACATCACGGGGTCTGACGGTGACGAATTCATCGACGCCACGGGCCTTGGTGACACTGGCAATCTTAACCAGGGTTATGATGCCGTCGGCTACCAGTGGGCGGAAGGGACGGGCACCGACCATATCGTGGTGTCTGCCGGACCAGATTCAGGCGATCCCGATGGCTTCGCCGACACGGTCGTCATCGAGCATTTCGACGCCGGGGACACCCTGATCGTCACGGACGGGTTCAGCAATCTCGAGGAGATCGGGGGTACCGGCGGAAACGATGTCTTCAACGCCGTCTTCACCGACAATGACGACGGGCCCCGCGAAATCGAGTTCATCGGCCTCGGCGGCGCCGACACCTTCATCAGCAACGGCAGCGCGACGCTCGTGGTGCGCTACGATTCGGAGGAAAACTACCACGACCCTGACATCACGGTCGGTGTCACCGTTGACCTCAACGCCGGGGTGGCGACTGACACCTTCGGTCAGACCGACACATTGAACCTTACCGGTGGCGGTCAGGTCCGCATTCACGGCACGACGCTTGTCGACTTCTTCACGAGCGGCGGCGGCGTCGGCGGCGAGCTCCGCGGCGGTGCAGGCAACGACGAGTTCGAGGTTGCCGGCGAGAGCTCGGTCAGTTTCGTCGGTGGCGCTGGGGACGACAGCTTCACGGGATCCGGCGGCGAGGGCGACCGTCTCCGCGTCAACTACGACAACGAACGATGGGACAACGACAGCTTCGTCGGCAACGACTGGGGCGACGACCCGGGCGAACGGGGCGTCATCGTCAATCTCTCTGACGCCGACTTCGTTGTCGACGACGACAACCCCGACATTCCCAATGACGCCGTCAACGATCTCGGCGTGATTTACGACGGCCTGACCATTGCCGCCCACACCGCACGCGACACGTTCGGGCACGTGGACGAATTCCACGAGATCGGAGAGGTCGAGATCCAGGGTACCAGCGCCGACGACATTCTCATCGGCGCAAACGGCATCGGCAACAATCTCTTCGCCGGGAGCGGCGACGATCTCCTGATCGGCGGCAATACGTTCAACTACCTGCAGACCGGGGACGGGAATAACACCGTCTATGGCGGCGCCGACTTCGACATGGTCGTCTTCGAGCATCAGGACTTCGGCCACATCGAGGCCGATCTTCGCGGCAGCTCCACGTTCTCGGCGGGCGAGGCGGGAATCGAAATCTACGACGGTGAAGTCGTACCCAACCAGATCGGCTTCACCAATGCCGTCGGGATCGAGTTCATCGTCGGCACTGCCGGCGACGATACGTTCCTGTCTGACGATACCACCGAGACACTGGACGGCGTGCAGTTCCAACTCACGGGCAATGACGGGCAAGACACGTTCGACAATACGGCGGGCGGTGGCGGCCTCGTTCAGGTCAACTACGACGAGGAAAGGTGGGCCCACGACGATTACGACGGCAGCCAGAACTGGGGTGCAGGCCCCGGTCAGCTCGGCGTCATCGTCAATCTTCACGCGACCGTCGCGTTCGACAGTGACGACTTCGGTCTCGATATAGACTTCGACCCGGATCTACCCGGCTTCGAGCAAATCGTTCGAGCCGCCTCAAGCGCCCAGGACACCTTCGGCAACACGGATTCGCTCCTGAACATCCACGACGTTCGCGGCACCGACGCCGTCGATGTCATGTTCGGCAGCGATCAGGACGATGACTTCCAGGGACAGGGCGGTGACGACTTCCTGATCGGCGGTTTGGGTGCCGACTACCTCGAAGGCTGGTTCGGCAACGACACACTGATCGGTGGCGATCAGGACGACGCCTTCTTTGCCGGGCAGGGCAACGACACCGTCAATGGCGGCATTGGCGAGTTCGACTACCTCGACTACTGGAGCGAGCAGTTCGACCACGACAACCCGCTCACCGAGGGTGTCTTCGTCAACCTCTCCGACACGCAGCGGACGCTTGGCACCCACACGATCGCTGCCGGAACGGCTCGCGATACGTTCGGCACGACCGATACCTTGAGCGGGATCGAGACCATCGAAGGGACTCACCTCGCCGACAGGATGGTGGGCGCCGACACGGGGAATCGCAGCAGCCTCCTCGGGAACGAAGGCGACGACACCCTCGAGGCCGGGACGGCTACGGCCTACATGAACGGCGGCCAAGGCAACGACACCTACGTGGTGAAGGACGCCGACGACACGGCCGATGAGACCGGCGGCGACGGCACCGACACGGTGTCCTCGTCGGTCGACTTCACCCTCGGCGCGGGGCTTGAAATCCTCCTCCTCACCGGAACTGCGACGAACGGCACCGGCAATGCCGGAGCCAATACAATTACCGGCAACGGACTCGCCAACATCATCAACGGGGCGAGCGGCGCCGACCTGCTGCGCGGCCTCGCCGGTGACGATACCTACTTCGTCGATAACCTCGGCGACGTAGTCGACGAGACATTCGCTGGAAGCAGCGGCAACGACACAGTGTCCACGTCGGTGAACTTCACCCTCGGCGCCGGACTCGAGATCCTTATCCTCACCGGCGGTGCCGCGAACGGCACCGGCAATGCCGGAGCCAATTCCATCACCGGTAACGGCATTGCCAACCTGATCAACGGGGCAGGGGGCGCCGATGTCATGCGCGGCCTCGCCGGTGACGACACCTACTTCGTCGATGACCTCGGCGACGTGGTGGACGAGCTGTTTGCCGGGAGCGCCGGCACCGACACGGTGTCATCGTCGATCAATTACACGCTCGGCCTCGGTCTCGAGAACCTGGTCCTGACCGGGGCTGCCACGAACGGCACGGGGAATGGCGGAGCCAATACCGTCACCGGCAACGGACTGGCCAACGTCATCAACGGAGCGGGCGGTGCCGACCTGATGCGCGGCCTTGCCGGCGACGACACCTACTTCGTCGATGACCTCGGCGACGTGGTGGACGAGACGGCCGCGGGAAGCGGTGGTATCGATACGGTTTCCTCGTCGGTGAACTTCGCTCTTGGTGCCGGCGTGGAGAACCTCATTCTCACGGGCGGTGTCGCCAACGGGACGGGAAACGCCGGCACCAATTCGATCACCGGCAATGTCGGAAACAATGCGCTCGACGGGCGCGAGGGCAACGACAGGCTGGACGGCCAAGGCGGCGCCGACATGTTCCTCTTTTCAACCGCGATCAGCAAGGCCACGCCCAACGTCGACACGATCGCGAATTTCGAGGTGGGTCTCGACAAGATCCAGCTTTCGGAATCCATCTACAAGAAGTTGAAATTCAAGAAGGACGGCACCCTCGACAAGGATGCGTTCTTCAAAGGAAAAGCCTCGAAGATGGATAAGGAGGATCGAATCCTCTACGACAAGAAGACCGGCGAACTTTCCTACGACAAGGATGGAATCGGCAAGGCAAAGGCCATCGATTTTGCCGTCCTTGACAACGGTCCGGCCAAACTGAGCGCCAACGACTTCCTGGTGGCGTGAGCCGCGAAACGCGGAGGGGTGCCGGCTGATCCCGGAGCGGGTGCGGCCGGCGCTCCGGGTCCGGAACGCCTCCGCGGAGAGCGGCGCATCCATCTGGCGGGAGCGCGTTTTCGCAAGGTTCAACACGGAGAGGTTCCGCCTCCCGCGGTAAGGTGCGGTCGAGCGGCGCGAGCCACATGTGCTCGTCGAGAATGCGCCGTCGTTCTCAGTGATCCTGCCGGTCGACGACCTCGCGTCCGGCGATGGCACAGAAGCGCCGGAACCCCTCGTCGTAGGCGCGGCCACGGAGCGGGTCTGGCTGGATGCGCGTCCCGAGCCGTACTGTGCGTGAAGCAACGGCAGGCAGGGGCTCGCCGGTGGTGCCCGAAGCCGCAAGCATCGCCGCTCCCAGCGCGGAGGCGTCGAACTCGGCGAGCACCGAGACCGGCCGGCCGACGACATCGGCGATGATCTGGCACCATCGGGGGACCCGCGCGCCGCCTTCGGCGATCCGGACCTCGTCGATCTGCCCGCCGATGGAGACGAACAGGTCGACGCACTGGCGGATATTGTAGGCGACGCCCTCCATCACCGCCT
>DASSPO010000006.1:0-7819 GCA_035699585.1 Bauldia sp.
GTTCGTTGTCGCAGCGGCTAGGCATCGAGGAGGGCACGCAGCTGCCGCGCTCGATCATCGAGTTCTACTACAAGAACGACGCCCTCGGGGATCCGATGGTTTCGGAGGAGCACGTCACCGCCTTCGGCTGGGCGACGCCCCAGGAGATCGACGACATCATGGCGCTGGCCATCCGCGTCAACGATTTCCTCGCCGGGCTCTTCCTCGGCGCCGGCATCCAGCTCGTCGACTTCAAGATCGAGTGTGGACGGCTTTGGGAGAACGACCTGATGCGGGTGGTGGTCGCGGACGAAATCTCGCCCGACAACTGCCGACTGTGGGACATCCAGACCAGGGACAAGCTCGACAAGGACCGCTTCCGGCGGGACATGGGCGGCCTGCTCGAGGCCTATCAGGAGGTGGCCCGGCGTCTCGGCATTCTTACCGACGCCGATCGGCCGAAGGGCAGCGGTCCCGTCCTCGTGCAGTGAGGACGCCGAGTATCCACCGGCGGCCGCCCGCTCAGGGCGGCCGTTGCCGTTTTCGGGGGACTTCAT
Organism: Bauldia sp.; assembly: GCA_035699585.1. Lineage (GTDB taxonomy): Bacteria > Pseudomonadota > Alphaproteobacteria > Rhizobiales > Kaistiaceae > Bauldia. The sequence goes on from DASSPO010000006.1 coordinate 537, forward strand.
GAAAGCGCGCGTCACCGTCACGCTGAAGGCAGGCATCCTCGATCCCCAGGGGAAGGCCATAGAGGGCGCGCTCGCCGCGCTCGGCTTCACGGGCATCGCCAGCGTCCGCCAGGGCAAGGTCTTCGACATCGAGCTCACCGAGACCGACCCGGCGAAAGCGCGCACCGCCCTTACCAAGATGTGCGAAGCGCTCCTCGCCAACCTGGTGATCGAGGACTATGCCGTTGAACTGGTGTAGCGGGCAGCGTCGCCGGAGCCTGCAGATGGCAATGCCGTTCTACGAGATCCTGAAGCAGGTCCCCGACCGACAGGTCGGCACGGAAACGAAGGTCGACGAGCCGAAAGCCGAGATGCGGGCTTTTCACGGTCATCTGGTCGCGATGCCGCAGGACATCCGATGACCTCTACACGGCTCTCGTTCGTCATCAGACGCATCGAGTGCCTTGGCCTGATGAAGCCCGCCACCGCCGGACCACAGGTACGGCGAAGAATTGCCTCAGCCGGGGGTTAGCGTTCGCGGGTTGGAGCACTCGCGGAGGAACGCATTCCTTGCCCATACCGAAGCTTCGCGCGCCAGTGCTGGCCCTCCTTTGTGTCACCGCCATCGCCTCGCCCTTGCTTGGGCAGGAGCCGTTGGAGATGTTGCCCGACGGCAAGGCGCGCGCCCGGATCGGCGACCTTCAGCTCTACCACGACCCGCAGGAGTGGCGGATCGACCGGGACGGCGACGGCTTCGCCGTCCGCTGCGTCGGGGCTGATTGCGACGATCCGCTGATGTCGATCGCCGTCGTGGCGGCAGACCAGTCGGCCTGCAGCCCCGGGGCGGTCATCGACCGGTCCCTCCCCTTCTTCCCCGACGCCTGGACCCGGCGGGCCACCGTCGCCAGTGCGATCGGCCTCACCGTTCACGTCGCGACCCTCGATCAGGGCTGCCGGAATTGGGCGGGCTCGCCGGTCTTCGCCTGCACCCGGCACTACGGCAACGTCTATTGGTTCGACGCGCCAGGCGACGGTTGCCACACTTCGCCCCGCCAGACCGAGGCCCTTCTCCATCTCCTTAACGGGCTCTCGGCTGCGGGGTTGACTGACCGTGATTGACTCGCTTCCCCGCCGATGAGGATCGGCTCGGGACATACAACCGAATCTGCTATAGCGAGCCCATGAGATCAGCCGTCATCGTCTTCCCCGGGTCGAACCGCGACCGCGACATGGTCGCGGCGCTGACCAAGATCCTCGGCCGGAAGCCGGCGACGGTCTGGCACGCCGAACCGGACCTTCCCGACGTCGACCTCGTCGTGCTGCCAGGCGGCTTCTCCTATGGCGACTACCTTCGCTCCGGTGCGATCGCGGCACGCTCGCCGGTGATGCGGGCGGTTGCCGCGAAGGCGGCGAAAGGCGTCGCCGTGCTTGGCATCTGCAACGGCTTCCAGATCCTGTGCGAGGCGGGACTCCTCCCCGGCGTGCTGATGCGAAACGCGAGCCTTCGCTTCATCTGCCGCGAGACTTACCTCCGGGTCGAGACGACGGACTCGATATTCACTCGAGTCTACCGCAAGGGCGAGGTGATCCGTTGCCCGGTCGCCCATGGCGACGGCAATTATCGCGCCGACGAGGAGACGCTTCGCGCCCTCCGCGGCGAAGACCGCATCGCCTTTCGCTATTGCGACGCGGCGGGCCGGGTCGCCGACGATACGAACCTCAACGGCTCGGTCGAGAATATTGCCGGCATCCTCAATGCGCGGCGGAACGTCCTCGGGATGATGCCGCATCCGGAGGATCTCATCGAGCCCGAGCAGGGCGGCACAGACGGCCGCCGCCTCTTCGAAGGGCTTGTCGGCACCCTCGGCGTGGCCGCCTGACGCCGGCGCTCAGCCGGTGCCGACCCGGTGGGCTGTGCCGCCGTCGGTCTCGTTGACCAGATTGTCCCGGTCGACGACTCGGAGCTGGACCGTCCCCGGCGCGCCGGCGGAAGGGCTGAGGGTAAGCGCAAACCGGCCGTCACCGGCTCCGGCCACCGACCAGGCGCCGGTAACCGGGTTCGTGCTCGCCGCCGCACCGGAGACGGTGAGAGTGACAAATCCGGAAAAGGTCATGTCCCCCCGGAACTCAAGCGTGCTCCTTGCCACCATCCCATGCCCGAAGTCGGTCTCGAATTCCCACGCGCCGACCATGAGCTGGCGCATCGCCTCGGCCAGCGGAATCTCAGGCGGCCGGGAGGAGAAGAGCCCGCGAAGTTCAGGGTCGTCCCAGGCCGCGACCCACGACTGCGCGCCGGAGCGCCAGATCAGGGTTTCACGCGTCACCTCCCCGGCGGCGATGGCCGCCTCGATCTCGGCCTCGGTGAAGGGCCCCCGGACCTCCGCGCCGTCGGCGGTGAAGAGGATCGTCTCCGCCGGAGGCTCCTGGGGCGGGGGCGGAGGCTCGGGCGGCGGCGGCGGCGGACGGGGAGCCGCATCTGCCAAGGCGTCCGCCAGTTCCGGCAACTCGCCGGCGCGTATCCACGCGGAAAGGCCCGGCTTCCAGACCGGCGTCCAGGGGAGAATCTCTCCTGCGGCAATATCCGCGAGCATGAGGTCAAGCGACATCGGGCCGCGAGCCTCCCCGCCGTGAGCGACGTAGTAGGGAACGGCAGCCGCAGGCGGAGGCGGAGGCGACGCACCGCTGCGATCCTCTTCCGCCATGGCGGCGGCCCCGGCCAAGAGGCCGAGGAACAACGCCGCTACCGCCACTAGCCGCAGGATGGCCATCCCGTCCACGAACTCCTCGCCTCGGCCCACCGGAACGGCGGACCTCGGCCGCTGCAATTCCGCAATCTTATCCGGCCAAACCCCTACACCGCCAAGGTTGCCAAAGCCTGAGGAGCCGGTTCAGTCAAACCCCGCCACAATTGCCGCAGCCGCGACCTTCCGCTGGCCAACGGCGACGGCGGCGGGCTAAAGCAGGGACCCGACCGAGCAGACCCACCTCGCCATGGAACGCGCCGACGCCATAGCCGCACCCCGCACGCCGACGCCGACCGGCGCGAAGGGAGAGTCGCGCCCGGGCGATACAAGGACGCGCTCGCTTCTCCTGAGATGGGCGCCGTTGGTGATCGCCGTCACGTATTTCGCCGTGATGATGCCGATCGGGGCGGAGATGATCCTCCACTATCCCGACGAACGCCACTACGCCTATGGCGGCGCCCGGATGACGGAAACGGGGAACTGGCTGATCCCCGAAACGCCGCAAGGCGAGGTGCGGCTCAAGAAGCCGATATTGCCGTACTGGTTCAGTGCGGCGGGCTTCGAGGTGCTCGGCATCGGGGTTCCCGGCTTCAGGTTGTTCTGGGTCCTGGCCGCCTGCGGCATCCTCCTCCTGACCTACGCCACGGCCCGCGCCCTTGGCGCGAGCCGGCAGATCGCGATCCTCGCCGAACTGATGATCGCGGCGAATCCGGTATTCATGCGCGCGGCGACTAACTCGATTCCCGACGTCCCGCTCACGCTTTTCGTCACCGCCGGCGCCCTTGGCTTCGTGAAGATCCTGGCGGCGCGGGACCGGCCGGCGGCGGCCGCCTGGGCCTGGCTCGGTTGGATCGGGATGGCGCTCGCGGTGCTCAGCAAGGGGCTGCTGCCGGTGGTGCTGGTGGCGACCCTCATCGCCTATGCGGCGCTTTGGGACCGTGCCAGGCTCGCGGCGCTTCTGCGACCCCTCCCGTTGCTCGCATCGATCGCGCTGGTTTCCGGCTGGTACGTCTATGCCGCGACGAATTACCCGGTCGAGTTCGCGACCCAGTTCTTTGGCGACCAGATCACCGGCAACGCAACGCGGGGGCCGATGTGGGTGCTCGCCTATTTCCCGGCGTATCTCCTCGCCGGCGTCTTTTCGTTCCTTGGCTGGCCTTTGATGGTCCTTTGGCTTGCGGCAAAGACGCGGCCGCGTCTCTCTCCGGCACCTTGGCCGTCGCCGGTTCGGTTGCTGTCGCTCTGGTGCGCGGTCGTGGTTGCGGTCTTCGCCTTCAGCGATGCGGTCGACCCGCGCTATCTCCTTCCCGCGCTCCCCGCCTTTGCGGTTCTGCTTGCGCTGGCCCTCTCCGCCCTCGACGGAGAGGAGCTGCCGGAATCATCGCGAATCTCCCGCTGGCTTCTGCCGGTTGCCGCGGTGGTGGGCCTGGTCCTCGCCGTGCCGGAGGCGCTGATCCTCGCGCAGCTCGGCGAAATGCCGGCGGTGATCCTGATGGCGGCCGGCGCGGCGGCCTGGGTGGTGATTGCGGCCTGGGGCCGGCAGGCCCCGCGCCTGGCGCCGTATTTCCTCGCGGCCACCCCGGTGCTTGCAATGGCGTTGCTCGCCCTGGCCATGGCGCCGGTCGTTCTGCCCGATCGCGGCGAACAGTTTGCCCACCGGCTCGCCGCCTCCGGCGTCTCGGCCTCGCGGGCGGCGTTCGTCGACGACATCCACACCGCATCGGAGACGCGACTTCATGCCGGAGCCGCCGTACCCTTCACCGAGGAGGCGCGGCTCGATGACGCGATCGCCGCCGGGAATTGCGTGATCATGACGACGCGGGCAGGCCTCGCAAGGCGTCTCGCCGAACGGGGCTACACCGTAACCGAGATCAGGGCCGGCTGGCGGGAGATCGACGTGCCGTCGCTCCTTCGCGCCATTGTGACGTTGCGCCTCGCCGAGGCACGCGACGCCCACGGCTCGATGGGCTACTTCGCCGAATGCGTAGAGACAACGGCGGCGGCGGAATGAACACGTTGGCGGACGGAGACGTGGTGAGGCCGGCGGGCGGAGCTCCCGCAGTGTCGGTGGTCATTCCCGCCCACAACGAGGCGGAGAATCTCGCGACGCTCGTTCCCGAGATCGCGGCGAGCCTTGGCGCGACGCCGCATGAGATCATCGTTGTCGACGACGCGAGCACCGACGACACCGCAGCGCTGATCGACCGGCTCGCCGCAGGCGGCATCGCCGTCCGCCGCCTGCGTCACGGCCGCTCGCTCGGACAGAGCGCCGCGGTGATGACCGGCGTGGTCGCCGCACGCGGACCGCTTGTCGTGACGCTCGACGGTGACGGCCAGAACGACCCGAAGTTCATCCCGCAACTGCTCCGGGCGCTCGACGACCCCGCCGTCGGGCTGGTCGCCGGACAACGCATCGGCCGGAAGTCCTCGGCGTCGAAGAAGATCAGCTCGCGCATCGCCAACAGCGTGCGCCGTGCGATGCTCAAGGACGACACGCGCGACACGGGATGCGGCCTCAAGGCGTTCCGCCGCGAGCCGTTCACCCGCCTGCCCTATTTCCAGGGAATGCACCGCTACCTGCCGGCGCTGTTTCTCGGCGACGGCTGGCGGATCGCTCATGTCGACGTCGTCGACCGCGAACGCCATCATGGCGCCTCGCATTACGGCATGCTCGACCGGCTTGCGGTCGGCATCCCCGACCTGTTCGGCGTCTGGTGGCTGCTCCGCCGCCGGCGCCGCAATCCCTTCAGGGTGGAGAAAGCGGAATGATCGACAAAGCCACGATCTGGCTGATCATCGGGTTCCTTGGCCAGGGCTTCTTCTTCATGCGCTTCGTGGTCCAGTGGATCGCGAGCGAACGTGCCAGGAAAAGCATCATCCCCGCCGCCTTCTGGTTCTTTTCGGTCGGCGGCGGCGCCGTCCTCCTGATCTACGCCATCTATCGCGAGGACCCCGTGTTCATCGCCGGCCAGGCCCTCGGTCTGTTCATCTATCTCCGCAACATCTTCTTCATCGTCCGCGAGAGGCGCACCGTTGAAGCAAAATAGTCACGCCCGCCCCGCCCTCGGGCTTGCCGCGCTCGCCTGCGCTCTCACGTTCGGCTCCGCGGTGACGGCGACGGCGCAGCCCACCGACGCCGCCTATGCGCTCGCCAACCGCCTCGGCGCGGCGCTGGAACGCTGCTGGTTCATGGGCGGCGATCCTGTCTTCGGCGACTACGTCTACTCGCCCGAGCCGAATGCCACCGGCGGCCCGCGCATCCTCGTGGTGCCGAGGGCCTCCCGCGAGGGACGGCCGGTTCTGGTGATCGAGATCCTCGGCGGGGGAGCGAAGCCTCGCGTCAACGTCTATGGGCCGCTTGCCGCGGGGCCGGCGGCCGACCGCATCGGACGCGATCTCCGGCGGTGGCTCGACGGAGGCGACGGCTGCGCGTGAGCTCAGTCGTTGGCGCTCACGCCCTCAAAGCGCCAGCCATCCTCGGTGTTGACGAAGACATAGATCAGTTCGCAATAGGCGACGTAATAGTCGACGCCGTCTTCCACCGGAGTCGTGGTGGCGAGGCACGATCGCGCATCGGCATTGAACCAACCATCGTAGATCGTGGGGAAACTGTCGGCGCCGAGCTCTTCGCCGTTGTACATCACCGGAAACTTGATGAGCCCGCGGACGGTTTCCACGTCATCGTTGTTGAGGGCGGTGGTGAACTTCGTCCAGAATGCGTCGAACGCCTCGTCGGCCATCGCCGGAAGGGCCAGGAGCCCAGCGGCGATGCCGAGTACCACTGCAACGACCCTGCCGAATTTTGACGCCGACCGCATTTCCTCACCTCCACCATCACGCCACCAGCGAGCGAAGCATATCAATTGTCATGCGGTCGGAAAGTGGGCAATTGTGCGCGGGGTGAGGATCGGGGCCGCTGGCGCAGCGCGGTTGCATTGTGTACCAGAATGTGTACATAGCTCATGCGGTTTGAATGGGATGAGAACAAACGCAAACGGCTGTTCGAAGCGCGCGGGGTCGACCTGATTCGAGCCGCACGCATTTTCGGGGACCCGTCATCACCGAACGCGACGCGAGGGCCGACTATGGCGAAGATCGTGACATCTCGATCGGCAAAGTCGAAGAGGACTACTACGTCGTCGTCCATACGGCGCGCCAAGACGTTATCCGCCTCATTACTGCGTGGCGAGCCGGTCGACGAGCCCGGCGCCGATATCAGGCGCGCTTCCCTTGAAGAAATCGAGGCCATGGCCCGGCGCGGCGAGCTCTACCCGACTGCTCGGGACGCGGAAGAAATCGAACTCGACGAAAGCTTCTGGCGGAATGCGCGTGTCGTGATGCCGGCCGAGGGGCCGAAGACATCTGTCCATTTGCGCGTCGATCCTGACGTGTTCGACTGGTTCAAACGTCAGGGCAAGGGCCATCTCACGCGGATGAATGCCGTTCTACGCGCCTACTACGAGGCGAACCGGAAGAAGGCGTCGTAGGCGGGTGACGGGACGGGCCTTCGGTATTGGGACTTCAGAAAGCAGAATCGTCACCGCGCTCACGTCCCCCGTC
>DASSPO010000007.1:0-3587 GCA_035699585.1 Bauldia sp.
CGATGCGCGGGTGGAAGCCTGGCTGGCCGCGCGGTTCGGTGTGAGCATCGACTTCGAGATCGATGACGGTCTCGCCAAACTCGAACGCTTCGGCCTTCTGGTCAAGAAGGGAGAGCGGCTGTGCGTCCCGCCGGTCGCCGATGCGCTCGGCGCGCTTGACCGCATCTGGGACGGCTATTTCGCCTTCCCCGAGCCGCCGTCGCAGGATGCACGGCGGCGGGCATAGGCGGCTACTCCGCCGCGGTCGTCACGCCGCGACCGTGGCGGCAGCGCGATGCGCGAGCACGAAGTCCCGCTCCATGCGGAGCGCTTCCCACTCGTCATCGTCGGCGCCCTCGTAGATCAGGGTATGCGGTCCGGAGTATCCCGCCGCAGCGGCGATTGAGAGGCAGCGGCCATAATCGGCGGTATCCATCCGCAGCCCGGGTTCGAAGTGGCATTTGGCGTGAGTGTCTTCCGCCCGGCCGATCACCGCCGCGAGGGCATCGTACTTTCCCGGCCCCTTCCAGTTGCCGAAGTCGGCGAGAAACCCGACCATGCCGTCGAGCCGGCCGAGGACGGCGTTGACCACATCCGGTCCGCCGAGCGTATCGAACCAGTTTTCCGTGATGATGCGGACGCCCTGATCCGCACCCCGCCGCGCCAGCTCCCCAAGCCCGGCGACGGAGAGGTCGATCGCCTCCGGCGACGGCTTCTGCTTGCCGCCGATGACGCGGGCGCGCTCGGCGCCAAGCTCGGCCGCGACGTCGATCCATCGGCCGATCCAGTCGATGTCGCGACGGCGATTGACCGGGTCGGTGATGTCGCCGTCGTCGATGAGGAGCGTCTGAAGTTTCACCCCGGCATCGCGCAGCGCGCCGCGGAGCTCCGCCTGGAATCCACGGTCGTGGGCGGGGATGTGAAATGAGCAGATCTCGATCCGGTCGAGACCGAAAGCCTTGAGCGCGTCCGGCGCCTGCATCAGCGACAGCGTCCCCGCTCCCCACGTCGGCTCCGCCCTCGCCGGGGAATCGTCGCCGGGGGCATGCGGATAGGAAATGCCGAGGGCGCGGTGAATGCTCCAGGTCGATACGGCAAGGTCGGGCGCGGACATGGTCGATTCGGGTTGCGAGCCGGTCGGAAAAAAGCACCCTAGAGGCAGGCGGTCCAAGGCGGGAGAGGTTTTGTCAACAAAGTTCCAACATCTTTCGCCGATGTGCTAGTCAGAACTGCCGGCCCGGGGGCTTGGCCGGCGGCGGGAGGAATAGGCATGCCGCGCGCTTTGCCGTCTCGGGACGTTCCCTCGCGGCATCTCGTCCCATCCCTTTCGGTTCTTGCCGCCGCTGCGGTCTGGCTCGCCGCCTGCACCACCACCGACATTGCCGGCGGAGGTGCTGCGCCCACCGTCGTGATCCCGCCCGGCCCGCCGGTTGTGGTCGACATCGCCCTTCTTCCCGGCAAGTGGGGGCTCGCCTCCTACCGCGAGGAGAAGGACCGGGCGCGGACGGAAGCGGAAGCGAAGCGGGCTTGTGGGAACCCCTATGTCATTGGCTCGGGTTCGCAGGGCGGTGTGCTCATGCATCTGCCCGACCAGTCTCAACCGACCGAGGTGTTCATCAAGACGACGCCCGACGGCAGAAGCCTGATCGGCCCGCGGGGGCCCGTCGGCATGCCGCAGGACCGCGTGGTCATGTACTTCCAGGGCGGCGTGCTGATCACGGAATGGCTGGACCCGAGCGCGCGGGAACGGTACGGAACCATGATGTTGGTGCGTTGCGCTTAGACGATGGGCCGGGCGACAGGTTGTGAGGAATGATGGACCGGAAGTCACTCAAATCGTTGTGGATCGTGGCGTGCATCGCCGCATTGGGTCTGACCGCCGCGGCGGTTTCGACCGAGGTCGAGGCGAAGCAGCGGAAGGAGCTCGCGATCCAGGATCAGCCGGGCTACGTGCCGACGCCGGAGGAGGAGATGCTGCCGGCGCAATACCGTCCGCAGCCGGTCTTCTTCCGCACCAATGAGCCTCCCGGGACGATCGTCATCCACACGGACGAACGCTTTCTCTATCTCGTCCAGGACGGCGGCCGCGCCATTCGCTACGGCATCGGCGTCGGCCGCGACGGCTTCCAGTGGCAGGGTCTGGTGAAGATCAGCCGGAAGCAGGAGTGGCCCGATTGGCGGCCCCCGCCCGAGATGATCCAGCGCCAGCCCTACCTGCCGCGCTTCATGGCCGGCGGTCCGGGCAACCCGATGGGCGCGCGGGCCCTCTATCTCGGCGATACGGTCTATCGCATCCACGGCACCAACCAGCCGCGCACCATCGGCTACGCCGTGTCGTCGGGCTGCTTCCGTCTGGTCAACCGCGATGTGATCGACCTCTACAACCGCGTCCCGGTCGGCACCAAGGTGGTCATTCTCCAATCGGCCAAGCTCTGAGCGGAAAAAGGGGGTCGGCGATGGCAAGGCACTTCCGGTCTGTCGCCGGCGCGTTTGTGGCGCTCGGCCTTCTCTCGGCGTCAGCGGCGGGCGCGACGCTCGACACGCTCAAGGAGCGGGGCCGCCTTCTCTGCGGGGTCAATACCGGGCTGAACGGCTTCTCGGCTCCCGGCCCCGACGGCGCGTGGTCCGGGTTCGATGTCGACTTCTGCAAGGCGGTGGCGGCGGCGGTCTTCGACGATGCCGGGAAGGTCGAGTACGTGCCGCTCAGTGCCGCCGATCGTTTCGAAGCGCTGAAGACCGGCAAGATCGACCTCCTGTCGCGGAACTCGACCTGGACCATGGGCCGGGAGACCGGCCTCGGTCTTACCTTCGTCGGCATCACCTATTATGACGGCCAGGGCTTCCTGATGCCGCGCGCGGCGAACGTGATGTCCGCGCTCGAGCTCGACGGCAGCAAGGTGTGCGTCCAGTCCGGGACGACGACGGAAGCGAATCTCGCCGATTACTTCACCGCCAACAACATGGCCCTCGAGACGGTGCTGACCGGTTCCCCCGCGGAGTCGATCGCCGCCTACGAGGAGGGGCGCTGCAACGTCATCACCAGCGACATGTCGCAGCTCTATGCCGAGCGTCTCAAGCTCGCCGCGCCCGACGAGCACATCATCCTTCCCGACGCCATCTCCAAGGAGCCGCTGGGGCCGGCGGTGCGCGCCGACGATCCGCAATGGGCGCTGATCGTGAAGTGGGTCTATTTCGCGCTCCTCAATGCCGAGGAGCTCGGCGTCGCCTCCGACACCATCGATGCGGCGCTCGCCTCCGACAAGCCTGAGGTGCGGCGCCTGGTCGGGACCGACGGCGCTTTCGGCGAGGAGATGGGCCTCACCCGGGACTGGGCCGCCCGCATCATCCGCGCCGTCGGCAACTATGGCGAGATCTACGAGCGCAATCTCGGCGTTGATTCGACCCTCGGGATTCCCCGCGGCATGAACCAGCTCTGGAATCGCGGCGGCATCCAGTACGCTCCCCCGATCCGCTGAGGTTCTCTGTCCTTCTTCGCATCCAAGCCGGCGGCGCTCGCCGGGCGCTTCGCGACGACGGTCCGCCATGGTTTCCCGGCGGCCTCCGCAGGACCGGGCGCGTGCCCTCCCTGCGTCGCTCCACCGCGGGCG
>DASSPO010000008.1:0-5408 GCA_035699585.1 Bauldia sp.
AATTCGACGATCTCATCCGCTGGACGCACGGTGAGGGCATGGACCTGACGTTGATAGAAACCATGCCGCTTGGCGAGATCGGCGCCGACCGCACGGACCAATACCTGCCCTTGAGCCTCGTCCGGGCGCGGCTCTCCGAGCGTTGGACGCTCGAAGACATCCCCTACAAGACCGGCGGGCCGGCGCGATATGTCCGCATTGCCGAGACCGGCGGCCGGCTCGGTTTCATCACGCCGCTTACCCACAATTTCTGCGAGGGCTGCAACCGCGTCCGCCTCACCTGCACCGGCACCCTTTACATGTGCCTAGGCCAGGAGGACTCGGCCGACCTTCGCGCGCCGCTTCGCGCTTCCGAAGGCGACGAACTGCTCCACGCGGCGATCGACGAGGCTATTACCCGGAAGCCGAAGGGACACGATTTCGTCATCGACCGTGACCATCGCAAGCCGGCGGTCTCGCGTCACATGAGCGTCACCGGCGGCTGACAAGACCAGCCTTGAACCGCGGCGGCCATGACCGGCACCTTTGACGTGATCGTCGCTGGCGTGGGCGGGATGGGCTCGGCCGCTTGCTTTCACCTCGCGCGACGCGGTCTCCGGGTCCTCGGCCTCGAGCGCTACGACATCCCGAATACGTTCGGGTCATCGCATGGCGAAACGCGGATCATCCGCCTCGCCTACTCCGAAAACCCGGCCTATGTGCCGCTTCTCGTCCGCGCCTTCGAACTCTGGCGCGAGACCGGCGAGACGGTCGACGAACGCCTCCTCTACACGACCGGCTCGATCGATGCTGGGCCGGAGGGAAGCGGCCTCTTCGAAGGATCGCTGGCTTCGTGCATCGAGCATGGCATCCGCCACGAGACCATGCGAGGGGCGGAGATCAATCGCCGCTACCCCGGCTATCGCCTTCCCGACGGGCACCTCTGCCTGGTCCAACCCGACGGCGGATTCGTCCTACCCGAGCGGGCAATCGTTGCCCATGTGCGCCTGGCACAGGCCCTCGGCGCCGAGATCCGGGCCCATCAACCGGTCCTCGACTGGGAAGCGACGGCGAACGGCGGCGTCCGCGTACGCACGCCGCGGGACACCTACCACGCCGGCCGTCTGGTGCTTACCCCCGGCGCGTGGGTTTCCGATCTTGTCCCGACGTTGAAGAGCGTCGCCGTGCCCGAGCGGCAGGTACTCGGCTGGTTCCAGCCGCGGCATCCGGAGTGGTTCGGGCCCGACCGGTTTCCGGTCGGCAACCTCGCCTTCGCCGAAGGTCGCTACTACCTGCTCCCGGTCTGGGGCGTCCTGGGGCTCAAGATCGGCCTCTATCACCATCTCGGCGAAACCGGACACCCCGACACGCTGCCTCGGGAGGTCACAGAAGCGGACGAGGCGGCACTTCGCCGCTGCCTCGGCCGCTACTTTCCCGACGCCGACGGTCCGGTGATGGCACTCCACGCCTGCCTGTTCACCAACACCCCCGACGAGCACTTCATCATCGACACGCTCGCCGGCACCGAGCAGGTGCTTGTCGTTTCGGCCTGTTCCGGTCATGGCTTCAAGTTCGCGACCGTCATCGGCGAGATCGTCGCCGACCTTGCCGCCACCGGCCGGAGCCGCTTCGACCTGTCGATGTTCCGCCTCGACCGGTTCTGACTTCTAGGCCCTGTTGAGCTGCTCCATGAGCCCGGCCATGTCGACGATGTTCCAGTGCTCCGTGATCTTGCCGTCACGGTAGCGGACAAAGTCCATCACCCGGATCGTCGCGCGCTTTCCGGTTGCCGGAGTCCCGAAAAACGAGCCGAGATTGGTCCCCGTGAACGTCTTGTACGTCGCCACCAGGTCGCCCTCCGCGACCATGTGGAGGACCTGCGCGTCATGGTCGGGAAAGGCCTGTCGGATCGCATCGAGGACGACTTTCACGCCCTCGGGTCCATCCGGCTGGCCGGGCACTCTGGAATGATCGACGAAGGCCGGGTGAACAAACTCCGGGATCCGGTCGAGTTCGCCCCTGTTCTGAAGCGACTCGACGAAGTCTCGCTGCCGCGCCTTGTTTGCCTGCGCGCTGCCGGCGGTCATGGTCTGCATGGCTACTCCACCACCAAATCGGGGCACGGGAGACCGAAGCCTCTTGTTGCCGAAGCCGGGTTGTTCCAAGCTATGCGGCCAAGATTGTCAACGTGCTTTCCTATTTTGTCAAGTGGGTTGCGTAAATGGCCTTCGATCCAGCGACCGTGCGTGCTCAACGGGAAGGACTGTTGCTTCGCCTTCTGTTCAGAACCACAGACGCGATGAACCGCACCATGGCCGATCGCATAAGGGCGCGCGGCTATGACGACTTCCAGCCCTCCTTCACCGGGGTTCTCGCCCACATCGACACGGAGGGGACGCGCGTCGGCACGTTGGCGCAGCGCATGGGGGTGTCGCGACAGGCTGCAAGCCAGCGGCTGCAGGAGATCGAGGCACTCGGCTATCTCGAACGAGTGCCTGACCCAAACGACGGCCGCGCGGTTATTGCCCGGCACACGCCGGCGGGCCGCCAGATCCTGCTGACGGCCATCGAAGTCATGCTAGGCATCGAAAGCGAATACGAGACGATCCTCGGCAGCGATGGGCTGAAGCGGCTTAAGCGCCTGCTCACGCGTCTCGCCGACAAGATCGATCCCTCGGGTGCCCTCGAGTCGAAGTAGCTGCCTTTTGACCTTGATGCCCCGGATGGTCAGATTTTCACCGGCTGTCCCGACTTCCAGGACTCGGTCGCCGCATCGGCAAGGCGCTGCGCCATCAGTCCATCATATCCGGACGGCGACGTCGGCTTGCCCTTCTCGACCGCATCGATGAAGGCGGCGAGCTCGTCCCGGTAGGCCTGCGCGTACCGCTCGAGGAAGAAGTTGAGTACCGGGTCGGTGGCGAATCCCGTTTTGGTCGCGGTCTCGACCGTCGTCTCATGGATGTTTCCCGCGCGGATCATGCCGCCCGAGCCGTGCACCTCGATCCTTTGGTCATAGCCGTAGGCGGCCCGGCGGGAGCATGAGATCTGGCAGAGCTTGCCCGATGCGGTCCGCATCATAACCATGGCGGTGTCGACGTCGCCCGCCTTGCCGATCTCAGGGTCCACCAGGACCGAGCCGACCGCATGGATCACCACCGGCTCCTCCCCGAGCAGGAAGCGGGCCATGTCGAAATCGTGGATCATCATGTCGCGATAGAGACCACCGGACCTCTCGATATAGGATACGGGTGGCGGACCGGGGTCGCGCGAGATCACCGTCACCATCTCGACCTTCCCCACAGCGCCGGCATCGATGCGCTTCTTGAGGGCGGCAAAGTTCGGGTCGAAGCGCCGGTTGAAACCGATCATCAACGGCTTCCTGGCGGCATCGACCACCTTGAGGCAGGCTTCGATCCGCTTCGAGTTGAGGTCGACCGGTTTCTCACAGAGCACGGCCTTCCCCGCGCGCACGGACTTCTCGATGTAGTCGGCGTGGGTATCGGTCGAGGTGCCGATCAGCACCGCGTCGATGTCGCCTGCCGCGATGATGTCGTCCGGGCTCCGCGCTTCGGCGCCATGGGCTTTGGCGAGCGCTTCTGCCGCCTTGGTGTCGATATCCGCCACTGCCACCAGTTTCGCCTGCGGCGAGGCGGCGATGTTCCCGCCGTGCAGTTTGCCGATCCGCCCTGCCCCAAGCAGCCCAAATCGCAGCATTTCGGTCTCCTCCTCTGCGGAATGAAAATTCCGAATTGACGTCGGTTTAGAACCGATGTTTCATTCTCTCTAAAGCGCGGCCGTCAGGCTGTCCATAGAATCCGGGAGCGAAAATGCCAGAGATGGGCGAGGCTACCTCCCTTGATGTGATCACCATCGGCCGCTCCTCGGTCGACCTCTATGGAAAGCAGATCGGCTCGAGGCTGGAGGATGTTTCGTCCTTCGCCAAGTCGGTTGGCGGTTGTCCGGCAAACATCGCCATCGGCGCGGCACGCCTCGGTCTCAAGTCGGCGATCATAACCGGCGTCGGCGACGAGCAGATGGGCCGCTTCATCCTGGAGCAGCTTCGTCGCGAGGGCGTCTCCACCGCCGGCGTCAGAATCGACAAGGAACGCCTTACCGCTCTCGTCCTGCTTTCAGTCGAGAACGACTCCGCCTTCCCGCTGATCTTCGTCCGCGAGAACTGCGCCGACATGGCGCTGAGCGAGGACGACATCGATCCGGGCCTGATCGCATCGGCGAAAGCCGTGGTCGTGACGGGCACGCACTTCTCACGTCCCAACACCGACGCCGCTCAGCGGAAGGCGATGCGGATCGCGCGCGAAGCCGGCCGGAAGGTCGTCTTCGACATAGACTACCGGCCGAACCTTTGGGGCCTTGCCGGCCACGCCGCCGGCGACGAGCGCTACATCAAATCCGACCGAGTCTCGGAGCATCTTCAGACCGTCCTCCCCAGCTGCGACCTGGTCGTCGGCACCGAGGAGGAGATGCGGATCGCGGGCGGCGGCGATGACGCGCTATCGGTCCTGCACAAGGTCCGCTCGCTCACGGCGGCCACGCTTGTCCTGAAGCGCGGACCGATGGGCTGCGTCGTCTTCCCCGGAGCGATCCCGGATCGTGTTGAGGACGGCATTGTCGGAAGGGGCTTCCCCATCGAGGTCCACAACGTTCTCGGTGCCGGCGATGCGTTCATGGCGGGGTTCCTGCGCGGCTGGCTTCGCGGCGAGCCGCTCGAGACCGCGGCGACCTGGGCCAATGCCTGCGGCGCCTTCGCCGTGTCCCGTCTCCTTTGCTCGCCCGAATATCCGACCTGGGCGGAACTCACGTATTTCCTCAGGCACGGGAGCCCGCACCATGCGCTCCGCAAGGACGCGAACCTCAACCATATCCACTGGGCCACGACCCGGCGTCCCCAGCCGGAGTCGCTCATGGCGCTCGCCATCGACCACCGCGCACAGCTCGAGGCGATGGCCGACCGCGCGGATGTCCCCAAATCCCGGCTGAACAGATTCAAGGTGCTGGCGGTTGAAGCCGCGGCGAAAGTGGCGGGCGGACAGCCGGGCTACGGGCTGCTCCTTGACGAGGTTTACGGCCGCGAAGCGCTTTTCGCCGCCGCCCGTCAGCCATTCTGGATCGGCCGGCCGGTCGAGCAGCCGGGCTCGCGTCCGCTCCGCTTCGAGTTCGACCAGGACATCGGCGGACGGCTCGCCGAGTGGCCGGTGACCCACACGGTCAAGTGCCTCGCCTTCTTCCATCCCGATGACGACGCTCCGTTGAAAGCCGAACAGACGGAGAAGCTTCTCACCCTCTATCAGGCGGCGCGTCGCAACGGGCTCGAGCTGTTGATCGAGATCATCGCGGGGAAGAACGGGGCAGTGGGCGACTCCACGGTGGCGACCGTTCTTGACGGGCTCTACGCCGCCGGGATCAAGCCC
>DASSPO010000009.1:0-6025 GCA_035699585.1 Bauldia sp.
TTTCCGGACTGGATCGCACTCGTCGGCATCGGCATGATCGGGATGTCCGGCCTGTTCACGCTTCTGCGCGAGGACAAGGTGAGCGGCTGGCCGCGGCGAATCCCGCTTCTTCGCAACCGGCTCTGAAATCCTCTGGCACGCGACCCACGAATGCGGGTAGTTTCGGCGCCGAGAAGCGCCGGCACGGCGCCAAGGAGGGGTCATACGATGCAGAAGCTGCAGGTCCAGGGCGTGCACCACATCACCTTGGTCGGTGCCGACCGCCAGACCTCGATCGACTTCTGGGAAGGGGTGCTCGGCATGCCCTTCATCTTCGAGCAGCCCAATCTCGATGTGCCCGAGGAAAGCCACCTCTATTTCGACCCCGGCGACGGCCGGCTGATCACGGTCTTCACCAACGAGAACCGGAAGCCGGACCCCACCCAGACGCCGACGGAGATCGGCTCGGTCCACCACATCGCGTTTTGGGTCTCGCGGGCGACCTTCGCCCAGGCCGTGGAGCGGCTCGACTTGCGCGGTATCAAGCACAGCGGGGTCAAGGACCGCGGCTTCATGGATTCGATCTACTTCCGCGACCCGCTGGGTTTCCTGATTGAACTCGCCGCCTACCGCTTCTTCCCGCCGGAAGGGACCTCGCACGGCGAGGTACTGCTCGAGGCCCATAAGATCCGCGTCGCGCGCGGCGACTACAATATCACCGAGGTACATCTTGCCGATGCCATCGAGGCGATCATCCGCCGGAGGCGTGGCAGCCTGTCGGACGATCGCGAGCCGAAGGATCCGTACGCCCGGAAGTAGGGACCGCATCCGTTTTGAGGAACACGTGCGCGCTGGCGACGACCGCGCGACGCGAGAAGGAGAGGAAGCCGAAATGAAGCTCTATATGCACCCGGTGTCGAACACGAGCCGACCGGTGATTCTGTTCATCGAGGAGAACAAGCTGCCCGTCGAGATGGAGGTGGTCGACCTGATGACCGGCGCGCACCTCCAGGAACCCTACATCTCGATCAATCCGAACGGCCTTGTGCCGACGCTGGTCGACGACGACTTTGTCCTCACCGAGAGCTCGTCGATCATCAAGTATCTCGCCGACAAGTTCAACGTTCCGACCTATCCCAAGGACCTCAAGGCACGGGCGAAGGTCAACGAGCTGATGGACTGGTTCAACACCGGCTTCTATCGCGACTACGCCTATAATGTCGTCTATCCGCAGATCTACCCGCACCACAAGCGCCCGAGCGACGAGGTGCAGAGAGGCACGATCGAATGGGGCAAGGGCCTGACCAAGAAATGGCTCAAGGTCCTCAACGATCACTGGCTGGGCAAGGGCAACAAGTATCTGACCGGAGACCAGCTCACCATCGCCGACATCTTCGGGGCGGGTCTCCTCACTTGCGGTCACGTCATACGCGACGAGTTCAAGGACTACCCGAACATCGAAGCCTGGCTGAAACGGATCGAGCAGCTCCCCAACTGGAACAAGATCAACGAAGCCTTGAACGGCTTCCGCGAGGCGGTGAAGGACAAGGACTTCGTCACCGTCTCCTGACAGTCTCCGCTGGCAGGCGTCGAGCGGGCCCGGCTCGCCGACGCCTCGTGGCGAGGCCGACGGCAGCGGCTGATGGCTCAAGCCGGGCGCAGCATCACCAACGGGCAGCGCCGGATGAAGTTCTCGATGCTCGCCGGTGTGGCATTTGCCGTTGTTCCCCCGGGGGGTCGGCACGTAATCGCCTCGCAACATCTCTTGTGCCGGCTTGACCATGATGTGTGCCGGCCTTCGCCGCGCTCGATGACCGGCATGCTTTCCTGAGCCGGACGGCTGTCGGCATGCGGCCTTGTCGGCGCGCGAGGGAGGCTGATGGCCTCTTAGTCCTCCACCACGCCGACGAACGGCAGCTCGCGGAAAGCGTGGGCGACATCCATGCCGTAGCCGACGACGAACAGGTCGGGACAGGTGAACCCGACGTGATCGGCGCGAAGCGGTTGCGCCAGCTTCCCGGGCTTGTTGAGAAGGACGGCGATCCCCACCCGTCGCGCCCCGCGCTTGAGCATCAGGTCGCGGGCGTAGGCGAGAGTCCGGCCGGATTCGAGAATGTCGTCGATCAGGAGAACGTCGCGGCCTGAGACATCCGTATCGATGTCGCGTAGCACGGTCACCTCGCCGGTCGAAACGGTGCCGGTGCGATAGCTCGACAAGGTGATGAACTCGACCTCTGGCGACATGCCCGCCTCGTGGAGGGCGCGGATCAGGTCGGCCGCGAAGACGAAGCTGCCTTTGAGGATCGAGACCACGAGCAGGTCCCGATAGCCGGCGGCGGCGATCTCTGTTGCCATCTCGGCATTGCGCGCCGCGATGGTCGGCGCGTCGTAGAGGACGCGGATGGTCCGACCGCGGACGACCGGCATCAGTGCCCAGCCACGCTATTGGCGACTTCGGGCAGTGCCGATACGCCGGGCGCGAGGATCATGGCTGCGGCAAGCGCCGCGATCATCGCCGCGGCGCCGAGGACGACGGCAGGGCGTCGAAGAAATGAACCTTGCGCCATGATGCTCGGGGTCGAGTCCCGGCCGGACCTGTCCGGCCGTCCGGACGAAAGAACCCGGCTTTCGATGATGAGCGGGGGGCGCCGGACGACCGGCCGCCCCCTTGGGTCGCCCACCGTCCACGCCGAATCGCCGCGCGCCAACCACACGGCAGGGCAGCGCGGGCAGCGGATGAGGCTGGCGGAAGCCGCGGCGCCGCTGGCGGAGGGAAGGGTCAAGGCCTTACATTTCGGGCAACGCATGGAAAGGGTACCCCAGCGCCAATCGACCGGACGGGATTCTCCGTCCAAAAAGGTTAACGTCCTGGAAACCATAATCGCCCAAGCCACACTGGATGACGATAGGTAATGCCGCGTGGCCGCCTTGTTCCGGTGGCCAGATCGTTAACAACGTCTTAATCCTGAGTTTGCGAGACTGATGCCCACAACCCGCAAGGCGAGGCCCAAGGCGCCGTGATCCGGTTTGAGAATGTCGGCCTCCGCTATGGCGTCGGGCCGGAAATCCTGCGCGATCTCAGCTTCGAGATCGAGCCCCGCTCCTTCCAGTTCCTCACCGGACCGTCGGGTGCCGGCAAGACGACGCTGATCCGCCTCATTTTTCTGTCCATGAAGCCGACCCGCGGCCTGATTACGGTCTTCGACCGGGACGCGGCATCGCTGACCAAGAGCGAACTGCCGGCGGTGCGGCGGAGGATCGGCGTCGTGTTCCAGGATTTCCGTCTGCTCGACCATCTCACTACCTTCGAGAATGTCGCCCTTCCGCTTCGCGTGCTCAACAAGGACGAGTCGAGCTACCGGACCGACGTCGTCGAGCTTCTTCGCTGGGTTGGCCTGGGCGACCGAATGCACGCCTTTCCGCCGGTGCTTTCCGGCGGGGAGAAGCAGCGTGCGGCAATCGCGCGAGCGCTCATCGGCAAGCCCGAAATCCTTCTCGCCGACGAGCCCACCGGCAACGTCGACCCGCCGCTCGCGCGGCGGCTCATGCGTCTTTTCGTCGAGCTTAATCGGCTCGGAACGTCGGTGGTGATCGCCACCCACGACATCAACCTGATGAACCAGTTCAATGCACGGCGTCTCGTCATCGAGGAAGGCCGACTCACCGTCTACGAGTGAGGCCGCCGACCGCGTCCGCGAATTCCAGGCGACGGCCTATCGTCGCCAGGCGCGGCTTGCCGTGCGCAAGCCCTCCCAGCTCATCCCGGAGAACACGGTTGCCGGCAACGCGCTCACCCTCGTGGTCGCGATCATGTGCTTCCTCGCCTGCCTCACCCTCGGCGCGGTGACGTTGGTCCGCGATGCTTCGCGCGAGTGGCAGGGGGACATTCTCCGCGAGGTCACGATCCAGGTGCGGCCGGTCGAGAACCTCGACACCGCCGCCGAGGCCGCAAAGGCCGCGACGGTTGCGCGGCTGTTTCCCGGAGTCGCCAGCGCCGAAGTGGTTTCCGCCGACGAGAGCGAAGCGCTTCTCGAGCCGTGGCTCGGGACCGGGCTGGACTTGAGCGAGCTGCCGATCCCGAGACTCGTGGTGGTGCGCCTGTCCGATCCGTCGATCGTCGACCTCAGCGACCTTGCCCAGAGGCTTCGGGCGCAGGTACCGGGCGCGACGCTCGACGACCATCGCGCCTGGACCTCGCGAATTGAAACCATGGCGAGCGTCACCGTCTTTGTCGGCCTCTCGATACTTGCGCTGGTCTTCGTCGCCACCATCCTGAGCGTGGTTTTCGCAACGCGCGGCGCGATGGCCGGCAACAAGGACGTGATTTCCGTCCTCCATTTCGTCGGCGCGGAGGACGGCTATATCGCCCGTGAATTCCAGCGCCACTTTCTGCTTCTCGGCCTTCGCGGCGGACTCACCGGGGCAGCCGCGGCTGCGTTTCTCTTTCTTCTCCTCGGCTTCGTCCTTGGCCCGTCGGTCGATGCCGCCAATGGCGAGCAGGTATCGGCGCTGTTCGGCCGCTTCACGGTCGGGCCGATCGGCTATTTCGGCGCCCTCGGCATCGCCTTCCTGATCGCGGTCATGACCGCGGTCACCTCACGGCTCACCGTCTATCGCTATCTGGCGGAGACCGATTGATGCCGCGGCATGAGAGGAGAACCCGCGGCGGGACTTTCCTGTTACGATGCGAATCACGATGAGCGATGGCCGCGACGACGATCCCGCGCTGGCCACGGCGCCCGGCACGAAGGTGCGCGCGACGCGACGCCGGCCGATCCGGCTCGTGCTGGCCCTGGCCGGCGCCGCGGTGGTCGGCCTCGGCGTCGGTTTCCTTGCCTTTGCCGACATGGTGGCCAAGGCCGTGCCGCCGGCCGACCCGCGCGCTGAAGGGATCGTCGTCCTCACCGGCGGTACCGCCAGGATCAACGGCGCGCTCGCGCTTCTCGCCGAAGGCCGCGCCGAACGGCTGCTCATTTCCGGCGTCAATCCGGCGGTTGGCCGCGAAGCCATCGCCGAGATGGTGCCGAGCGAGCTGCGCCCGACGCTTGATTGCTGCGTCGATCTCGATCATGCCCGCGACACGATCGAGAATGCGAGCTCGACCGGCGAATGGACGTCTCGCCAGGGGTTTTCCTCGCTGATCGTCGTCACCAGCGACTACCACATGCCGCGGAGCATGGCGGAGCTGCGCGATGCGATGCCGGCGGTGCGGCTCATCGCCTTCCCGGTAGCGACGCCCGACCTCGACCTCCGCCGCTGGTGGCGCGACCCGGAGGCGTTCAGCCTGCTCCTCCGCGAGTACGGCAAGTACCTCGCTGCCGAGACGCGGCTTCTTCTGCCCTCGTCGCGGACGGCGATCGCCGCCGGCTCCTGACCGGTGGGTGTCGCGTTGACCTGGCTGCGCTCGGCGCTGTTCACCGGCGCATTCTTCCTGACGACGGCGGTGATGGCGATCGTCGGCTCGCCCCTGTTGCTGTTCGCCTCGGAGACGCTGACGATGGGCTACGCGCGCCTCTGGTCGCGCGTCGCGCTGCTCCTTCTCCGCACGCTCGCCGGCGTCCGTGTCGAGATCAGGGGCACGGCCAATATCCCGCGCGGTGCCGCCCTCGTCGCCGCCAAGCACCAGTCGGCGTTCGAGACCTTTGCTCTCTTTCCGATCCTGGTCGCGCCGACGATGATCATGAAAGCCGAGCTCCGCCGGATTCCCCTGTTCGGACGCTTCAGCGAGCTTGCCGGCATGATCGAGGTCGACCGCAGCAAGGGTGGCACTGCGCTCCGTGACATGATCCAGCGTTGCCGCCAGGAGGTGGCGAAGGGCCGGCAGATCGTGATCTTTCCCGAGGGCACCCGCCGTCCGCCGGGAGCGGAGCCCGCCTACCAGCCCGGGATAGCTCTCCTCTACAAGAGCCTCGATGTGCCGACTGTCCCCGTCGCCCTCAATTCCGGCCTCTACTGGCCGCGTCGCAGCTTCGTCAAACACCCTGGCACGATCGTGATCGAATTCCTCCCCCCGGTCGAAGCTGGCCTCGATTCGCGGACGTTCCTC
>DASSPO010000010.1:0-4991 GCA_035699585.1 Bauldia sp.
GATGAGAAGAAGGCCTCGAACGCCGGAAGCGTGGTCGTGTCGACGGGGCGGAAGGTGAGTCGGGGCATGGTGCGGTCTCTTAGCCGTACTTGAGGAGACCACCACCCGAAAACGTCAGGAATTGGCACCTGCCGAAGCACCTACGTCTCCGCCATCGGCGCAAGACGGGTCTATCGAACGCTGCCACCTAGGCTCCACCCCGCCGAGTCCCGGTGATGGCAACTAGCTCTCCTCGGGATAAGGGAAACATCTGAGCGGAGCCACGCGACCTGGCGCGGGAGAGGGACAACAACGGAGATAGGCCCCCCGCCGCAAGGTGCGAGGGACGTTACGGCCGCCATAGCGACCCACTACTCCACAAACACCGTCACGCGGTCGGACCGGCCCGCCGAATCCACGACGGATAGCGTCACGAACCCCGCGCCGTCCGGCTGCCACTGCTCGGCACGGGAGAACGGGCTCCGGCCGACCGGCAGGCCGTTGGCGAAGAAAGTGAAAGGCGGCGCGCCGTTCCGCACCTTGATGGTAAGCGGCCCCGGCTCGCCGGCCTTGATCCCGAGATCGACGGTGACGCCTTCGAGAGGAAAGGCGATCTCCGGGCCGGTGTCGCGCTCGACCACCTCATCATCGGGATGACGGAAGCGGCGGAGGGGAAGCGGAAGCTCGGCGGTTGAGGCAACGAGAACGCCCGACGGCTTCGGTGGCAGCGGCACACGGCGGGGCCCGATGCGGGTGAATGCCTCGAACAGCACCGGTGCGGCGCCGTTGATCCCGGAGAGCCCGGGAACCGGCGTGCCGTCCGGCCGGCCGATCCAGACGCCAACGACATGGCGTCCATCGAAGCCGACCGCCCAGGCGTCGCGGTAGCCGTAGGAGGTGCCGGTCTTGTAGGCGACGAGGCCCGGCGACCCGTTATTAGGCGGCGGCACGTCGGCGAGGATATCGGCGACCTGCCATGCGGCGTCGCCCTCGAGTACCGGCGGACCTCCCCTGCCCTCGGCCGGGGCCGCAATGCCGTCGCGGAGCGCCACTGGCGTGCCGCCCCGGGCAAGAGCCGCGTAGAGTTGGACGAGATCGCGGAGGGTGATGCCGACGCCGCCGAGGCCGACCGCGAGGCCAGGTGACGACAGGGCTGGCATCGTGGCGCTGATCCCAGCCCGCTTCATGCGCGACACCAGCCGCGCCGGGCCGACCGCGTCGAGAGTGACGATCGCCGGGATGTTAAGCGACTCGGTCAACGCCTCGCGCATGGTGACGGTGCCGCGGAAATGCCCGTCGAAGTTCTGTGGGGCGTAGGCGCCGAAGGCCGTAGGTCGGTCCTCGATCAGGCTCGAGGGATGAGCTAGGCCCTCTTCGAAGGCGAGGCCGTAGATCAACGGCTTGAGGGTCGAGCCGGGCGAGCGGACGGCAGTGGTCATGTCGACATGCCCTGCGCGCCCGTCCTCGAGCAACCCCGGCGAGCCGATCGAGGCGAGGATGGCGCCGCTCATGTGGTCGGCGACGACGATCGCCATCGACAGCTTCGGCCCGAAAGCTCCGGCGCGGTCCCGGGCCAACGCCTCGAGCGAGGCCTGGAGGCCGCGGTCGAGCGTCAGACGAATCGCGCTTTGGCTAGGGTGCGCGGCGAGCGCGCGCTCGGTGAGATGCGCAGCGAGCATGGGGAAGTCGCGGCGGGCGGTGGGCACGCGCTCGGTCTTGGCCGCCGCCGCTTCCTCCACGCCGAGGAGGCCGGCGACGACCAGGCGATCGATGACACGATCGCGTGCGGCGCGCGCCGCATCCGGATCGCGGTCGGGACGTCGCGCCTCGGGTGACTGGGGCAGCGCCACAAGCAGGGCGGCCTCAGCGACCGTGAGCCGCGTTGGCTCCTTGCCGAAGTAGGCGAGGCTCGCCGCGCGCACGCCCTCGACGTTGCCGCCAAAGGGCGCAAGCATCAGGTAGAGCGTGAGAATCTCGTCTTTGGTGAAGCGATCCTCGAGCTTCCGTGCCATGAGGATCTGGCGCAGCTTTCCATCGGCCTCGCGGGTCGGCGCGCCGTCGAGGAGGCGCGCGGCCTGCATGGTGAGTGTCGAGCCGCCCGAGACGATGTGACCGCCGGCAAGGACAAACTGGCCGGCGGCGCGCATGAGCGCACGCCAGTCGACGCCGTCGTGCTCGGCGAAGCGGCGATCCTCGTAGGCCACGAGGAAGTCTAGATAGCGTTGATCGACGTCGGTCTTTGCGACCGGAAGGCGCCAGCGCCCGTCGCCGATGGTGAAAGGACGGAGCAGGCGCCCGTCGCGGTCGACCACGACCGTTGAGGTCGGGACGTCAGCCGGCGCCGTTGGCTGGGGAAGGCTGGCCTCGAGGTCGCGGACGTGGGCGGCGCAGAGGATGACCGGCGCGCCCAGAGTGACGATGACGACTGCGGCGATAAAGCCCAGGCGGTCGAGGCGGGTCATGACGCCGCCCCTCCCGGCAGGCGGCCTAGCCCGCCGATAGCAGTGCCGCCCTCGCCGCGGGCGCGCCGAGATTGTCTTTCCGGCTCCCTCCCGCCCAAGTGGGAACCCGGATTCGGCGACCCTGAGAAGGCCCCGTCGCCGCTTAGTTGTGGGCGAGCGGACACAGCTGTCATGGTGGTCGCGTCCTACCGGGTCGGCCCGACGACCTCGACCGTGCCGGTGGCGGTGCGGGCGTTGAGGTAGGGACGGTACATGTCCTCGACCGTCGCCGCCGGCTGGGCGAACGTGCCCGGCGACACCGCCCGCATCGAATACGCGACGCTGAACTGGAGCGGGTCGTCCGAAGTCCGGTCCAACGCCGCCACGAAACGGTCGACCCGCGCCTCGGTGTGGGCCGCGTTCCGCTCGACGCTGAGCCAACCGAAGTTGACCACCTCGCCGCTCGCCGAAATATTGGGATTCTCGATCTCGTAGCCGGCGGGAATCGGGTCGACAACGAGGATGTTGCCGTCCCGGGCCTGGTCGGCGGTGACGGTCAACATCACCACGATCCGCTGGTTCTGACCGACGGCAGCGATGTCGGTCGGCTCGCCATCCACGGTATAGTAGAAGCGCTCGATGGTGAAGCCGTTGCCGCCCGCGGGTTCCGGCACGACGGTGACGCCGGTGGTGGTGAGTACGGCGTCGAGCGTTTCGGTCCCGAGGTTCTTGATCGCCACCGGCGCGGCTTCGAGCGTCGCCTGGCTGTACTCCTTGAAGAGCGGTCCGGCAACGGCAGCTCCTTCGATCTCGAAGCTCGTGCGCGAGGCGTCCTTGATGAGGGCGGCCGCGGCAAGCAGCATCCAGGCGTTCTCCTGGGTGCTGGTGTAGCGGCGAAGCTCCTCCTCGCGGGCGACGTCGTTGGCGAGCGCGCGGAGGTCGGCCATACCGATCTCGCTCTCGGCGGCAAGCGTCAGCACCGCCGCCTTGTCGCGGAGCTGGCTGCCGTAGTCGTCGATCCAGACGTCGGGATCGCGACCGACATTGAGATCGCTGAACGCCGCCTCGAAGGCGCGGGCAGCGCGCTGGCGATCGCCGTAGAGGGCAAGTGCGGCACCTACTTGGGCCTTTGCCAGGGCGGTGCCGAAGTTCCCGATCTTCGTCTCGGCGTAGTACCGAAGATCGCCGAGCGAGGCGCGGCCTGCCCGGGCAAGCACGTAGAGGGCGTAGGCAATGTCTTCTCCGCCTTTGGTGAAGTCATCGGCATAGGAGAGCCGGTTCGACAGGTTGTCGAGGGCGATCGTCCTGGATAGCTCCGGCACGTCGTATCCCTTCTCCGCGGCGCGGGTCAGGAAGTCGGTGACGTAGGCATCGAGCCAGAGGTTGCCGTCGCCATAGGGTCCCCAAAGGCCGAACGAGCCCGACGACGACTGGTTGGCAAGGACCCCCTGAATCGCCTTCTGCACCCGCTCGCCGATCTCGGCGTCGGTGGCGGCGCCGATGGCGACGGCGACGTCATTGAGATAGACGAGCGGCAGTGCGCGGCTGGTCAGCTGCTCGGCACAGCCATAGGGATAGCGGTCGAGCGCCACGAGGATGCCCGCCACGTCCAGCCGGCTCGGGCCGCCGATCGAAACGCCGACCGATGCCGTGCCCGGAACGAACTCGGCGAGCGGGGCAGCGTCCACCGTCAGCGTCGCGCCGCCGGCAACTGCGACGACGTTCCGCCGCGATACCGGCTGGCCGGGCGGACGTATGCCGAGGGCAAGCTCGCGCGGCCATACCTCGCCGTCGGGCGTGGTCAAGCTGACGGTGATCGTGTAGTCGCCAACCGCCTCTCCGGAGATCGGGATGTTGAAGCTTTGCCGCGCCTTCTCGGCGAGCGTCACGGTCCGCTCGAGGTCGGCCTCGGCAATGCCGATGCCGTCGCCCGCATCGATCTTGACGCCGTAGTCGCCGGCCGCGCCGGAGACGTTGTTGACTTCGACGAGGAGCCTCGACGTGTCGCCGGTGTGCAGGAACTGAGGAATGCTGGCGGTGACCACGACGGGGTCGCGGACGAGAACGTCCTTGACGGCATGGCCGACGCCCTGGCGCGACCACGCCATCGCCATGACGCGGACGGTTCCATTGAACTGCGGCATGTTGAAGGAGATGGTCGCCTTGCCGTCCGGCCCAACCTCGACGATGCCGGAATAGAACGCGACAAGCTTCTCGGTCGGCGGCGGCGCGGCGAGGCGCGCTCCCCCGCCGTCGCCACCGGAGCGAATCTCGCCCGGCACGCCCTGCATTCGGTCGATGAGCAGCCCATAGAGGTCGCGGATCTCGATACCGAGCTTCCGCTGGCCGAAGTACCAGTCGTCCGGCGCCGGCGGCTCGAAGTTGGTGAGGTTGAGGATGCCGACATCGACCGCCGCGACGGTGACGAATGCCTCCGTGCCGGGCTGCAGGTTCGAAATTGCTACCGGAATCGTCATCGGCTGACGCGGGCGCATCTCGTCGACCACGCTCAGGGTGACGTCGAGATCGCGGTCGCCGGGCTCGACCTTGGCCCAGGTCAGGCCGAGGGCG
>DASSPO010000011.1:0-8447 GCA_035699585.1 Bauldia sp.
AGAGTCCGCCGCCGATGGCGAGCAGGATCAAGACCCCCGGGCTGACGCTGTGGAGAAGCGGCTCGATGGCGATAATGCCGATCCAGCCGAAGACGAGATAGGCGAGGGTCGAGATGCGTGTCGAGCGATGCGCCGGCGCGAACAGCTTCACCGCGATGCCGGCGGCAGCGATCGCCCAGACCGCGATCGTCATGCCGATCCGCCAGCCACCCTCCAGGCCAAGGATGGTGAAGGGGGTGTACGTACCGGCGATCATGACAAAGATCGCCGCATGGTCGAGCCGCCGGAGCACATGGCGATAGCGGCTGCGGTGGCCGAGATTGTATGCGGCGGAAAAGCTGAGCATGGCTACCAGGCCGGCCGAGTAGGCGACCACGGTGATGAGCGCGGTCCAGCGTTGCTCGATCGCGGCGATCAGCGTGAGGCTGATCGCGCCGGCGATGCCCACGACCAGGCCGATGATGTGGACCGTCCGGTCGGCGAGAATCTCGCCGTGGCTGAACTCGCGGATCGCACCGGTCCTGACGATTTCGCGCAATTCGCGCATCCGTCTAGCGAAGCGCCCCGCTCGCCGGAACCCATAATAGCGCGGAAAGTTGACAATGCGACAACGACGGTGCGCTAACCGGCCGCGGCCCGGGGGGCCGCGACCCCGGGGAGCCTGCGGGTCGCGAGCAGAAGGGCCAGCTGTTCCTCGGCCATCGGCCGGGCGAAGTGGTAGCCCTGTCCCTCGCGACACCCCTCCTCGACAAGCAGCCGGGCCTGCTCGGCCGTCTCTATGCCTTCGGCGGTGGTGGTCATCCCGAGGTTTCCTGCAAGCGCAATCACCGCCCGTACGATGGTCGTCGCTTGCTCGTCGACGCCGAGTTCGCCGATGAAGGACTGGTCGATCTTGATCGTGTCGGGCCGGAAGGCGCGGATCGAGCGGAGGGACGAATAGCCGGTGCCGAAGTCATCGAGCGCGATGCCCACGCCGATCGCGCGCAATTGGGAGAGTGTCGCACGCGTCACCGGGCTTTCGGCGAGGAGCACCGACTCGGTTATCTCGAGCTGTAGCCGGGATGCGGGGAGCCCGGTCCGCGAGAGAATTGTCGCCACCGTTGCGTCGAACCCGGGCTCGCGGAGCTGGACGGCGGACAGGTTGATCGCGACATAGATGCCCTCCGGCCAGCGAGTCGCCGCCCGGCACCCTTCCTCCAGGACCCAGGCGCCGATGGGGATGATCAGTCCCAGTTCCTCCGCGGTCCCGATGAAGTCGGACGGCGGTCGCAGCCCGGCCGTTGGGTGGAGCCAGCGGACCAGGCCCTCGCAGCCCGTGACGGCGCCGGTGGCGAGGTCGACGATCGGCTGGTAGACGAGGAAGAACTCACGGGCTCTGATCGCCTTGTTGAGGTCGTTTTCGAGCTCGCGCCGCCGCAGCACCACGCCCGCAAGCTCGGAATGGAAGAAGGCGGGACGGCCGCCGCCGTCGGCCTTGGCGCGATAGAGCGCAAGGTCGGCCCTCTTCAGGAGCTCGATCAGGTCGCGGTCGCCGGCCTCTCGGAACGCGATTCCGATGCTGGCGCGCATCGTCACGGTCTGACCGTCGACCTCGATCGGCCGGTCGAACAGGGCGAGGAGCTTGTGGGCAAGGCGCTCCGCCCGGCCCCGGTCGCTGCCCTCGACGAGGAGCGCGAATTCGTCTCCGCCGATCCGCGCCACCTCGCCTTCGTTCGCCGCGAAGGCGAGAAGCCGCTGGCCGACGGCCGCAAGAAGCTGGTCGCCGGCGAAGTGCCCAAGGGAATCGTTGACGTCCTTGAACCCGTCGAGATCAAGGTAGAGCATCGTGAGCGATCCGTCCCCGCCCGCCTCGGCGATCATGTGCTGGGCGCGTCGGAAGAAGGCGGCGCGGTTGGCGAGGCCGGTCAGCCCATCGTGGTAGGCCAGACGTTCGCGCTCGGCGCGGGCCCGTTCGTGCTCCATGACGATCGCGCAAAGCGGGACGCAGGCGTCGACGATATGACGCTCGATGTTCCGCGCCCCGTCCTTCTCGCGATAGTAGAAGGCAAAGGTCCCCAGGGCCTTGCCGTCGGCGGCAAGGATCGGGCTCGACCAGCAGCCGCGAAGGCCGAGCGGCTCGACGAGATGGCGGTAGTCGTCCCAGAGCGGATCGGTGGCGATATCGGTGACGTCGACCTCCCTGCGGAGGAACGCCGCGGTCCCGCATGATCCGACCTTCGGACCGATCCTGATTCCGTCGAGGGCCGCCGAATAGGTTTCCGGCAACGATGGTGCGGCGAGCGGGTGAAGGATGCCGTCCTTGTCGACCTCCAGGATCGAGCAGATGGCCGCCGGTGCCAGTCCCTCCACCCGCCGGCACAGCCGGTCCATCGCGGCGGCGAGCGTCTCGCCGGTCGCCATTGCCTTGAGCACTTCGTGCTCGAGCAAAAGAAGTTCCTCGGTAGGTCGCGGGGGTGCCTGCCCGGACAACGCGGAAGCCTCGCTCGGTTGTAACTCAAAGGCATTCTACACCCGCGCGGCGAACAAGTCTCAAGCGTTCGGCGGGCGCCTCTTCGGCGCCTGCTTGAAACCGGGCGTCCGCCGGCACGCGGGAGGCTCGCAACGCGCTTGAAATCAACCCCGCCCATTGTGATATGAAGGCCGCCTCGCCGTTGCCCGGTCCGACAACGGCGGCCAAGACCTGAGGGATCAGGATTTTCAACCGGCCGACGGGCGCGGCGCGCCGGACGGTCGCGGTGGCACGAAAAGAAAGAAGCCAGAGCACATGCCAGAAGTCATCTTCGCCGGCCCGGCCGGCCGTCTGGAAGGGCGTTTTCAGCCGGCAAAGCAGAAGAACGGCCCGATCGCCATCATCCTCCACCCGCATCCCCAGTTTGGCGGGACGATGAACAACCAGGTGGTCTATCAGCTCTTCTACATGTTTTCGAAGCGCGGCTTCGCCGTGCTCCGCTTCAACTTCCGCGGTGTGGGCCGCAGTCAGGGCACGTTCGACCACGGGGCCGGCGAGCTGTCCGACGCCGCGGCCGCGCTCGATTGGGTCCAGTCCATGCACGCCGATGCGAAGAGCTGCTGGGTCGCCGGCTTCTCGTTCGGCGCCTGGATCGGCATGCAGCTGCTCATGCGCCGGCCGGAGATCGAAGGCTTCATCTCGATCGCCCCGCCAGCCAACCTCCACGACTTCACCTTCCTCGCCCCCTGCCCGTCTTCCGGGCTGATCGTGCACGGCGACGCAGACCGTGTCGTGCCGCCGAAGGACGTCCAGACTCTCGTCGACAAGCTCAAGACCCAGCGCGGCATCAAGATCGACCAGCACATCATTCCGGGCGCCAACCATTTCTTCGAAAACAATGTCGATGAGCTGATCGGCATCTGCGCCGACTATCTCGACCGGCGTCTTGCCATGGACAACGCGGCGTAGGCATCGTCGGCCGATCACGCGAACAGGAAATCGCCCGCGCTCAGATCGCCGAGCTGGACGTCCCGGAGAACCAGGCGGTCGTTGTGGTCGAGATCGATCGCCACGTCGCCGCCGTCCTGTTCGGCCTCGGACATCAGCTCGGCGAAGCTCGCGAAGAAGGCCGAGACATCGGCGACGTCCCCGCCCGGACCGGCCGCGAAATCGGCGACTTCCGCCTCGCCTGCGCCGTTCCTGATGCACACGAGATCGTCGCCTTCCCCGAGAAGGACGGTGCTCGCCACCGTGCCACCCTTGCCGAAGACGAACGTATCCGCGCCCGCCCCGAGATCGACGTCGCCGACGATCCGCCCGCGGTTGACCACGGTCTCCTCGCCGGCGCCGCCGAGGATCGCGAGGTCCGCGCCCTTGATCTTGCCGAAATTCTCGAGGCGCGTGGCGGTGTCGGCGACGATCAGCCCGATCCGCTCGATGATGTTCAATTCGACCGCGGCCGAAGCCGCGTCGGCGCTGCGGATGAGCCCGGTGGTCTCATTTTCCACGATCGCGTCATGCCCGGAGACGATCACCCCGGCGGCGCTGAGCGGGCCGAGAGGCCCGGCGCCGGCGATGCCGCCGTCGGTGGCTATCCGGCCGCTGTTGGTGATGTGATTCCCGTCGCCGACGGCGAGTATGCCGGAGGCCCCGTCGCCTGCGACATCGATCGCGCCGGAATTGGCGATGACGCCCTCCACGGCGGGGAAGTACCCGAACGGAGCCAACTGAAAATCGGATTCGCCCTGGGTCGACACCGGCCTGGCGAACAACATCTTCGACGTGTTCGACGTGGTGCGCACCTATCGAAAGGGCACAGTCCTCGATTTCGGCGACGACGGCATCAAGATCGCCGGCCTGAAGCTGTCGAAGCGAGACAACGTCGATGTCGACGTCGTCTGACCTCAAGCCCGCCCGCCACTGAGCTCCTTCAGGTACTGGTGAACGAAGGCGATCGCCATGCTTCCCTCCCCCACCGCCGCCGCCACCCGCTTGACCGGCGAGAAGCGCACGTCGCCACAGGCGAAGGCGCCGGGCATGCTGGTCTCGAGGAGATAGGGGTCGCGCTCGCCGGGCCAAAGGCCGGTCTTCATCAGGTCGGCGCCGGTCAGCACATAGCCGCGCGCGTCGCGCACGATCTCCGGCGGCAGCCACGAGGTCTCGGCGTCGGCGCCGATGAAGACGAAGAGCCCGCCACAAGTCTCCCGGCGCACCGTGCCGCCGGCGCGGTCGTGGATGTCGATGGCGGTCAGGTGATCGTCGCCATGGAGGCCCTTCACCTCGGACTGGAGCGCCACCTTGATGTTGTCCTTCGATCGTACCTGGTTGATCAGATAGCGCGACATGCTCTTCTCGAGCGAATCCCCGCGTACGATCATCGTCACCGTGCGGGCGTGGTTGGCGAAGAACATCGCCGCCTGTCCGGCCGAATTGCCAGCGCCGATCAGATGCACGTCGAGGCCTTGCGTCGCGGTGGCCTCGCTCCGCGCCGCCCCGTAATAGATGCCCTTGCCGATCAGCCGGTCGAAGCCCTCGATGTCGAGGCGGCGCCAGCTCACGCCGGTGGCGATGATGATGGTGCGCCCGTAGATCGTCTCGCCGCCGTCGAGATGAATGGCGCGGGAGTCGGTGTTGATCCGCTCGATGTGCCTGGTGATGAGGATCTCCGCCCCCAGCCGCTTGGCCTGGCGGAGCGCGCGGAGCGCCAGCTCGTCGCCCGAGATGCCGTTCGGAAAGCCCAGATAGTTCTCGATCCGCGACGAGGTGCCGGCCTGGCCGCCGGGCGCCTCGCGTTCGATCACCACCGTCTTCAATCCCTCAGAGGCCCCGTACACCGCCGCCGCCAGACCCGCCGGGCCGCCGCCGATGATCACGGTGTCGTAAACCGTCATGGTCGGCGCGGTTTGCAGCCCCAGCCGCTCGGCCAGCTCGCGCGGCTGCGGCCTGACCAGCTCCCTCCCGTCGGCGAGGCGAAGCGTCGGCAGCTCCGCCTCGTGCGGAACCGGTGTCCCCCACCGCTCGGCAACGTCCGCTTCCTCCACGTCGAAGCCCTCGAACGTGATCTGGTTCCGCGTGAGGAAACGGCGGAGCTCGACGCAGAACGGGTCGTAGCGGTGGCCGACCATCGTCACCTGCGGCTTGCGCCGTTCGGCGATGATGCTCTGCAGCCCTTTCGGCCCGCTGACCCGGTACTCGGCGATCTCCCGTACCGCCTTGGCGAAGTCCGGCACGTCGGCGGCAAGCGCATAGTAGTGCCGCGCATCGAGGCGGAGCGCCCGCGTCGGTTCGAGGGCACGGCCGCTCGACTGGAATTGCGTGCCGTAGATCAGCGGTATCTCGCCGAACATCACGCCCGGCTTCCGCTCGCCCACCTTCCGTTCGATTCCGTCGCTCAGCCTGACGACCTCGATCAGGCCGGAAATGACCACGAAGAGCGCGGGGTCCTCGCCCTCATGAACGATGTACTCGCCCGGGGCGACGCGAATGTCGGCAGCGTGCCGGATGACCTCCCCGAGCTTGGCCGCAGGAAGCGTCGAGAACAGGGGAATTGCGGCGAGTTCGTCGGGGGTGAACATGCGTTTGTGAGAGACGTTTGACGGGCGGCGGATGCTAGCACGCCGCCACGCCGGACACACGCGCGGCCGTCGCCCCCTTCGTTCAGGCGGCGTCGTCCGGGCTCTTGTCGCCGGACGGCGGTGCACCCTCCGCTTTCGCCGACGTCCGCCTCGCCCGCCATGCCTTGACAAGCCCAGCGATCTCCCGCGGGCTCTGGAAAAGCGGGATCTGCGGCGGTGGCTGGCGCGAATGCTCGAGCGCAAGGCCCACGTCGACGATGGCATGCTCATCGTCGACGCTGCGTACGATCAGGTCGATCGGTCCATAGGGAATGCGGTCGCCCTGCTCGATGTCGCCGGCGAGTTCGCGGCGGAGAAGCTCGGCGACCGTGAGCTCCGCGTCGCCGGGCGCGACCGGTGCCTCGTACATCGCCGCAAGGTCGGCGAGCTTCGTTTCCGGCGCGATCGCGAACTCGCCGTAGAGCTGCGGGTCGAAGGCGCCCGCCACCGGCCCCGCGAACAGGCCGTCGAGGAGACGGATGTAGTTGGGCGTGGTGAGTACGTAGATCTGGTCTCCGGCCTGCGGGCGTCCCGCCCGGTCGGAGCGGAGCGAGCGCCCGTCGCGGACGATCAGCGCCGGCCGCGCCCAGCGCGGGATCCGCTGGCCCTTGGCCACCGGGCTCTCCGGATGAACGACATACGTGACGATCTCGTGGTTGCCGCGACCGGGAAGCTCGAGCTCGATGCGTTCCACCGGGCCGAGGCGCGGCGGCACGAGCAGCTTCAGCCATCGCGCCATCGGCGCGATTGTCCAGCCCTGTACGAGCAGCGAGAACAGAACGACGATGAAGGTGATGTTGAAGATCGCCTGGCCGTAAGGGAGGCCGGCTATGGCCGGGACGATCGCGAGCAGGATCGAGGTCGCCCCGCGCAGGCCCACCCATGAGATGAAGGCGCGCTCGCGCCGCGTGAAGCTGAAGGGGAGCATGCACAGCCACACCGCGATCGGCCGGGCGAGAAAGGTGAGGAAGACGGCGATCCCCAACGCCGTCGGCATTGCCGAGAGGAACTCGGAGGGCGTGGCGAGGAGGCCGAGGGTGAGGAACATCGCGATCTGGCTGAGCCAGGTGGTACCCTCCTGAAAGCGCTTGAGCGCCACCGCGTGGCGGATGCGCGCGTTTCCGGCGACGAGCCCGGCGACGAAGACGGCGAGGAAGCCGCTTCCCTCGAGCATGCCCGCGGCCGCGAAGATGCCGAGCGCAAGCGCGAGCACCACGATCGGGTAGAGCGCTCCCTCGAAATTGGTGCGGTTGACGATCTCGGCGATGCCGATGCCGCCGACGATGCCGATCAGACCGCCGACGCCGGCCTGGAGTGCGAAGGTAAGCAGCAGATCCGTGACCGGCGCCTCGCTCGGGGCGATGGCGAACTCGACCAGCGAGATGGTGAGGAAGATCGCCACCGGGTCGTTCGACCCGGACTCGACTTCGAGCGTCGAGCGGACGCGGTCGCGGACGTTGATGCCGCCCACCCGCAGGAGGAAGAACACCGCCGCCGCGTCCGTCGGGGCGACCACCGCGCCGAGGATCAGGCCGTACATCCAGGGCAGGCCGAAGATCGCCCGCGCCGCGACCGCGACCAGCCCGGCGGTGATCACGACGCCGAGGGTGGCGAGCACGCCGGCCGGCCAGGCGGCGACGCGGAGCGTCGCGGCCCGCGTCGCGAAGCCCGAATCGAAGAGGATGATGGCAAGCGCGATGCCGCCCACGAAAAACGCCGCACGGCCGTTGTCGAACTCGATGCCGAGCGGCCCGTCCTCGCCGGCAAGCAGGCCGACGGTGAGGAAGATGAGGAGAAGCGGCGCCCCGAAGCGGAAACTGATGAGGCTGGTGAAGACGGCGACGACGACCAGGGCGGAGCCGATGAATATCGCCAGATTCATCGCCTCGAACATGAAGGTCCCGCCCTTTCAGGTCATGCGGTCGGCCCGATCAGCCCCATGCCTGAACTCTGCCTCGCATCCGTGGCGGATCAATGGCTTGGCCCGCGCTTCGGAGAAAAAGAGTCAGATGCTCGTCGCAAACATGGCTCGCGCCGACGAAGTGTTCGCCGACGGATTGAGTCCCCCAGTGTTGATCAGGTAGGGCGGTGCAGCGCAGCTATGGTTGGGGAAGGCACCTACGTCTGCCCTCCGAGGGAAGCCGCCTCCGATCTGACATGCAGCTCCCACACGAAGAGGTTGGCCTTTACAGACATGTTAAAGGTGAGCCCTCTCGGACTGCAATATCCGGGAGGGCAACGCTGCGCGCACCCTTACTCAGAACACGAAATCCTCGTTCCCGACGTCAGCCGCGGCTAATCCCACCACGAAAAACGAACCGGTGCCGTAGCTAATTTCGACTCCGGCTCCAAAATCCACGTCGATGTATTCAGTAATCTCCAGA
>DASSPO010000012.1:0-2372 GCA_035699585.1 Bauldia sp.
GGTACGCCGGCAGCGTCAGGAACGGCGACAGCGTATCGGCGGTCGACAGCGAACGGAAAATGTCGATCGCCTCGGGGAAACGGCCGGCGGCGTAGTTGTCCGGGCCGATCTCGCCCTTGACCCGCTCCATCTCCTCGCCGAGAAGCCGGTCAAACAGCTCGCGCGTCACCTTCTGCCCGTCCTCCAGTGTCGCGCCGAAGTGCATCTGCTGCCAGATCTGCGAGCGGCTGATCTCAGCGGTGGCGGCGTCCTCCATGAGGTTGTAGAGCGGGACCGCACCGCGCCCGCGAAGCCAGGCCTCGATATACTGGACGCCGACCCGGATGTTCTGGCGGAGTCCCTCCTCGGTGCGCGTCCCTTCGTGGATCTGGAGCAACTCCTTCTGCCCCGCCGAAACGTCCTCGCGCTTCCGGTCGAGCTGGTTGGGCGCAGGCATGTACCTGTCGAACACCTCCATCGCCACCGGCACGAGGTCGGGATGGGCGACCCAAGTGCCGTCGTGGCCGGCCCTGGCCTCGCGCTCCTTGTCGGCGCGGACCTTCTCGAAGGCCGCCACGTTGACGGCCGGATTGCGGCGGTCTGGAATCTGCGCCGCCATGCCGCCCATCGCGAACGCGCCGCGGCGGTGGCACGTCTTTATGAGCAGCTCCGAGTAGGCATGCAGGAACGCTTTGCCCATCACGACCTGCCCGCGGTCGGGAAGCAGAAACTCCGGCTTGTTCCGGAGCGTCTTGATGAAGGAGAAAATGTAGTCCCAGCGGCCGCAGTTGAGCCCGGCCATGTGATCGCGGAGCTCGTAGATGATCTCGTCCATCTCGAACGCCGCCGGCAGAGTCTCGATCAGGACCGTCGCCTTGATCGAACCGTGCGGGATGCCGAGCGCCTGTTCGGCGTAGGCGAAGACCTCGTTCCAAAGCCGTGCCTCGAGATGGCTCTCCAGCTTGGGCAGGTAGAAGTAGGGACCGCTCCCCGCTGCGAGCGCCGCCCGGGCGTTCAGAAAAATGTAGAGGCCGAAGTCGAACAGCGAACCCGACATCGCCTGACCGTCGACGGTGAGGTGGTCCTCGGGGAGATGCCAGCCACGCGGACGAACGAGCAGCACCGCCGGACTGGGACCGAGCCGGTAGTCCTTGCCGCTCTGCGGATCCTTGAAGTCGAGAGTCCCGTGCCAGCGGTCCTTGAGGTTGATCTGTCCCTCGACGACGTTCGCCCACGTCGGCGAAGTCGCGTCCTCGAAGTCGGCCATGAACACCTTCGCCCCCGAGTTGAGGGCATTGACGATCATCTTGCGGTCGACCGGACCGGTGATCTCGACGCGCCGATCGAGCAGGTCGGGCGGGATCGGGGCGACCACCCAGTCGCTCTCGCGGATCTCTTTCGTCTCCGGCAGGAAGTCGGGAAGCGCGCCGGCGTCGAACTCCTGCTGTCTGGCCTCGCGCCGGCGAAGGAGGCGCAGACGGGTTGGGTTGAACTTGCGCTGGAGCGCCGCGAGGAAAGCGACGGTTTCGTCGTTCAGCACCTCCTCGTAACGCGAGCCCCAGCTCCCTCGAAGCTCGACGCCAGGTATGGAAATGCGGGTGTCGGTGGTCGTCATTCGGTGCTTCCCTCGCGAGCCAGCCTGGTGCCGACGCCTCCCTAGCCCCAAAAAAGATGCCATGGAAGAGCGCCGATACGGCTCTCTCAGCGGGGCTATGGAGACGCCGCGCTGCCGGCCGCTGAGCCCCGCGCGTTCTCACTCACTTCGCTGACCGTCGCCGCGTTGCCTTCGATCGCCCACGCGAAGTCCTTGCTGAAAGCAGCATAGAGCTTCTCCGCACCGCGGACACTGAGGTGATCCCCGTCGGTATAAAGCGGTCCCCCGCTGTCATATGGGCGGCAGAGCCGTTCATCGCAGAAGAGATCGATCGGATCGATGACCCGGACGTTCGGGAACTGGGCAGCCAGATAATCGAGCGTGATCATCGTCTCCCGCCGGCGCCTTTCGACACGTTCTCGCGGCATCGAGCAGACGTCGCGGTCGAGCCCCCGATGATCGGCGCGCGCAAGGCATTCGGGTACCGGATGGCGAAACTCGGGAACCGGGCCGATGATCAGAACCCTCTCCGCCCGCCAATTTTCTTGCGCTTCGGTGAGGAACCCGGCCACCCCCAGCGCCATGGCAGGCCTAAGATCTGCGGGCGGCGGCAGGCGCAACCCGGCAGCCGCCAGGACTTCGGCAGGCGCGACCTTCAGCACCTCGTCGAAGCTCTCCTTGTTGTTCCAGCGTGCCGAGAAGATGGCAAAGGCGGGCCGGCCTGGAAGCTCCCTGATCCTGTTTGCGCCCTTGGTGTAGAAGTCTCTGCACTTTTGCCTGAGGCCGATCCCTTCGAGCG
>DASSPO010000013.1:0-8162 GCA_035699585.1 Bauldia sp.
CGGAGCGGTCCTTCGTCGAGCGCGCCTCGATCAATGCGCCGATCCAGGGAACGGCCGCCGACATCATGCGGCGCGCCATGATTCGGATGGAGCCGGCGCTACGGGAGGCGAAGGTCTCGGCGCGGATGCTGCTCCAGGTCCATGACGAACTGGTGTTCGAGGTGCCCGAGGAGGAGGCAGAGACGGCGATCCCGGTGATCGCGCGCGTCATGGCCGGAGCCGCCGAGCCTGCGGTATCCCTCTCGGTGCCGCTCCATGTCGATGCGCACGCCGCCTCGAACTGGGACGAGGCGCATTGACGGCCGAACCTGGTTCGGCCCGCTCGGGGCTATCCCTCCTCGCCGAACATGCCGGCGACGAGATCGGATAGCGCGGCAAGGGCTGCGTCCGCGTCGGTGCCTTCGGCGCTCACGGTGATCACCGAGCCCGGTCCGGCCGCGAGCATCATCAGACCCATGATCGAGGTGCCGCCCACCGTGGTCGAATCCTTGGTGACGGTGATCTCCGCTTCAAAGCGCTCGGCGGTCTGCACGAACTTCGCCGCGGCGCGGGCGTGAAGGCCGCGCTTGTTGACGATCGTCAGTTCGCGACGGAGAAGATTGCTCACGGTGGCGCCGACGGTCATTTGCCGTTGAGCACCTGGCTCGCGACGTTGATGTACTTCCGGCCGGCCTCCTGCGCGTCGGCAATCGCCTGGGCGAGCGGCTTCTCGCCGCGCACGCTCGCGAGCTTGATCAGCATCGGGAGGTTGGCGCCGGCAATCACCTCGACCTTGTTCGGCTCCATCACCGAGATCGCCAGGTTCGACGGCGTGCCGCCGAACATGTCGGTCAGCACTATGACGCCGGAACCGTCGTTGACGCGGCCGACCGCCTCGAGAATATCCTGGCGCCGCCGCTCGACATCGTCGTCGGGACCGATCGATACGGTTTCGATCTGGGTCTGCGCGCCGACCACATGCTCGAGCGCCGCACGAAACTCCACGGCAAGCTTGCCGTGGGTCACGAGAACAAGTCCGATCATCGCGACCTGGCTTTTCCCGACCCGTTCCCTATCACGCCCTCGCAAGGACGCCGGAGACATTCCCCCACCCGGCTTCGGCCGGAGCGCGCAATCTTCACCAATCGATTCCGCAACGCAAGAGGCATGAGGCGAAGCATTGTCGCGGGCCGCTTCACGCCTGAGTGGCGTTCGCAAGACGTTGCGCCGCAAGGCGCACCCGCGCCGGCCCGTCGCTTGCCCCAATCGGCAGCTTCAGGCGCGGCAGGATCATGCCGTCGATTTCGACTCTCATATCCTCGGCCTCGGGCAGGCGCGGGCATTGGTCGGCAGGCAGCAGGTCGATCACAAGGTCTATCGCCGCTGATGAGACATGCGCGAGATCGACGATCCCTTGGCCGCGCACTTCGAGCTTGCCGGCAAGCTGTTTCGGGGCGGTGGCGATCAGCCGGCCGTGCGCCACGGAGAGATGGACGCGATCGTCGGCGATGAGCCGTGTCTCCTCCGGATCGCGGTCGATCAGGCCGAGCACCAGCGACGACTTGCCGCTCCCTGAGGCGCCGCGGATAAGCACGCCATGCTTGCCGATAAGGATGGCCGAAGCGTGCACCGTGGCAGTCGCCGTCATTCCGCCGGCAGGCGCACGATGAAGCGCGCGCCGAGGACTTCTGGCGGCTCGCCTGGGTTGGGCGAGGGCCGGGTGCGGTTCTCCGCGACGATCGTGCCGCGATGCGCCTCGACGATCTGCTTGGAGATCGAAAGGCCGAGACCCGAGTTCTGGCCGAAGGACTCCTGGTCGGGACGATCGGTGTAGAAACGCTCGAAGATGCGCTCGAACTGGTCAGCGCGGATCCCGGGTCCGTCGTCCTCGACGCTGACCTCGACGCCGCCGCCCTTGATCGGCCGCAGCCGGACGCGAACCGTTCCGTCCTTCCGGCAGAAGGAACGCGCATTGTCGATCAGGTTGTTGAACACCTGGCCGAGGCGGATGTCGTGGCCGAGGACGAAGTAGTCCTCGGGCTCCGCGCGCTGAATGTCGAGCTGGAACTTTGGCCCGTCGGCCGGGGTCGTGTCCCGCATCATGTTGACCACGGTCTCGAGGACCTGGCGCACGTTGACCGGCGCGGCGTCCTGGCGCGCGAGTTCGGCGTCGAGACGCGATGCATTGGAGATGTCGCTGATCAGCCGGTCGAGCCGGCGGACGTCGTGCTGGATGATGGCGGCGAGCCGCGCCTTGGCCTCGTCGGTCTTGGTGAGAGGCAGGGTCTCGACCGCGCTTCTGAGCGAGGTGAGCGGATTCTTGAGCTCATGCGCGACGTCCGCGGCGAAGCTCTCGATCGCCTCGATGCGGTTGTAGAGCGCGGTGGTCATGTCGCGCACGGCCTGGCTGAGATGTCCGATCTCGTCGCCGCGGTGGCTGTAGTCGGGGATCTCGGGTCGCGACTTCATGCCGCCGTGGCGCACCCGGTCGGCGGCATCGGCGAGGCGTCGGAGGGGGGCGGCGATGGTGCCGGCGAGCAGGATCGAGAGAAGGACGGTGACCG
The DNA here is from genome assembly GCA_035699585.1 of Bauldia sp. Lineage (GTDB taxonomy): Bacteria > Pseudomonadota > Alphaproteobacteria > Rhizobiales > Kaistiaceae > Bauldia. The sequence goes on from DASSPO010000013.1 coordinate 2,544, forward strand.
CGGCCGCAACCACGAAGACGCGGACGATGGCGAGCCGCTCGGCGTGCACGATTGCGTCGATGTCGCCGGCCTCGGTCGACAAGAGCAGCGCGCCATAGAGCGTGCCGTAGCGCTGGATCGGCACGGCGACGGAGACGATCAGTTCGCCGCGGTCGGTGACACGCACGATGTTCTGCGCGGCGCCCTCGAGCGCGCTTGCGACCTCGGCATAGCCCTTGCCGTTGGCGGCGCCGAGCTCCTTGTAAAGCGGAAGATCGCTGCGCTGGAGCCAGAGGTTGATGGTCTGCCAGACGCGGTCCATCAGCCCCGAATCTTCCTTGTCCGCGGAGGGCAGGTCGAAGCGCAGGACTTGACCGCGCGCATAGAGATGGCGCGAGTCGATGACCAGGGCCCCGTCGCGGTCGTAGATGCGGGCCCGCGTCCGGGTCGGGGTGATCAGACGGCGGAGGATGGGTGCCGCGCGCTCGGGATTGATGCCGAACTCGTAGGCGTCGAACACATCGTCGCTCGGCGCGGGGTTCTGTCCGGCCTCAAGTTCGAGCAGGCTGTCGGGGTCGATGGCGGTGGGGCTCGGCGCCATCGTCGAGGACGCCGCGAGCGCCCCGGCGATGATCTCGCCTTGGACGAGGAGGCTTGCGACCCTCGCATCGGTCAGGCCGGCGCGGAACTGGTTGACGTAGAGGATGCCGGAGACAAGAACGATCAGCGCCGCGAGGTTTACGACGATGATCCGGCGGGTGAGGCTCGAGAAGAGGTGCAGGCCGAGGAAGCGGCTGAAGCCTTTCCGCGCCCGTTGCGAACGCGTTGCCGCCGGTTCCGCCGCCGGCGCGTCCTGTACCGTCTGATCCTCGGTCGTAGCCGTCATCTAGGGTCGCTTGGCGGTCGCGCGCCGTCAGACCTCCTTGAACCGGTATCCTACGCCATAAAGGGTCTCGATCATGTCGAATTCGGGATCGACCACCTTGAACTTCTTGCGGAGCCGCTTGATGTGGCTGTCGATGGTGCGGTCGTCGACGTAGACCTGGTCGTCGTAGGCCGCATCCATGAGCGCGTTCCGGCTCTTCACCACTCCCGGCCGATGGGCCAGGGCGTAGAGGATCAGGAATTCGGTCACCGTGAGCGTCACCGGCTGCCCGTTCCAGGTGCAAGTGTGGCGCTCCTGGTCCATCGACAGCGCGCCGCGGTCGAGAACCTTTGCGGCTTCGACCTGCTTCGGCTGCGAGGCGTCCCGCGGCTGGAACCGGCGAAGCACGGCCTTCACCCGCTCGACCAGGAGGCGCTGCGAGAAAGGCTTCTTGATGAAGTCGTCGGCTCCCATCTTGAGGCCGAAGAGCTCGTCGATCTCGTCATCCTTGGAGGTGAGGAAGATCACCGGCAGGTCGGTCTTCTGGCGCAGACGGCGGAGGAGTTCCATACCGTCCATCCGCGGCATCTTGATGTCGAGGATGGCGAGGTCCGGCATGGCGGTCTGGAATCCGTCGAGGGCAGACGCCCCGTCGGTATAGGTCTGCACCCGGTAGCCCTCGGATTCGAGGGCGATGGAGACAGAGGCGAGGATGTTGCGATCATCGTCGACGAGAGCGATCGTCGGCATGATGTGAAGCTCCGTGTTCGGCGGGCACGCGATTCCTGAGCCCGAGGGCGGGAATCTCAGTAGGAGCCTTGCCGGTAGCATTACGCGGAAAATGTGGCGGCGAACTTAGCGGATCGGCGGAGTTGAGCCAACCCCGCCTGGGATGAGGCGCAGGATGGAGGGAGGCTCCCGGCGGGAGGCGTGACCGGCTGAAGGCCGGCAGCGGCCTCGCCGCCGGTACATTCGCGGGCCGCGCGCCTGCCAGGAGCGGTGGGTTCAGCGATCGTTTACCCAAAATCGGGAAGCCGCCTTTGAGTTGTCTAAGAGTTGAATAGAGTCATTCACTGCTTTACAAAAGTCGAGATGGCAAGAAGTGCCTGGGCGCTTGATGGCCACGCAGATGAACACCAAGAATCTCCTGGCGGACATCTCTACACTTCGCGGGATCATCGACGCTGTTCCCAACGCCGTCTTCGTCAAGGACCGCGACAGCCGCTTTCTGGTCGTCAACAGGGCAATGTGCCGGCTGATGGGTCGCACGTTCGACGAACTCGTCGGCCGGTTCGACACGGACTTCGTGCCAGCCGAGCAGGCGGCGGTCTTCCGGGCCGTAGACCTGGCGATTCTCGAGACCGGTGATCCCAACGAGAACGAGGAGCACATCACCGACGGCAGCGGTGAACTGCGGACCATCATCACGCGGAAACAGGCCTTGGACCTGCCGGATGGCACGCGACTGATCGTCGGCTGCATAACCGACATCACCGAGTTTCGCCGGGCCGAGCAGATGATTCGATACAACGCGGAGCATGACCATCTGACCGGTCTCGCCAACCGTGCACTGTTTCAGAGGCTCCTTCGCGAGGCGATCCTCCAGCTCCAACCGGGAGGCGAGGCGATTTCACTGCTTCTCATCGACCTCGACGGGTTCAAGGGCGTGAACGATCGGAACGGCCATGCTGCGGGCGACGAAGTTCTGGTTGCCACGGCGCGAACCCTGTCCGATCTCGTCGCGGCGGGTGACGTGGTGGCGCGGCTGGGCGGCGACGAATTCGCGATCATCCAGCTCGCCAGGGACCAGCCGGCGACGGCTGTGAATCTTGCACGCAAGATCGTCGACCGCCTGGCGGAGCCGATCCCGGTCATGGGCCGACACGTGGTGGTGTCCGCCTCCGTGGGGATTGCGATTGTTCCCGCCGATCCGCTGGGCGATGACACGCTCCTTCGCCGGGCGGATATCGCCCTCTATGGCGCCAAGCGGAACGGGCGGAACACTTGGCGCCTGTTCGAGCCGGAGATGGAAGGATTGCAGATATTGGTCTGACCCGCGGGCGGACCTCCGGGCGCCTAAGGCAGCGACCGGTTTATGCTACGTGACATCATTGTTGACGCCGACGACCGCTTGGGGCGGTGAACGGGCAGGTCGTTCTCTCCTTACTCCGCCTCGTCAGCCGATTCGGCCTGGAGCAGGCCGTACCGCTCGGCGCCGATCTCGCCCAGAAGCCTGAGCTGTGTCTCGAGGAAATTGATATGGCTCTCCTCGTCGGCGAGGAGATCCTCGAAAAGCTTCATCGAGACATAGTCGGCGGCCGCCCGGCAGACCTCCCGCGCCTCGTTGTAGAGGGTGCGGGCATCGTATTCGCCCTCGAGATCCGCCTCCAGAACCTCCTTGACGTTCTGCCCGATTCGAAGCGGGTTGAGCTGCTGCATGTTGGGAAAGCCCTCGAGGAACACGATGCGATCGACCAGCTTGTCGGCGTGCTGCATCTCCTCGATCGATTCCTTCCGCTCCTTCTTGGCGAGCTTCAAGTAGCCCCAGTCCTCGAGCAGCCGGTAGTGAAGCCAATACTGGTTCACTGCCGTCAGTTCGTGCCTGAGGGACTGGTTGAGATAGTCGATGACCTTGGCGTCGCCCTTCATTGCGGCAATTCCCTAGTTTGGAGTCTTTCTAAGGTTAGGACACGTTTTCCGCACGGTCAAATGCCATCTCCATCTCGGCGGCGGAAAGGTCGTCCTCGGCAACGGTGGCAAGCGGCTCCGGGCAGGTGAAGGTGATGCCGGCATCGGCGATAATCCGGCGAACCAAGGTGAAGCACGTCCCACATTGGGGTCGCGCGCCAAGGACGCGGAAGACGGCGCCTGGCGTCACCGGTCGCCTGGGGTTCTCGCGGGCCAGCGCATCCGCCGCGGCCGCGATCCGCGCCTTGGCGAGGACGTTGCATGAGCAGATGATCATGGGCGACACATGGCACCAAGCGCCGGTTGGCGCAATGTGCCGCCCGGTGTTTAGGGCGCCGCGGCAACCGCCCGTTTCGCCATTACCTTGACGAGGTTTGCGCGGTAGGCCGCCGAGCCATGGATGTCCGACAGCATCCCTTCCGGACTGATCGTGACGGTCTCGACCGCTTCCGGGCTCCATGACGAGGTCAGGGCGCGCTCGATCTCCGTTGCCCGGAAGACGCCATCGCCGTGGGCGCCGGTGACGCCGACCCGCACCGCGCCGTCCTTGAGCTTCGCCACGAACACCCCGGCCATGGCATAGCGCGAGGCCGGGTTGTCGAACTTGGCATAGGCGGCCTTGGCCGGTATCGGGAACGAGACGGAGACGATCAGTTCGCCCGGCTCGAGCGCCGTCGCGAACAGCCCTTGGAAGAAGTCCTCCGCGGCGATCGTTCGCTTGTCGGTCTTGATCGCGGCGTTGAGAGCCATGACCGCGGCCGGGTAGTCTGCAGCCGGATCGTTGTTGGCGAGCGAGCCGCCGATCGTCCCCATGTGGCGGACGGCCGGGTCCCCGATCAATCCGGCAAGCTGGGCAAGCGCCGGGATCGCCTTCTTCACCGCATCGGCGCTGTGGACCTCGGCGTGAGTCGTGGCAGCTCCGATGGTGACCGCTTCGCCGGACACCGTGATTCCCTTGAGCTCGGAGAGCCTGCGCACGTCGATCACGTCGGTGGGCGCGGCAAGTCGCTGCTTCATCGTCGGCAACAGCGTCTGGCCGCCGGCGAGATAGCGGGCCTCGGCCGCGCCGGAAAAGATCTTCGCCGCTTCGGCGATGTCCTTCGGACGGTGATAGCGGGTTTCGTACATCGTCTACCTCCTCAAGCGGCTTGTCTCGTGGCGACCTTTTGCAGCGCCTTCCAGACTTTCTCGGGCGTCGCCGGCATCGACAGCTCGTTCGTGCCGATGGCGTCGGTGATCGCGTTGATGATCGCTGGCGGTGCGCCGATGGCGCCCGCCTCGCCGCAGCCCTTCAGCCCGAGCGGATTGGTTGGGCTCGGGGTCGTCTGGAATCCGAGCTCAAAGATCGTTGGCAGGTTGCTCGCGCGGGGCATGCAGTAGTCCATGTAGGAACCGGCGATGAGCTGTCCCGACTTCGGATCGTAGACTGCCTCCTCGAGGAGAGCCTGTCCGATCCCGTGGACCACGCCCCCGTGAACTTGCCCCTCGACGATCATCGGGTTGATGACATTGCCGAAATCGTCGACCGCCGTGAACTGGACGATCTCGGTCACGCCCGTGGCGGGATCGATCTCCACCTCGCAGACGAACGCCCCCGCCGGATAGGTCAGATCCGTGGGATCGTAATAAGCCTTCTCGTCGAGGCCTGGCTCGATGTCCTTGGGGAGCTTGTGGAAGGTATATGCCGCGAGCGCCACGTCCGTGAGCGTGACCTTGCGGTTGGTGCCAGCGACCGTGAACTCGCCGTTGGCGATCGTGATGTCCCGCTCCGAAGCTTCGAGCAGGTGGGCAGCGATTCTCTTGGCCTTGGCCTCAACCTTGTCGAGCGCCTTCACCACGGCAGTGGAGCCGTAGCCGGCGCTGCGTGAGCCATAAGTCCCCATCCCCTGTTGAACCTTGTCGGTATCGCCTTCGATAACCGAGATGGAATCGATCGGTATGCCGAACCGGTCCGCTGCGATCTGGGCGTAGGTTGTCTCATGCCCCTGGCCATGGCCGAGAGTCCCGACCAGCACCTCGACGGTGCCGACGGGATTGACCTTGATCTCCGCCATCTCCCAGACGCCGACGCCCGCGCCGAGGGCGCC
>DASSPO010000014.1:0-2178 GCA_035699585.1 Bauldia sp.
CGACCTTCATGTTGGCAACCATCTGGGGCGGCGGGACGACGATGATGTTGACCTCGCTCGCCGGATCGATGCCGCCCGCGGCGAGCCAGTAGCGCATCCAGAGATCGTGGGTACCGCCGGGGAAGGTGACGGCGACCGGGACTTCCGCGCCCGCCGCCTTCTTCTCGGCGAACACGGCCTTGAGGGGGCTCGAGTCGATGCCCGCGCCGGTATCCTTATAGGCTTGGGCGACCGAGATCGCCTGGCAATCCTCGTTGAGGTTGAGGAGCGTGTACATCGGCAGCGGCTGGTTGTTCTGCATCACCGCGCCCGAGGAGTAGAGGTGCACCTTGGGCCGGAGGATATGACCCCCGTCGATGCCGCCGCCCGCCGTGCCGAGCGCCATGTTGTCGCGCGTCGCGGCCCACGAGGCCTGCTTCTCGACGACCATGTCGGGAACGCCGTGCTTGGCGAAGAGGCCCTTCTCGAACGCGATGATCAGCGGGGCGGAGTCGGTGAGGGCGATGTAGCCAAGCTTGGTGCCGGTCACTTCGGGTCCGGCGGCCTGAGCGAAGACACCCGAGGGAAAGAGAGTCTTGGCGGCCACGAGGGTTGCGGCCGTCGCGGCTGAGGCTTTGAGAAAGCCACGGCGGGAGATTGGGGATGCGGTCATCGACTGTGGTTCTCCTGTTGCACCCACTTCGGCGGCCGCCTGCATCCCTCTCCCGCGCTCCCGAAGTGCAAAAGGCTGCCAGCAGGGGTGCGGAGATCACCCGGAACCGGGGCCCACGCAGGTCCTGTTGGCAGCCTTGCCTTTGAGGGAGCGCCCGCCCTTGGACGCCGAAGTGTGTCGAGCGATCGTTCGCTTCGGGCAATTCGTTGCAGGAACCGTGCCAAACGGACGGGGGCGAGGAATATCGTCTGCGATCAACGGGATGGCCGCTTATCGCGATATCGCGCCGGCCGTGCCGGGAGCGTCTCCCGCGACTATCCTTCAGCCATATTGATTATTCCGTGTGCAAATCCCGCCCACGCACACAGTTTCATCACAGCCGGCCCACAGCCACCGGCCCACTCGAATCCCTCAGCACCAGTTGCCCGGCGACGGTGATCCGAAGCCGCTGATCGGTGGCAATCCGGTCGTGGAGCTTGTCGTCGAGAAGGCGGACGCAGCAGGCGCCCATTTCCTGGCCAGGAAGCGTGACGGTCGTGAGGGGCGGCGAGATCTGCGTCGCACTGGAGAAGTTGCCGAACCCGACGACCGTTACGTCCTCGGGGATGCGAAAGCCGAGCCGGAGGAGCTCGGAGACGACGGTAACGGCAAGGCCGTCGTGCGAGCAGAAGAACGCGGTCGGATGAATGCCGGCCGCACGGAGGGACTGGAACGACTGGGTGAAGCTGATGTCGGGCTCGAAGCGCATGTCGTGGAGGCGCGCGTCGGGATAACCCTCGAGCACTTCGCGTACGCCATAGAGTCGCTCGATGCGGCCGCGGTAACGGGGCGCGCCGTGGACATAGGCGATCTCGCGATGGCCGAGGTCGACAAGGAACTTCGCGACGGCGGCGCCTGCCTCGTGGTCGGGGCCGGTGACGATGTCGATGGGCTCGAGCGGATCGGGGAAGCCGCTCGTCCGGACGATCGGGATGCCGATTGCGTAGATGCGATCGATGATCTCGCGCACGTGCGGGCCAACGAGAATGCCGGCCTGGCACCGGCGCATGGTGGCTTCGATCTCGTCGGCGTCGTGGGTCCAGCGCGCGACGACCTGGTAGCCGCGGCGCTTGGCCTCGGCGTGAACGCCGGACTGCACCATCAGCTGCAGCTCGCTGTTGATGAAGTCGGTGTCGTTGAAGATGAGGGCGACCGACGGCGCCCGCGAGGAGGGCGGCTTGGTGTAGCCGAGCTCGGCCGCAACGGCCTCGACCCGGCGGCGCGTCCCTTCGCTGACGCCGGATTTTCCGGCGAGCGCGCGCGAGACCGCGAACTTCGAGAGCCCCATTTCCTTGGCGATTATCCCGAGGGTCACACGCGCCATCGCACCCAACCTAACTAGACTAACCAGACATAACAACAGGTCGAATTCCACCTCGAACAGGATACGTCAGCCATGCTGTCAGACCATAGTACCAAGCGCTGCCTGGACATAACGCTTTACCTAACAAATCGGCTTATGCAAGCCTCTGTCCTCTGACGACAGC
>DASSPO010000015.1:0-5551 GCA_035699585.1 Bauldia sp.
AGATGGAGACCCCCTACGGCCCGGGCAGCCTGACGCCGATCCAGCGTCCGGCCTGATCGGCGCTCCCCAAACTCGGTCACGGGGCGGAGGGCAGTTCCTCCGTTCCGCGGCACCCCGTGACGGGCAACGAATGTCTAAGCCAACCTTTCCCCAGGATCCGATTCCGCCCCGGGCGGGCGTCGGCCTCAAGCCGGAGCACTACTCGGCGATCCTCGCCGACGAGCCCGATATCGGCTGGTTCGAGGTCCACGCCGAGAACTACATGGGCGCGGGCGGCCCGCCGCACCGCTACCTGACGGCGATCCGCGAGCGCTACCCGCTGTCGCTTCACGGTGTCGGTCTGTCGATCGGCGCGGCGCGGCGCCTCGACAAGGATCATCTCCGACGCCTCAAGGCGTTGAACGAGCGGTACCAGCCGGGGCTCTTCTCCGAGCACCTGGCATGGTCGTCGCACGACGCGGTCTTCCTGAGCGACCTGCTTCCGGTCCCTTATGACGAGGAGACGCTCGCCCGCGTCGCCGACCACATCGACGAGGTGCAGGACACGCTCGGCCGCCGGATGCTGCTCGAAAACCCGTCCACCTACGTGGCCTTCGAAACGAGCACCATGAGCGAGATCGACTTCCTCAAGGAAGTCGCACGCCGGACCGGCTGCGGCCTGCTTCTCGACGTGAACAACATCCATGTGTCGGCGACCAACCAGGGGTACGACCCGGTCGCCTATCTCGATCTTTTCCCGGTCGAGCACGTTCGCGAGATTCACCTTGCCGGATATGCGCCCGAGGCGGACGAGGACGGCCGGCCGCTCCTCATCGACGCGCATGACCGGCCGATCGATCCACTCGTCCTCCGGCTCTACGAGCGCGCGATCGCCCGCACCGGGACGGTGCCGACGCTGGTCGAATGGGATAACGACGTCCCCGACTGGGCAACGCTTCATGCCGAGGCGGCGCGGGTCGAGGCCGTGCTTCGCCGAGAGCGCCGCGATGAGCGAGCCTCCCTTGCCGTCGCCGGCTGAAACGCAGGCCCAATTCGCGGCCGCGTTGCTCGACCCCGGCGTCCCGATCCCGGCCGGAGTGGTCGGGCCGGACGGGCGCCCCTCGTCGCGCCGGTTCGGGGTCTACCGCAACAACGTGGTGAGCGCGCTCGCCAATGCGGTAACGATCGGGTTCCCGGCGACCCGCAGGATCGTCGGCGAGGAGTTCTTCCGGGCCATGGCGCGGGCCTACGTGCTTGCCGAGCCGCCGACCTCCCCGGTCCTCCTCGACTACGGCAGGACCTTTCCCGACTTCATCGCGCGCTTCCCGCCCGCGGCCTCGCTCCCCTATCTCCCCGATGTTGCGCGGCTGGAACGGCTGTGGCGCGAGGCCTACCACGCCGAGGACGCCGAGCCGCTGCCGCCGGCCGCGATCGCCGTGCTTTCCGAGGCGGAGCTGCCGGGCCTTCGCTTCGCGCTCCATCCGTCGCTCCGTGTCCTCACCTCACGCCATCCGGCGCTCACCATCTGGCGCATGAACACCTCGGGCGCGCCGGTGACCCCGGTTGACTTTTCCGCCGCCGAGGATGCACTCATCGTCCGTCCCGGCGCGGAGGTGGAAGTACGCGTGGTACCTCCGGGCGGGACGGCGTTCGTCACCGCCTTGGCGGAGGGCCGGACGCTTCTCGCGGCGGCGGAGACGGCGCAGGCGGCTGACGAGCGGTTCGACCTTGCCGGAAACATTGCCGGCCTGTTCGCCGCCGGGGCCTTTTGCGGTATCCGCCGGACGTGATTTTGGATGGCGATTGGTCACGGCGCGCGGGGAGCGCGCCTCGGCGGCGGGACGGAAATCATCATGATCATTCTGCAGGCATTGGCGTCGCTGGCGCTCCGATTCGCGCTGGCGCTTCCGTTCTGGAAGTCGGGACTGACGCGCTGGGAAGGCTTCCTCGAGCTTCGCCCGGCGACGCTCTACTTCTACGAACAACTCTACAAGCCGACCTTGTTCGGCAAGACATACTCCATCCCCTATCCCGACATCGCCGCCTGGGTGGCGAGCTTCGCCGAGATCGTCCTCCCGGCGGCCCTGGTCATCGGCTTTGCAACGCGCCTCTCGGCGCTCGGCCTTCTGATCATGACCGGCGTCATCTACACGACCTATCAAAGCCTCGGTGCGAGCCCCGGCCAATGGCAGACCGAGACGCTGCCGTGGGGCGCGATGGCGCTCGCGCTCATCGCCTACGGGCCGGGTCTCTTCTCCGTCGACCGCCTGATCTGGAGCAGCTTCCGCGGGCGGTAGCGGATCATGATCTTCGCCAGCGACAACTGGGCCGGCGCCTCGGACAAGGTAATGACGGCGCTGACGGCCGCGGCTCGCAGCACAAGACCCGCCTACGGCGGCGACGACCTGAGCCGCGCCGTCGAGCGAGGATTCGCCGAGCTCTTCGAACGCGAGGTGGCGGTCTTCCTCGTGGGGACGGGGACGGCGGCAAACACCCTTGGCATCGCGAACTATGCGCGGCCCGGCGGGGTCGTCTTCTGCCATCGCGACGCGCATATCAACGTCGACGAGGCCGGCGCCTCGGAATTCTTCGGCGGGACCAAGCTCGTCGCCGTCGAAGGCCGCCACGGCAAGTACACCGCCGAGGCACTTGCCGAGGCGGTCGCGCGGTTTCCGCAAGGCGCCGTCCACCACGGCCGGCCGGTGGTCGCAAGCATCTCGGAGATCACCGAGTTCGGGACCGCCTACCGGCCGGAGGAGATTGCGGCAATCGCGGCGGTCGCCAAACGGAACGGCATGGCGCTGCACATGGATGGGGCGCGGTTCGCCGGGGCGGTGGCCGGGCTCGGGGTGGCTCCAGCGGACCTCACGTGGCGGGCCGGGGTCGACGTGATGTCGTTCGGGGCGAGCAAGACCGGATGCCTGGCGGCGGAGGCGGTGATCTTCTTCAATCCCGCGGATTCCCGCGATTTCGGGTTCGCCCGGCAAAGGGCGGGCCACGGATTCTCGAAGGCCTGGTTCATCGCCGCGCAGTTCGACGCCTGGCTCGACGGCGGCCATTGGCTCGACCTGGCGCGGCACGCCAACCGCATGGGCGCGCGCCTGGCGCAGGCGATTGGCGCGAGCCGGAACGCCCGGCTCGCGGCCGAGCCATCGGCCAACGAGGTGTTCGCGATCCTGCCCCGCTCCCTCGACGCGAAGCTCAAGGCGGCGGGGGCGGTCTATCATCCGTGGGGAATCGAGAGCCTGCCCGAGGACGAGCGGCCGGGACCCGACGAGGTGCTGGTCCGCCTGGTCGCCTCGTTCCAGACGCGGGAGGACGAGGTGGACGACTTCGCCGCCCACCTCGCCAGGGGCTGACCCCGCCGCCTCAGGCCGGAAGCGGCCCGAACACGTCCATCCCGTACTTCTTCGCCGTGGCGACCAGCCTGGGAAGGTCGATCTCCGCCCGCTCCGGCAGCACGGCGTCGGCGAGCGGCTCGCTCATCTCGGCGATGAAGTCCGCGAACCGGCCGCCGACGGTGATCATCAGGAAACGGGCCGGGCCGGGGCTGGTGACGCGGAAGCCGTGGGGTACCTCCCGCGGGCCGAAGGCGAAGTCGCCGGGGCCGAGGCGGACGCGCCGATCGCCGACGATGACTTCGAGCTCGCCCTCCATCACGTAGAAGGACTCGTCCTCGTCGTGATGGACGTGCCAGGGCGACTCGTCGCCGGACGGGACGACGGTCTCGATGACATGAAGGCCGCCATTGTCCCGACCGTTGGACCGGATGTGGACAAGCATGGACAGGAACGACCGCGGCGGCGCGACCGGCGCGCGGGCGGCGTCGGCATGGATGGGCTGGTGAATGGTCATGACAGGGATCTCCTTGTTTACACCGCGAGGGCGGTGGCCTATATTGATGATAGAACTATTTCACGAAATTTTCTTCTCGTCAATAGGGAAACGATGAGCCGCAGCTACAGGATGGCCAAACGCGCCGAGGCGCAGGAGGAAACCCGCGAACGGATCGTGCGGGCGACGATGGCGCTGCATCTCGAACAGGGGGTGGCGACGACCTCCTATACCGACGTCGCCGAGCGCGCCGGGGTCGGGGCGGCGACGGTCTACCGACACTTCCCGACGATGGGGTCGCTGGTCGAAGCCTGCGGCGCCCATGTGTGGCGGATGATCGAGCCGCCGCGCCCGGAGGACGCGGAGGCACGCTTCATCGGGCTCCGGTCGCGCACCGCACGGATCGAGAGGCTGGCGCGCGAGCTCGACGCCTTCTATGCGCGCGGCGCCGTCCCGCTTTGGGGCGCCGAGCAGGACAGGGAGCGACTCCCCGAGCTCGACGCCTTTCTGCGAAGGGTGGACGAGGGTGTCGCGGCGCTGGTCGCCGCCGCTCTGGGCGGGGATGTGTCCGAACCGACCATGCGGATCGCCCGCGCCGTGGCGCACTTCACGGTGTGGCGGGCGCTCGCCCAGGCGGAAGCGGAGCCGCAAAAGCGGATCCGCGTGATGGCCGCGATGATCGAAGCGGCGGTCACCCGGGCGGCGGGGGAATAGGGACAAAAGAAAAAGGGCGCCCGGGATCGGACGCCCTTCAGGTTCGGCCGGGACGGTCGCGCGTTACGCGGCGACCTTGGCCTCGACCTGCTTCTCCACCTTCTTCGGCTTGCTGCCGCTGGTGTTGATGGCAATGGTACGGGGCTTCATGGCCTCGGGAATCTCGCGGACGAGGTCGATGTGGAGCAGCCCGTTCTCAAGCGTGGCACCCTTCACCTCGACGTGATCGGCGAGCTGGAAGCGGCGCTCGAACGAACGGGCGGCGATGCCGCGATAAAGCACCTCCTTGCCCTCGTTCTCGGCGGTTTCCTTCTTCTCGCCGGAAACGGTGAGCGTGCCCTCCTTGACCTCGATGTTGAGGTCACCCTCGCCGAAGCCGGCGACGGCGAGCGTCACGCGATAGGCATTCTCGCCGGTCCGCTCGATGTTGTAGGGCGGGTAGGAAGGGGCAGAACCGTCGAAATTGCCGAGGGAATCGAGCATCCCGAACAGCCGGTCGAAGCCGACGGTCGAGCGATAAAGCGGGCTGAGATCGAAATTGCGCATGGTTGTCCTCCTATGAGCGACTGCTTGCCGGAACCCCGGGGCACTCCCGCCGTCAGGCCGGGATTTCCGTCTCGGGGCACCGCGCGGACCCATCTCGGCGTCCGCGCGAAATCGAGGTGGGAATTGACAGGGCCGGTGTCAAGGGTCGGGGGTGGCGGCGAGGAAGGAGGCCATGGCCGGCGCAGGCGCGCCCGTCTCCCGAGGCCGTACCCGCCGCTTTCCTGAACGCGAGATGAACGGGCGTTTCGGGCGTGGTTCAGTCGCGGGTCGCTATACCGACACCCATCGGATCGGCCGGTTCGCGGAGTTCGCTCCGGGAAGCGGCCCCGACCTGAGGCCGGCTATCGTCCCGCCCCCCTCCGATGCCGGTCCTCGACTTGCCGGCGGTGTCCAGCGATGGACGCCGCCGGCTTGGCTTTTTGGGGGCCGGGTCTCCGCCCGCGTCCCCCCTCGCCCGGTTTCGCCACGCTCGCCTTGC
>DASSPO010000016.1:0-7314 GCA_035699585.1 Bauldia sp.
CTGGCGGCTCGACAAGGCGGGCGGCCACGGCGTCGTCGCCGATCTCGGCAGCCACATCATCTCCATCGCGCGCATGATCGTCGGACCGATCGAGTCGCTGGTCGGACAGATCCAGACGGTGACCGACAGACGTCCGGCGGCGCCGGGTTCGAGCGAGATGCGCGCCGTCGAGGTCGACGACGAGGCGCGCGCCCTGGTCCGCTTTGCTGGCGGCGCCACGGGCTCGCTCGAGGCGAGCTGGGTCAAAGCGGGAAGGAAGATGATGCTGGCCTTCGAGGTGACCGGCACCAAGGGCACCGTTGAGGTCGACCACGAGCGCTTCAACGAGCTCCGCCTCTACACGACCGGGCAGCCAAAGGGCCGCGAGGGGTTCAAGACCATCCTCGCCGGGCCGGACCACCAGTTCTACAAGGAGTTCGTTCCCGCGCCGGGCCACCAGCTCGGCTTCAACGACATCAAGACCATCGAGGTGATGGCATTGATAAGATCGCTGGCCGGCGGGCCGAAGTTCATGCCCGACTTCCGCGAGGCCTACGAGATCCAGCGGGTGGTCGACGCGATCGTCTTGTCGTCCAACGAGAAGCGCTGGGTCGAGGTGACGGAAGTGTAACTTGCAGTAACGTCCGGGGCGGGTTGGCGAAGCGTGGCCCGCCGATGAGATCACCGTTAAAACGGCGGAATACGCTTCGCTATTCAGCCCCACACGGCGGGTTCCATGGACATCATCTTCGCCCCCGCCCATCGCCTGGCCGCCGCGATCCGCGCCCGCGAAGTGAGTGCGGTCGAGGTGCTGGAGGCGCACCTCGCGCAAATCGAACGGCACAACCCCGCGCTCAATGCCATCGTCACGCTTGACGCGGAGGGCGCGCGCTCGCGCGCCGCGATGGCGGACGCGGCGCTGGCCCGGGGGGAGTCGTGGGGGCCGCTTCACGGCGTGCCGGTCGTCTTGAAGGACGGGCACGAAACCAAGGGCATGCGCACCGTCGTCGGGATGGCGGCCCATGCCGGCCACGTGCCGGACGAGGACGGCGCGGTCGCCGCGAAGCTCAAGGCCGCAGGCGCAATCGTTCTCGGCAAGACCAATGTCCCGCCGCGGCTCCGCGACGTGCAGGCGGACAATCCGGTCTTCGGCCGCACCAACAACCCCTGGGCTCTCGACCGGACGCCGGGCGGGTCGAGCGGCGGCGCGGCGGCGGCGGTCGCCGCCGGTCTCGCGCCGATTGACGTGGGCAGCGACCTGGGCGGATCGATCCGCCTGCCGGCACACTTCTGCGGCGTCTATGGCTTCAAGCCGACCGAACGCGCCGTATCGCTTGCCGGCCACCTCGCGGACCCCCCGGGCCTGACGCGGAACTTTCGCATCATGTTCAGCCATGGCCCGCTCGCCCGAGACGTCGACGATCTCGAACTGACGCTCCGCATCATCGCCGGGCCGGACGGACGCGATCCGGAGGTGCCGGCAATGCCGCTCTCCGAGCCGAGCGAGGTGCGCCTCGCGGACCTCCGCGTCGCCTTCGCGCCGGCGTTTCCGGACACGCCGGTCGCGGCGGAGATAGCGGCCGCGGTGGAACGCTTCGCGGCGTCGCTCCGGGGAGGCGTCGCGCGGGTCGAGCCGGCGCTGCCGGAGATCGACTTTGCCGCATCGCGGCAGCTCTTCTCCGACCTCACCGATGGTCTCTCCTTTGCCGTCTACCCGCCGAAGGAGGGACGGCCGCACCTGACCCTCGCCGACTATCTCGCGCTCCTCGACCGGCGCGATGCGGCGATTGCGGCATGGGAGCGATTCTTCGAAGACTGGGACGTCCTCCTCTGCCCGCCGGCCATGTGCACCGCCTTCACCCACCGGAAGATGGGGGAGGCGGTCGCCGTCGATGGCATCGACCACGCGTACTGGCGCCTCCTCGATTATACCTGCCCGTTCAACCTGACCGGCCAGCCGGCCGGCGTAATGCCCCTCGATTTCGACCGCGAGCGACTGCCGATCGGTCTTCAGGTGACGGGACGGCGCTGGCAGGATCTCAGGCTCCTCGGGGTCATGAAGCTGCTCGCAGAGCGGACGGAGGGATTCGCAAAGCCGCCGGGGTATGGGTAGGACGGAAACCAAGGGGGAGGGAGGAGATGTACAGCACCATAGGCGCGTTCGGGCGGCGGCTTCGGCTCGGCGTGATCGGCGGCGGGGCGAAGTCGTTCATCGGCCCGGTGCATCGGGCGGCGGCGCGGATGGACGACAACTACGAGGTCGTGGCGTCGATGCTGTCCTCGAACCCGGAGCGCGCCAGGGCCGAGGGCACCGCGATCGGGATCGCGCCCGACCGAGCCTATGGCTCGGCCGAGGAGATGTTCGCGAAGGAAAGGGCGCGCACGGACGGCATGGACGTGGTGGCGATCATGTCGCCGAACGACAGCCATTACCGCTACTGCGTCGCGGCGATCGACGCCGGCTACGACGTGATCTGCGACAAGCCGCTGGCCACGAACTTGGGCGACGCGCTGGATCTCGCAAAGCGCGTCCAGGCGGCGGGAATCGTCTTCTGTCAGACCTTCAACTACACGGGCTATCCGCTCGTCCGACAGGCGATGGCGATGGTCCGCGACGGCGACATCGGCGAAGTGCGAATGGTCGAGGCCGAGTACGTCCAAGGCTACAACTATGCCCTCACCGAGGGCGAAAAGAGCGGCGAGCGGAACTGGCATTTCGTGCCGGAGAAGGCCGGCCAGTCGCTGGTGCTCGGCGACATCGGCAGCCACGCCCATCATCTCGTCCGCTATGTCACGGGATTGAACTTCGCGAGGCTCGTCGCCGATGTCGCGACGACCGTTCCCGGCCGCGCGCCGCCGTCCCACGATTATGCCGGCGTGCTTTTTCGCCTCGACAACAACGCCCCCGGCACGATGTGGGTGACGCAGGCCGGGGCGGGCGCCGTGCACGGCCTCTACATCCGCGTCTTCGGCGAGAAGGGCGGGCTCGAATGGGTGCAGGAGACGCCGAACCAGCTCTTCCATTCGCGCCCGGAGGCCCCAGCACTCGTCTATGAGCGCGGCGGACCCGGCCTGAAGCCCGAGGCGCGGCGTGCGGAACGGATCGCCATCGGCCATCCCGAGGGCTACCAGGAGGCCTTTGCCGTGCTCTACGCGGATGCGGCGGAAGCGATCGTCGCGCGGAGGCTGGGGAAGAAGCCCAACCGCCTCGCCCTCGACTTCCCCAACGTGGTCGACGGCGCGCACACGATGAAGTTCATCGAGGCGGCGGTGGAGTCGTCGCGGACCGGGACGTGGGCCGACTGCCGCCTGGCGATCTGATCGGGCGAAAGGGCCCGCCGGCCGGACGGCCGGCGGGCAAACAGCGGCAGCTCAGGCAAAGAAGTCGAGCTGGACGTAAAAGTCGTCGGCGGTGAGCTTGGTGCCGGGCTTGACCGTGGCGAGCAGATACTGCGCCTGGGAGCCGGTCCCATCGACGTCGATATTAATGTTCCCGTTCTTCTTGTCGTAGATGACGATCTGGTCCGCCGTCGTCGCCTGGGTTCCCTGGTGGAAATACTGCTTGTCGAGATAGCCCGGGGGCGGCGCATTGGGGAGCATGGAGAACTCAAGCCCGATCAGATCCTCGCCGGGCGTGAAGTCCTTGACCTTGTCATAGGTGAGGGGAACGAGGAGCCCATCGATGAAGAAGCCGAACACGTCATCGCCGAGCCCGCCCTTGAGCTTGTCGAAGCCGTCGGCGCCGATCAGGAGATCGTTGCCCTTTCCGCCCTTGAGGTTGTCGTCGCCGTTGAAGGCGAAGAGGATGTCATTGCCGTTGTTGCCGAGCAGCTTGTCGTTGAACTCGCCGCCGTCGAGCTCGATGTCGTCCTTGGGCGAGCCGATAACCTTGAGCGGAACGTTGAGAATGAGATCGTAGAAGGGATCGTCGTCGACGCTGAAGCCCTGGATCGCGTCGAACAGCGCTGCGCCGCTCGTCGAGTAGCCGGTCGCCTTGACCACCTTGGTCGACCCGGCAAAGACATCGTAGCCGGTCATCGTTCCGGCCGTGACGTCGCCGCCGCCGTCCACCGTGAAGGTGCCGTAAAAGACGACCTTCACGCCATTGGACGCCAGCACGATGATCTCGGTGACCGAAGCCGTCGCCGTGCCCGTGTCGAGGGCAACGTTGATATAGTCGAACGGGAAGTAGTCCACTGGTCCGCCGACCAGCAGCTTGATCTCAGCCATGATTTTGCCTCCGTGCGTGTTTCACCGATGGCCGCGACCCCCAAAGACGCCATCGGATAGCGGGGAAACCCATTCTCGAGAGCCGACGGCATCTCAAGTCACGCGCTGGGCCGCATCCCCCGCCGACTATCTCGCATAGGGGGATGACCGGCAAGCAACAGAAACGAGATTGGGGAAACAGACGTTAAAGTAACGCCGGAGCTTTTATCTTCGAAGCCAAAGGTGAGGATGCCGGCTGCCCTTGGCGTCGCGACCGGCGGCGGCTTCCAATGCTTGGAATGCAAATGCAGGGTGGAGGGCCCGCCGACCGGTCGGGTCGGCGGGCAGCAACGCGGCGTCAGCCCGCGCCCATCAAGCCGGCGCCGATGTAGAAATCGTCGGCCTGGAGCTTGGTGCCGGGCTTGACGGTGGCGAGGAGGAACTGCGCCTGGGCGCCCGATCCGTCGAGATCGATGAAGATGTCGCCGGCCTGCTTGTCGTAGATGACCATCTGCTCCGGCGTCGTCGCGACGGTCCCCTTGTGGAAATATTGCGAGCCGAGATAGCCGGGGGGAGGGCCGTTCGGCGGCAGGAAGTTCAGGCCGATCAGATCCTCGCCGGGGACCATATCCTTCAGCTTGTCGTAGCCGACCGGCAGGTCCATCGGGTCGATGAAGAACGCGAAGACATCGAGCCCGGCGCCGCCCTTCAGCTTGTCGAAGCCGTCCCAGCCAAACAGGGTGTCGTTGCCGGTTCCCGCCTTGAGGTTATCGTCGCCACCGTCCCCGGAAAGAAGATCATCGCCCGCCCGGCCGCGCAGGATGTCGTTGGCCTCATTGCCGTCGAGGAAGTCGTCGAGATTCGATCCCACGACCTCGACCGGGACGTTCTCGAAGAGATCGAAGAACGGCTCAGAGCTGGTGTCAATATTCTCGAGCGCGTCGAAGAGCGCCGACCCGGATATCGAGAAGCCGGAGGCCTTCAAGACCTTCGTCGAGCCGGCGAACACGTCGTAGCCGGTCATGGTGCCGCCGGTCACGTCGTTGCCGGCGACCGTGAAGGTCCCGTAGAAGACGATGCTGTGGCCGTTGGGCTGCGCGATTACGATCTGGGTCGTAGTCGGCGGTTGAAGGTCGCCGTCGAAGAGAGCGTTGAAGAACGAACCGTCCGGATCGGCGATCGGAAAGCCGGTAAGGTATTTGATCAGTGCCATAAGGGTCCTCCGTTCTGACTGACAAGGCCGACGGCCACCGCGGTAGGCCGGGCAGGTTGTTGAGGCGGTCCTGAAGGTGGCCGCGGGCCGCTTCGCCGAAGCTGGTCGAAGGCAGGCAACAACTTAGTACCTTCGCGGCTCTGAACGCAAAAAAGCAGCCCGCCGACCGGTCGGGTCGGCGGGCTGCAACGCGGCGTCAGGAAACCATCAAGCCGGCGTCGATGTAGAAATCCTCGGCCTGGAGCTTGGTGCCGGGCTTGACGGTGGCGAGGAGGAACTGCGCCTGGGCGCCCGATCCGTCGAGATCGATGAAGATGTTGCCGGCCTGCTTGTCGTAGATGACCAGCTGCTCCGGCGTCGTCGCCACGGTCCCCTTGTGGAAATATTGTGAGCCGAGATAGCCGGGGGGAGGGCCGTTCCCGAGCTCGAAGGAAAGGCCGATCAGATCCTCGCCGGGGACGAAATCCTTGAGCTTGTCGTAGCCGACCGGCAGGTCCATCGGGTTGATGAAGAACCCGAAGACATCGAGCCCGGCGCCGCCCTTCAGCTTGTCGAAGCCGTGCCAGCCCATCAGGGTGTCGTTCCCGGTTCCCGCCTTGAGGTTATCGTCGCCATCGTTGCCGAACAGCCGATCGTTGCCGGCGCGGCCGCGCAGAATGTCGTTGGCGTCATTGCCCTCGATGAAGTCGTCAAGGTTCGAGCCCACGATATCGACAGGGACGTTCTCGAAAAGATCGAAGAAGGGGTCGGCATTGGTGTTAATGTTCTCGATCGCGTCGAAGAGCGCCGACCCGGATATCGAGAAGCCGGAGGCCTTCAAGACCCTCGTCGAGCCGGCAAAGACGTCGTAGCCGGTCATGGTGCCGCCGGTCACGTCGTTGCCGGCGACGGTGAAGGTCCCGTAGAAGACGATGCTGTGGCCGTTGGGCTGTGCGACTACGATCTGGGTCGTAGTCGGCGGCTGAAGATCGCCGTCGAACACGGCGCTGAAGAACGAGTTGTCCGGACTGGCGATCGGAAAGCCGGTAAGGTACTTGATCAGTGCCATGAGCGTTCTCCGTTTTGACTGACAAGGCCGACGGCCACCGCGGTAGGCCGGGCAGGTTGTTGAGGCGGTCCTGAAGGTGGCTGCGGGCTTCGCCGAAGCTGGTCGAACGCAGGCAACAACTCAGTACCTCGCGCCCTGAACGCAAGTAACCCGCCGACCGGTCGGGTCGGCGGGCAATCAACGCGACGTCAGATGGGCCCGCCGCCACCGATGTAGAAGTCATCGGCCTGGAGCTTGGTGCCGGGCTTGACGGTGGCGAGGAGGAACTGCGCCTGGGCGCCCGATCCGTCGAGATCGATGAAGATGTTGCCGGCCTGCTTGTCGTAGATGACCATCTGCTCCGGCGTCGTCGCCACGGTGCCCTTGTGGAAGTATTGCGAACCGAGATAGCCAGGCGGGGGGCCATCGACGGTGCCGAAGGTAAGGCCGATCAGATCCTCACCGGGGACCATATCCTTCAGCTTGTCGTAGCCGACCGGCAGGTCCATCGGGTTGATGAAGAACCCGAAGACATCGAGCCCGTCGCCGCCCTTCAGCTTGTCGAAGCCGTCGTCGCCGAACAGGCTGTCGTTCCCGGTTCCCCCCTTGAGGTTATCGTCGCCACCGTCCCCGAACAGATTATCGTTACCGGCGCGGCCGCGCAGAATATCGTTGGCCTCATTGCCGTCGAGGAAGTCGTCAAGGTTCGAGCCCACGATCTCGAGAGGGACGTTCTCGAAAAGATCGAAGAAGGGGTCGGAGTTGGTGTTAATATTCTCGAGCGCGTCAAAGAGCGCCGACCCGGATATCGAGAAGCCGGAGGCCTTCAAGACCTTCGTCGAGCCGGCGAACACGTCGTAGCCGGTCATGGTGCCGCCGGTCACGT
>DASSPO010000017.1:0-7565 GCA_035699585.1 Bauldia sp.
GGGCCGACGCGGAGCCGTGCCAGTGAGCTCGGGTTCGCGTGTTCCGCCTGGTGATAGCAGCGCGACGGCACACCGAGAGGACTCCCGTGGAACGGCTCTATGCACTGATCTTCATGTTGCTCGGCTGGTTCACCGTCATCGGCCAGTATGTCGTGGGCCACGCGCATACGGTCGCCGGCACCATCGACTATTTCAGCTATTTCACCATCCTCTCCAACATCCTGGTGGCGGCAACCTTTACCGCTGCGGCGGTGGCGCCCGACGCCCGCGCCGGTCGTCTGCTTCTTCGTCCGACGGTTGCCATGGCGACCGCCGTCTATATCACCGTCACCGGACTGACCTTCTACTTCCTGCTCTCGAGCCTCTATGCGCTCGAAGGCTGGACAAAACACTTCGATCACCTCCTTCACTACGTCATGCCGCCCGCCTTCGTGCTGTTCTGGCTGCTCTTCGTGCCGAAAGGCACGCTCCACCTCAGGAACGTGCCGTGGATGATGGTGCCGCCGCTCCTCTACGGCGCGTGGACGCTGGTTCACGGCGCGATCGCCGACTGGTACCCGTACCCGTTCGTCGATGTGTCCAAGCTCGGCTACCCCCGTGTCCTCCTTCACATCGTGGAATTCGTGTTCATCTTCGCCTTCGCCGGCGTGATCTATGTCTTCCTCGACCGGGTGATCCACCATCTCGGGATACAGTCCCATGGCGACCCCCGGACCGCGCGACCAGGCGCGTCGGGTCCGTGAAGCAGGATCGGCCGGCGGAAATTGCTGGGCCGGGGGACTTCCGCTCGGTGGCGCGCATCCTTAAGGACAGGATCGGATCGAGGTTCAGAGGAGGATCCGCCATGCGCCTGACCGCCGCCGCCTTCATGCTCGCCGCCGTCTCGCCGGCCATCGCCCAGGACGTGCCCGGCTGCGGGAACGCGACCAGCAACATCGAGATCGGCAACTGCACCTATGCCGCCTATCAGGCGGCCGACAAGGAGCTGAACGATATCTGGCCGAAGGTGCTCGCCTATATCGACAGCCAGACGGACTACATGCCGGCGGACGCGCTTCAGAAATGGAAGGCGACGATTGTCGCGGCGCAGAAGGCCTGGGTGACCTTCAAGGAAAGCGATTGCGGCGCGGTGCAATACGAATGGTGGGGCGGCTCGGGCGCGGGCATCGCGGAGACAAGCTGCCTCTACGCCCACACCGCCCAGCGGGTCGAGGACCTCAAGGAGCGTTACCTCGACCGGTAGGATCGCCGGACGGACCGTACAGTCGGCCCGTGCCGCTGGCGAAATCGCCGCATTCCGCCATATTGCCCCGCAGCAAGGCCTATGCTAATCGAACCCCGGCTTTCGGGGCACGGGGACGGTCCGGCTGGTCGGACGGGCCCGAAAAACCAAAATCCGTTCAAGGCCTTGCATGACAAAGGGGCCGGGCTTCCCGGAAGAAGCCCCTTGGCGTCGGAGAAGCGGAAACAGGTGGCGAAACAATCATCCCAGACTTCTGCTATCGCGGAGCGCTATGCGACCGCCTTGTTCGAGCTCGCCGAAGACGAAAAGGCGCTCGCCGAGCTCGAAAACGACGTCGGCCGCTTCGCGACTCTCCACGATCAGAGCGACGACCTTCAGGCCTTTATCCGAAGCCCCGTCTACAGCGCCGAGGAACAGGTCCGCGCCATCGAGGCGGTGCTGAACCAGGCCGGTATCGGCGGCACGGTCGGCAACTTCTTCAAGGTCGTCGCCCGGAACCGCCGCCTCTTCGCCGCCCCTGAAATCATCGCTGCCTTCCGCCGCCTGGTCGCCAAGCGCCGCGGCAATGTCACCGCCGAGGTCACCAGTGCGGAGCCGTTGTCGGACGCGCACGTCGCGGCGCTTAGGGATGCGCTCAAGGCCTCGCTCGGCAAGGACGTGACTCTCGACACCCGCGTCGATCCCTCGCTGATCGGCGGTCTCATCGTCAAGGTCGGGAGCCGGATGGTCGATTCATCCCTCAGGACCAAGCTCAGTTCACTCAAGCTCGCCATGAAAGAGGTCGGCTGATGGATATCCGCGCCGCAGAAATCTCCGCGATCCTCAAGGATCAGATCAAGAATTTCGGCAACGAGGCGCAGGTCTCGGAAGTCGGCTCCGTGCTGTCGGTCGGTGACGGCATCGCCCGCGTCTACGGCCTCGACAACGTCCAGGCCGGCGAGATGGTCGAGTTCCCCGGCGGCATCCGCGGCATGGCGCTCAACCTCGAGACCGACAATGTCGGCGTCGTCATCTTCGGCTCCGACAAGGAGATCAAGGAAGGCGACACGGTGAAACGCACCGGCGCCATCGTCGAGGTGCCGGTCGGCAAGGGCCTTCTCGGCCGGGTCGTCGACGCCCTCGGCAACCCGATCGACGGCAGGGGGCCGATCACAGCCTCCGAGCGCCGCCGGGTCGATGTGAAGGCGCCGGGCATCATTCCGCGCCGCTCCGTGCACGAACCGATGCAGACCGGCCTCAAGGCGATCGACGCGCTGATCCCGATCGGCCGCGGCCAGCGCGAACTGATCATCGGCGACCGCCAGACGGGCAAGACCGCGATCGCCATCGATACCATCCTCAATCAGAAATCGGTCAACGCCACCGGCGACGAGACGCAGAAGCTCTACTGCGTCTACGTCGCAATCGGGCAGAAGCGGTCGAGCGTCGCCCAGCTCGTCAAGATCCTCGAGGAGAACGGCGCGCTCGAATATTCGATCGTCGTTGCCGCCACTGCCTCCGAGCCGGCACCGCTCCAGTATCTCGCGCCGTTCGCCGGCTGCACGATGGGTGAGTTCTTCCGCGACAACGGGATGCACGCCCTCATCATCTACGATGATCTTTCCAAGCAGGCCGTCGCCTACCGCCAGATGTCGCTTCTCCTGCGTCGTCCGCCCGGACGCGAGGCCTATCCCGGCGACGTGTTCTACCTGCACTCGCGCCTCCTTGAGCGCGCGGCGAAGCTCAACGCCGCAAACGGCGCCGGCTCGCTCACCGCGCTGCCCATCATCGAGACGCAGGCGAACGACGTGTCGGCCTATATCCCGACCAACGTCATCTCCATCACCGACGGCCAGATCTTCCTCGAGACCGACCTGTTCTACCAGGGCATTCGCCCGGCGGTGAACGTCGGCATTTCGGTGAGCCGCGTTGGCTCGGCAGCGCAGATCAAGGCGATGAAGCAGGTCGCCGGCTCGATCAAGGGCGAGCTCGCGCAGTACCGGGAGATGGCGGCCTTCGCCCAGTTCGGCTCAGACCTCGATGCCGCGACCCAGCGCCTTCTCAACCGCGGCGCCCGGCTCACGGAGCTCCTCAAGCAGCCGCAGTTCTCGCCGCTTCCGGTCGAGGAAGAGGTGGTGGTGATCTTCGCCGGCGTGAACGGCTATCTCGACAAGCTGCCGGTGAGCAAGGTGGGCGAGTTCGAGCAGGGCTTCCTGGCGCTGCTTCGTTCCGAACACAAGGATCTTCTCGCCGAGATCCGCACCAAGAAGGAGCTGACCGATTCGATCCGCGAAAGGCTTCGCGGTGCGGCCGATTCGTTCTCCAAGGTGTTCGCGTAGCATCCCATGCCGTCGCTAAAGGCGCTCCGGACCCGCATCGCCTCGGTCAAGGCGACGCAGAAGATCACCAAGGCCATGCAGATGGTCGCGGCGTCAAAGCTCCGCCGCGCCCAGGCGGCGGCCGAGGCGGCGCGTCCCTACGCGGCGCGGATGAACGCGGTGCTTGCCAACCTCGCCGCACCGATGCAGGGGCGGGCCGATGCGCCGCCGCTTCTTGCCGGCACCGGCAGGGATCAGACCCACCTCCTCGTCGTCTGCACGGCCGAGCGCGGCCTTTGTGGCGCATTCAATTCGTCGATCGCCCGCCTCGCTCGGGACCATGCGTTGAAGCTCATGGCCGACGGCAGGGACGTGAAGATGCTCTGCGTCGGCAAGAAGGGCCACGACGCACTCCGCCGCCAGTTCCAGAAGCAGATCGTCGAGGTGGTCGACCTCAGGCACGTCAAGCGGCTTTCCTTCGCCGATGCCGAGGCGATCGGCAGCCAGGTGCGCACCATGTTCGCAAACGGGCAGTTCGACGTCGCCACCATCTTCTACTCGGAGTTCCGCTCCGTCATTTCGCAGGTGCCGACCGCGCGGCAGCTCATTCCGGCCGAGATCAAGGGCGACGCGGAGAAGGCCGGAGGCCTCGCCGCTTATGAGTACGAGGCGGACGAGGAAGCCATTCTCGCCGACCTCCTGCCGCGCAACCTGTCGGTCCAGATCTTCCGTGCCCTCCTCGAGAACGCCGCTTCCGAGATGGGCGCCAAGATGACGGCGATGGATTCGGCGACGCGGAACGCCGGCGAGATGATCGACAAGCTCACGCTCAACTACAACCGCTCGCGACAGGCGCAGATCACCAAGGAACTGATCGAGATCATTTCCGGCGCCGAGGCGCTCTAGAAGGAAGAGAAGCGATGGCTCAGGCCGCACACAATACCAATGTCAAAGGCGTATTCGGCCGCATCACCCAGGTGACGGGCGCCGTCGTCGACGTCCGCTTCCAGGGCCACCTGCCGGCGATCCTGAACGCGCTCGAGACCGACAACCACGGCAATCGCCTGATCCTCGAGGTCGCCCAGCACCTCGGCGAGAACACGGTGCGCACGGTGGCGATGGATACGACCGAAGGACTCGTCCGCGACCAGGAGGTCGTGGATACCGGCGAACCGATCGCGGTGCCGGTCGGAGAGGAGACGCTCGGCCGCATCATGAACGTGATCGGCGAGCCGGTCGACGAGGCGGGTCCGGTCAAGACTCAGCAGCGCCGCGCCATCCATCAGCCCGCGCCCGCTTATGTCGACCAGTCGACGGAAGCGCAGATTCTGGTCACCGGCATCAAGGTCGTCGACCTCCTCGCTCCCTATGCCCGCGGCGGCAAGATCGGCCTCTTCGGCGGCGCCGGCGTCGGGAAGACCGTGATCATTCAGGAACTGATCAACAACATCGCCAAGGCGCACGGCGGTTACTCGGTGTTCGCTGGCGTCGGCGAGCGCACCCGCGAGGGCAATGACCTCTATCACGAGATGATCGAGTCGGGCGTGAACAAGGACCCGGCCAAGAACAACGGCTCGACCGAGGGCTCGAAATGCGCCCTGGTCTTCGGGCAGATGAACGAGCCGCCCGGTGCGCGCGCCCGCGTCGGCCTGACCGGCCTCACCGTCGCCGAGTATTTCCGCGACCAGGGGCAGGACGTGCTGTTCTTCGTCGACAACATCTTTCGCTTCACCCAGGCCGGCTCGGAGGTGTCAGCGTTGCTCGGCCGCATCCCCTCGGCGGTGGGCTATCAGCCGACGCTCGCCACCGACATGGGTGCGCTCCAGGAGCGGATCACCACCACCACCAAGGGCTCGATCACCTCGGTGCAGGCGATTTACGTCCCGGCCGACGACCTCACCGACCCGGCACCGGCGACCTCCTTCGCCCACCTGGACGCGACCACCGTGCTCTCGCGGTCGATCGCCGAGAAGGGCATCTATCCCGCGGTCGACCCGCTCGATTCGACCTCCCGGATGCTCGATCCGCGGGTCGTGGGCGAGGAGCACTACCAGGTCGCGCGCCAGGTCCAGCAGGTGCTCCAGCGGTACAAGCAGCTCCAGGACATCATCGCCATTCTCGGCATGGACGAGCTTAGCGAGGAGGACAAGCTGACCGTCGCACGCGCCCGCAAGATCGAGCGCTTCCTGTCGCAGCCCTTCCACGTCGCCGAGGTCTTCACCGGCGTGCCCGGCGTGTTCGTTGACCTCGCCGATACGATCAGCGGCTTCAAGCGCCTGGTCGCCGGCGAATTCGACCACCTCCCCGAGCCGGCCTTCTACATGGTCGGAACGATCGAGGCGGCGGTCGAGAAGGCAAAGCGACTCGCGGCCGAGGCGGCCTGAGCGAGCGCGTAGCGAGAACAGCGGGTAGCACCGAACCATCATGGCCGATCCGTTCCAGTTTGAACTCGTCTCGCCGGAGCGGCTCCTCATGTCGGAGCCGGTCGACCAGGTGGTCGTCCCCGGCAGCGAGGGCTACTTCACCGTGCTCAAGGGCCACGCGCCGTTCATGTCGACGCTTCGCCCCGGCGTCGTCGACATTGTCCGCGGCAACGTCACGACGCGAGTCTTCGTTCGCGGCGGCTTTGCCGATGCCAACGCCAACGGTCTGACCATCCTTGCCGAAATGGCGATTCCCGTCGCTGATATCGACGCCGCGCAGCTCGCCCAGGAAGTGAAGAACGCCGAAGAGGACGTGGCCGACGCCAAGGACGGAAAGACCCGCGACGCTGCCGAAACCCGCCTCGCCCAGCTCAAGGAAGTCCAGGCTGCGCTGACCGCCTGAGTGGCGGGAACCGGTTCCCGGACGAGGGCGTTTCCTCTGCGGCTGCCGCGGAGGGGTCATGCCTTCTTCCAAGATCACCGATCTGGCGACGGCATTTGACGCCGATCGGGTTGGCTTGCGCTACGTGTCCGATAATGAACCGGGCATTCGGCGCCTGCCGCGCGGCGCGGGCTTCGCGTATGTCGATGCCAAGGGCCGCGCCGTCCGCGACCCTGAGACGAGGCGACGGATCAGGCGTCTCGCCATACCTCCGGCGTGGACAGAGGTGTGGATCGCGCCCGACCCGGGCGGCCACATCCAGGCGACGGGGCGCGATGCGCGGGGCCGCAAGCAGTACCGCTACCATCCGGAGTTCGTGAAGGCGCGGGAAGAAGCAAAGTACGAGCGCATCGTGGACTTCGCCCATGCGCTTCCTGCGATCCGGCGACAGGTGGCGAGAGACATGGCGCTGCGCGGCCTGCCGTGGGAGAAGGTGGTCGCGACCGTTGTCCATCTTCTTGACAGCACACTGGTCCGTGTCGGCAATGCCGACTACGCTCGGCAGAACGGCACCTTCGGCCTAACCACGCTTCGCGATCGGCACGTTGCCATCGATGGCGGCGCGCTCCGCTTCGAATTCAAAGGCAAGAGCGGCAAGACGTGGCGGCTCAGGCTGAGTGACCGACGGGCGGCCCGAATCGTGAAGTCCTGCCAGGACATTCCCGGGCAGCATCTCTTCCAGTTCATCGATGAGCGCGGATCGCGTCGGCGCGTCGGCTCGGCCGACGTCAACCGGTGGCTCCGCGCCGTCTCGGGCCGCGACATCACCGCCAAGGACTTTCGGACCTGGGCCGGAACCGTGCTCGCGGCGCTGGCGCTCCAGGAATTGGGGTCGGCCGACAGCATGACGACGGGCAAAGCCAATGTGCGCGACGCCATCGAGCGCGTCGCCCGACGCCTCGGCAACACGGCGACCATTTGCCGTAAGTGCTACGTCCATCCCGCGATTGTTTCGAGCTACCTCGAAGGCACCCTAGCGCTGCGAATCGAGCCCCCTGCCGACACCGGACGTCCGGACAAGCTCTCGCAACTCAGGCCCGAAGAAGTCGCGGTGCTTGCTTTCCTCAAGCGGAGTCTTCGCCGCGATCGAAGGCGTCAGCGGGCGTCGCCTCGGCCGGCAACTCTGCCCAAGCTCGCAAGGGCGGCTTGAGGTCGGCACC
>DASSPO010000018.1:0-2956 GCA_035699585.1 Bauldia sp.
GCTCCTTCCGAGAAGTTCACCATGCGCGGCGACCGCCTCGGCGGCGGCCATTTTGGAGTGGTCCGGCGGACTCATAACTCTGTCGAAGCTCCTGTACGCAAGTCGTCGCTGAGTCGCCGCATCTGGTACTCTTCGGGCTGAGATCAGCCCGTCTCGAAAACTTCAGTTCGAATTTCGTCCGCCGTCCTGTCCTCCATCACATGAAGGCGAATCCTGTTTGCATTTGCCGCCGGCCGAAGTGACCTACTCGACCGTGCCTCGGGCTTATTCGCCGGTTGCCTTGCCTGTTTGCATCAACGTGAGTTCTTTTGATCCGCATCAAAGCAAGTTTTCTTGATCCGTGGAAACTCGAGTCCGCCGAAGGGAGGCCACCCGGGAGGATCAATGATCTATGCCCTGTTCCTTTTCCTCGGCGCGGTCCTCGGACTCTGGTCTCGCGTCGTTGGCGTCGCACTCTTCTCCGCGTTCGCATCGGCTACCGTGATCGCCGCAACCGTCATTTCCGGCGCGGATACCCTTCCAGCCATATTCGACGCAGTGCTCGCGGTTACGGCACTGCAAGCCGGCTACGTTCTGTCGATATTGGTGAGGGGAGCCGTGGCGAACCAAGTCCCGCGGGGTTTTCGATCCGGGATTTGAACCCCATCAAACCCCACCCTGCGCGGCATGGGTGAAACACTCACCCAACGACCGGAAATGCTCTTCGCCTCGGCCCAGATGCCCCTAGCCCCGAAACGAAATACGCACACTGACAACCCTATGATCGTACTGTTTCCTCCTCCGAAACCGGCTTCGTTTCCGATGACTTTGGTTTAAACTTGAACCAAATAGGGGTCAAGTCACCATTGATTAACCATGGTGACCGAGGTCACACCTCGAAACACGAAGGTGGTTTCTTCGCCCGCGCGAAAAGGATTGTGTCGGCTGGCTTAGAACGACGGGATAGTCCGCCCGGTACTCCGGCAGGCGGCCGCCAGCGTATTTGCCATCAGCATTGCAATCGTCATCGGGCCGACCCCGCCCGGCACGGGCGTGATTGCGCCGGCGATCGCAACGGCCTCGCCATACGCCACGTCGCCCACAAGCCGCGTCCTCCCCTCCCCGCGCTCGGGCGCGGGAATCCGATTCATGCCCACGTCGATCACCGTGGCGCCCGGCTTGATCCAGTCGCCGCGCACCATCTCGGGCCGGCCGATTGCCGCCACGACGATATCGGCGTTTCGAACCACGTCCGGGAGCCGGCGCGTCTTTGAATGGGCTACGGTGACCGTGCAGTCGCAATTGAGAAGGAGCTGCGCCGCGGGCTTCCCCACCAACGTCGAACGGCCGATCACCACGGCATTGAGCCCCGCGAGCTCGTTCCCGCGCGCCTCGCGGATAAGGATCATGCATCCCGCCGGCGTGCACGGAACGATAGGAGTTCCGATGCCGGTGGCGAGCCGCCCGGCGTTCACCGGGTGCAGCCCGTCGACGTCCTTGTCGGGATCGATGGCAGCGATCACCTTTGCTCGATCGAGACCGGCCGGAAGTGGGAACTGCACCAGGATGCCGTGAATCTCCGGATCGCGGTTCAGTCGGTCAACAAGCGCGATGAGTTCGGGCTCCGGCGTCGATGCCGGCAGCGAGTGCTGCACCGAATGGAACCCGAGCTCCTCGGCCTTTCGCGCCTTCGCGCCGACGTAGACCTGGCTCGCCGGATCGTCGCCGACGAGCACGACGGCAAGGCCGGGAACAACGTGCTCCTCCTGCTTCAGGCGGACTGTCTCCTCGCCGACGCGATCGGTGACCCGGGCCGCCACGGCGCGGCCGTCAATGACCTTGGCCCGATCAGCGGAAGACGACAGTGCGCTGGCCATTGATCAGGATCCTGTGCTCGAGATGGAATTTGACCGCGCGGGCAAGCACCGTCGCCTCGATGTCGCGTCCGATCGCCACGAACTCGTCAGGCGACATTGCATGATCGACCCGGCCGACATCCTGCTCGATGATCGGACCGCCGTCGAGGACCGGTGTCACGTAGTGGGCCGTCGCACCGATCAGCTTGACGCCGCGCTCGTGCGCCTGGTGGTAGGGCTTGGCACCGACAAAGCTCGGCAGGAACGAGTGGTGGATGTTGATGACGCGGCCGAAAAGCGCCGTCGCCAACTCGGACGAAAGTACCTGCATATAGCGTGCGAGCACGACCAGATCGATCCGCTTGCGCTCGACGATATCCATGATCTCGCCTTCCTGCGCCGGCTTGTTTTCTCCGCTCACCGGCAGGTAAAGGTACGGAATGCCTTCTGCCTCCACGCGTCGGCGCATCGTCTCATGGTTCGAGCCGACCGCAACGAGCTCCATCGGCAAGTGGCCGATCTCATGGCGGTAGAGGAGATCGTTCAGGCAGTGGCCGAACTTCGAGACCAGGATCAGCACGCGCGGCTTCACCGCGAGATCGTGGAGGCGCCAGTCGAAACCGAAGCCGAGCGCCACCGGCGTGAATCCGCGGACGAAGCTTTCGTGGGTAACCGATGCCGGCGCCGAGAACGACACCCGCATGAAGAAGCGCTCGGTCTCCGGGTCGCCGTACTGGGCGCTTTCGACGATGTTGCACCCCTGCGAGGCGATCGAGTTCGCCACGGCCGCGACGATTCCTCGCCGGTCGTCGCAGGCGAGCGTCAGCACGAAGCGTGCGGGTTCGGAAGCCATGATCGGGAGCCCGTCGGAAGGAAGCGGTGCCACGACTACCCCTCGCTGCCCTGGGCTGCAATGGGCAATTCGCGCCACTCACGGGCTGCGAACCGGCGGGAAATCGGCTACTGATCGGACCACGACTAAGCGGCGGTTGATTCCAATGCCAGACCTAGACCCTGCGAGCGGCAAGAAGCTCGCACTCCTCATCGACGCGGACAATGTCCGGTCGAGCTTTCTCCCCATCATCATCCGGGAAGCATCGGCGATCGGCACGATCGTCGTC
>DASSPO010000019.1:0-3562 GCA_035699585.1 Bauldia sp.
ACGTGACCGAGATCTGCCTGTTCGGAGTGCGCGGGCCGAACGCGCGGACGCTGGCGCCGGGCGGAGCCAGGTGAACGTGATCCAGTCGAGGAAGCGCGAGCACAGCCGGAAGCCCGACGAGCAATACGAGATCATCGAGAAATGCTCGCCCGGGCCGTATCTCGAGCTCTTCGCCCGCGGGACACGGCCCGGCTGGACGGCGTGGGGCAGGCAGGCCGAGAAGAGCTACGCGCCGACCTGGGACACCTACGCCTACAACTCGGCGGTGCCGGCGGAGTGAGGGTGGGGATGAGCCGGGGACAATCGGGTCACCCGGAAGCCCGTGACAGATCGCCCCGTCGCTGAGGCTTTGGCCCGCCGGTAGCCGCCGGGTCTTGAGGCGTTCCCCGAACGGGGTCCCGTGCTCGACCCGGATCGGGTCCGGGGCGAAGACGGGTCCCTACCGGCCGCGCGAGGCCGCGTCGCGGCCGAAGGGGATGTCGGCAAGCTCGCGCGGGGAGAGGTCCCGAAGCTCGGGGTGGGACAGCGGGTCGGAAATGTAGCGCGCCTCGGCGAAGAGGCGCCGCGAGGCCTGGGCGCGGCGCAGGCGGTCGATGACACCGTGAAACATGACTTGGTCTCCTGATCCTTGAGGTCATGTCTCCCTTTGCACCGGCGAGCGCAACGCCCGCCTCGACAAGGCTGGTATGCGAAAACGCATGTCCGGGATCGGCGCCGACTCCCCTCGAGAAAAGCGCGGTGCCGACCGACTACGTAGTTCCCCTTAGCGGAAACCCCTGAGGTGTCGGGAGAAGGCGGCACGCGTAAGCTCGCACCATCGAGATGCGACAGAGCTTGGGCAGACCTCAACAGCGACGGCTCTGAACCACGGAGGGCACGATGAGATACCTGAAGGACCGGAACGATCGCGGACTTGCCGGCGGCCTTGGCCTGATGGCCGGGGCGGCCGCTGTGATCGCGGCGGCGAGCGCGCCTTTCGGCGGTTTCGGTGTCCTTTTCGACGGCGGCGCTGCGGCGAGCGATGCGCCCCTTGCCCACACCGTCCACCAGACCATGCCGGAGACGATCGTGATGGCGCCGACCGACCTGCCGGCGGCGGTCGGAGGCCGCGGCGCGGAAACCGTGCGCGTCGAGCTGAACACGATCGAGCGGGTCGCCGGCCTCGCCGACGGCACCACCTACCGCTACTGGACCTTCAACGGCCAGGTGCCAGGACCGTTCGTGCGCGTCCGCGTCGGCGACACCGTGCATGTGACGCTCAAGAACCAGGAAGACAGCTGGATGCAGCACAATGTCGACTTCCACGCCGTCACCGGTCCCGGCGGCGGTGGAGTGGCGACGGTGGCCGACCCGGGGACGGAGAAGGGCTTCACCTTCAAGGCGATAAACCCCGGGCTCTACGTCTACCACTGCGCGGTACCGATGGCCGCCCAGCACATCGCCAACGGCATGTACGGCCTGATCCTGGTCGAGCCCGAGGGCGGGCTGCCGCCGGTCGACCACGAGTTCTACGTCATGCAGGGCGAGCTCTATACCGAGGAGGCCTTCGGCCAGAAGGGCGAGCTCACCGAAAGCTACGACAAGCTGCTCAATGAGATGCCGGAATACTACGTCTTCAACGGCGCGGCGAACGCGCTCACGGGCGACAATGCGCTTCATGCCAAGGTCGGCGAGACGGTCCGCATCTACTTCGGCGTCGGCGGTCCGAACAAGACCTCGAGCTTCCACGTGATCGGCGAGATCTTCGACAATGCCTACAACCTCGCTTCGCTGACCGCGGACCCGCTCACCAATGTCCAGACCGTCACGGTGCCGCCCGGCGGAGCCGCGGCCGTCGACTTCAAGGTCGAAGTGCCCGGCACGTTCGTGCTGGTTGACCATGCGCTCTCCCGCGCGGCGCGGGGGCTGATCGGCCAACTCGTGGTCGAGGGCGAGGAGAATCCGGACATCTTCAGGCCGGATCAGGAAACGGAGGCCATGGACGGAGCGACGCACTGACGCGTCTCCTCGCCGAAGCATGCGGGGGCCCGGCGGAAACGCCGGGCCCTCGTCTTTCCGGGAGCTACGTAGAAACCCGAACGTATTTCTCCTGAAGTGCCAAGGGCTTCGAACGCGCGTACAAGGAAAGCGTCGAAAGCGACCGGCAGCGCCCCTCCCCCCAGCCCGTCGCTTACGGCTTCCTCCCTAGACTAGGCCCGCTCCCCCGGCGGGCCTTTTCTTTTTCGGATGGGCGTACGCGCAGGCGCGCCGCGGCCGTGGCGTATCACGATCCCCGTGGGTGTGTCGCGGGCCCGCCCTACAAGGGCGCGATCAGGTCGTAGCGGTTGCCGTAGAGGTCGACGAAGACGGCAACCGTGCCGTAAGGCTCGCGGCGGGGAGCCTCTACGAAGACGACGCCGCGGTCGCGCATCGCTGCGTGGTCGCGGGCGAAGTCATCGGTAGTGAGGAAGAAGCCGACGCGGCCGCCGGTCTGTCGGCCGACCGCGGCCTCCTGCTCCGGCGTATCGGCACGGGCGAGGAGCAGCGCGGTACCGGCGCTGCCCTTCGGCGCGACGCGCACCCACCGCTTCGCCGGCGCGAGCGGCGTGTCCTCGACGAGCTCGAAGCCGAGCACGTCGACATACCAGCGGATCGCCGCGTCGTAGTCGCGGACGAGAAGGGTGACGAGGGCGAGGCTCTGCATCGCGTCGGATTCCGGAAGTCGGCTCTGGACGCCGGAGCCCACCATGCCATAGTGACGCGATGAAGCGATGCGCCCTTGTCGCCGTGCTCGTTCTCGCCGCGCCGGCGGCGAGCGCGGCGGACTCGTTCTACGCCATCTATATCGCCGATCGGAACGGGGTCGCGCCCTGCTATGCGCGGACCTACGACGCGAAGCACCTTGCTGCGCATCCCGACCAGAAAGTCGTCCACTTCTTCCTCAAGCACAGCGAGGCGGAAGGCATGGACCCGCCGAAGAGCTTCGATCTCGCCTTCGGCTTCCGGCTCCGCGACTCGACCGACTCCTTCTCGAGCGAGGCGGGATGCGCGGCGAAAGACGACGGCGCGATCTGCGCGGTCGAGGGTGACGGCGGCCACTTCCGCCTCGCGCCGCGCGGGGACGGCCTGCTCGTGACGGTGGTCGAGCGGCTGGCGCTCGAGGGCATGGAAAGCTTCAGCCCCGACCTCATGGAGAGCGACGACAGGGCATTCCTCCTCCATCCGAGTCCGGCCGACGAATGCTTGTACGATGTGCTCGAAGGGGGAGACGAGCCGGGCGGTGACCCCAGCGCCCCGGCATTGACGCGGCCCGGCTAAGGCGCACGGTCGAGCCGCCGCCCGGAGTCGCATCCCCTGTTCGCCTGTGCCAGACTCCGCGCAGCCGATTCACCGTGGGGGGAAGGACAAGATGGCGGCTGGCGACGGGCAGCTCACGCGCGACGAACTTCTCGGCCTCATCGCGATGAGCATTGCGGTGCTCGTGATCGCCAACGACTTCACGGCCCTGTCGGTGGCGATCCCGGCGATCGAGGCGGACTTCAAGGTCGATCTCAGCACCGCGCAGTGGGTGATCAACGGCTAC
>DASSPO010000020.1:0-7630 GCA_035699585.1 Bauldia sp.
AGGCGACCGCGGCGGATGCGCCGCTGGTCTGGCCCGAACTCGGCACCAACGTCGCCTTCACCTGTTCCCGCGGCGCCAAAGGGGCGACCGATGCCGCTTTCCTCCGCGCCGCGCGCGTTTCGCGGATCGAGATCGTCAACAACCGCGTCGTCGCCAACTACATGGAGACGCGCGGCATCGTCGCCGAGTACGACGCCGCGAGCGACCGCTACACGCTGACCATGGGAACCCAGGGCGGCCACGGCATGCGCGACCGCATCGCCAAGGACATACTCGGCATTTCGAAGAACAAAGTGCGCGTCGTCACGCCGGATGTCGGCGGCGGTTTCGGGACCAAGTTCTTCTGCTACCAGGAATATCCGCTCGCGGCGATCGCCGCGAAGCGGCTCGAACGCCCGGTCAAGTGGATCGGCGAGCGCGGCGAGCACTTCCTCGGCGACGCCCATGGACGCGACAACTTCGCCGTCGCCGAGATGGCGATGGATGAAAACGGGAAGTTCCTTGCCATGCGCGTCGACCTTCTCGCCAACATGGGGGCCTATCTCTCTCAATACGCCCCTTACATTCCGGAGGGCGGGCTGACGATGCTCACCGGGCTGTACGATATCCCGCACCTCTATGCGCTCTGCCGCGGCATCTACACCAACACCGCCCCGGTCGATGCCTACCGCGGCGCCGGCCGGCCGGAAGCCGCCTATCTGGTCGAACGTCTCGTCGATCAATGCGGCCGCGACACCGGGCTCGGCCCGGTCGAGATCCGGCGCCGGAACTTCATCCGCCCGGACGAATTGCCCTACGAGACGCAAGGGGGCCGGATCTACGATTCGGGCGAATTCGACGGTCACCTCAGCCGCGCACTGGAACTTGCCGACTGGAAGGGCTTCGAGGCCCGCGCCGGGGCGGCCAAGGCGCGCGGCAAGGTCCGTGGCTTCGGCATCGGCAGCTATGTCGAGGCCTGCGCGTTCCCGGGCAAGGAAGAAGCGACCGTGCGGCTCAACGAGGACGGCAGCGTCACCATATTCATCGGCACCCAGTCGAACGGCCAGGGCCACGCCACGGCCTACGCCCAATTCGTCGCCGGCCATATGGGACTTGACTACGACAAGATCCATCTCGTCCAGGGCGACACGGACCAGGTGCCGAACGGCGAGGGCACTGGCGGATCGCGCTCGATCCCGCTCGGCGCCGTCTCGGTCAACAATGCCGCGGTGAAGCTCGCCGATCAGGTGAAGCAGATCGCGGCCGACCAGCTCGAGGCCGCGGTCGCCGACCTTGAACTCGCCGGCGGGAGCGTCCGCGTCGTCGGCACCAACCGGGCCGTGACCCTCGCCGAGCTCGCGCGCTCGGCCAAGGATCGGTCGCTGCTCACCGCCTTCGACGATTCCTTCGAGCAGCCGGAGCCGACCTATCCGAACGGCACCCACATCGCAGAGGTCGAGATCGACCCCGAAACCGGCGTAACCCAGATCGTCAACTACGTGATCGTCGACGATTTCGGCGCGACGGTGAACCCGATCCTGCTCGCCGGCCAGGTGCATGGCGGCGCTGCCCAGGGCATCGGCCAGGCCCTTTATGAGCGCACCGTCTACGACCCCGACGGGCAGCTCCTCACCGCCTCGCTGCTTGACTATGCGCTGCCGCGGGCCGACGCCGTCCCGTCATTCCATTTCGAGACGCGGAACGTGCCGTCGAAGACCAACGCCTTCGGCATCAAGGGCGCGGGCGAGGCGGGGTCGATCGGCTCCTGCCCGGCGGTGATGAACGGAATCATGGACGCGCTCAACCGCGGCTTCGGCATCACCTGGATCGACATGCCGGCGACGCCGGAAAGGATCTGGAACGCAATCCAGGAAGCGAAGGGGTAGGGGGTCGGGCCCGGTTGGGTCGGGCTCCCGCCCGGATGTTCCGTCCTGCGAGGCGGGGATGACCCGCCCGCTCGTCCTCGCGGCGATCCCCTCCCGGCTACCGCCGTGGCTTGCGAGACGGGCTACGTGACAGCATCCTGACGAGACGCGTCATGGGGGCTGCCTCGCTCCTCGCCTTCTGGAGCTGTTTGCGGAGCTTGATGATCCTGCTTTCTCGGGCGATCCGCCTCTCGAATTCAGCGATGTAGAGCTTCGGGTCGACGAGGGTCGTCGCATGCGAGTTTGCGGCAGCAAGCGCCTGCTGCGCCTCGCGCTCGCGCCGGTTGGAGAGACTCAGAGCCGCAGTGAGTTCGTCGTTCTTCCGGCGCGCCTCCTCGAGGAGGAATGCATTGCGGATCGAGGCGCCGCGGGCTGCAAACAACCTGCGTATCGTTTCCGACTTCACCGGATCGTTGCCTGCAGCAAACAAGCCTCGCAACGGGGTCGGCAGATCCGCTCCCACTGCGACAATGCCGAGGCCGTGCCCGTGATGGAACTCGAAGAAGGGGTAGCTCTGGCGCAATTCCTCGAACAAGCGCCAGACGCCAAATTCCCGCTCGCGCACGTTTGTGTCGTGAAACAGGACGACGGATCGCCTGGAGAGCGTGTCCTTCCAGGTCAGCCAGTCGTGACGAACCGCCTCGTAGGTGTGAAGCCCATCGATGTGCAGCAGGTCGATGCTACCGTCCGTGAAGTATGCCCGCGCGTTATCGAACGTGGTGCGGAGCAGCGACGAGAAGGCCCGCCAACGCGTTTCGTTCATGGCGCTCAAGTCGCGAAAGACGGTCTCATCATACAGGCCGGCGTGGGCGTCGCCTTCCCAGGTGTCGACCGCATAGCAGCGGGTGGGCAGACCGAGTCGCACAACCGCCTCGCAGAAAGCCCCATAGGAAGCTCCCGAGTGCGTGCCGAGTTCGACAAGGTTATCCGGTCGGAGCGCCCCCACAATCCAGAACGCGAAGGGGATGTGCTCAAGCCAGGCGGAGGATGGAAGATGCTCGACATGCCAATCGATCTCGGAACCGATTTCGAGCGTGTTGACGATGTCTGGATACGCCTCCATCTTGCCGCCTGTCCCCATCGGCGCGGTCCTGGTGCCCGGCCGACGCCGGTCACCGCGAGTATTTGACCACGCGTTGCGTCTGCTCGCCGAGACCTTCGATGCCGAGCCGCACGGTCTCCCCGCCCTTGAGGAACTTCGGCGGCTTCATGCCCATGCCGACCCCCGGCGGCGTGCCGGTGGTGATCACGTCCCCGGGCTCGAGCAACATGAACTGGCTGACGTAGCTCACGAGATGCGCCACCCCGAAGATCATCGTCGAGGTGTTGCCGGTCTGCATGCGCTTGCCGTTGACGTCCAGGAACATGTCGAGGTTCTGGACGTCCTTCACCTCATCGCGGGTGACGAGCCAGGGCCCCAGCGGTCCGAAGGTCGGACAGCCCTTGCCCTTGGTCCACTGGCCGCCGCGTTCGATCTGATATTCGCGTTCCGACACGTCGTGGCAGACGGCGTAACCGGCGACGTGGGAGAGGGCGTCCTTCTCGCTGATGTAGCTCCCGCCCTTGCCGATGATCACGGCAAGTTCGACCTCCCAGTCGGTCTTCTTCGAGCCCTTGGGGATCACGACGTCGTCGTTCGGCCCGACGATGCAGGACGGGGCCTTGTTGAAGATGATCGGCTCCGCCGGGATCGGCGCGCCGGTCTCCTTGGCATGGTCGGAATAGTTGAGCCCGATGGCGATGAAGTTGCGCACCCCGCCGACACAGGCGCCGATGCGTACGCCTTTCCTCACCACCGGCAACGACTCGGGTTTCGCCTTCCTGGCCTTGGCTATGGCACCGGCCGCAAGCGAGGCGGGCGTGATGTCGGCGATGATCCCGGAGAGGTCGCGGATCACCCCGTTCTTGTCGAGGAGGCCGGGTTTTTCGCGCCCCTTCGGGCCGTAGCGCAAGAGCTTCATGGTCGTCGTTTCTCCTTGGGCAAATGGGGCGGGTTCAGAAGGTGCGGGACAGGAGGCCGCCGTCGATGAGGATGTTCTGGGCGGTGATATAGCCGGCATGGACGGAGCAAAGGAAGGCGCAGACCTGGCCGAACTCCTCGGCCGTGCCGAAACGGCGCGCGGGGATGGCGCCCGCCGAATCCGCCGCTGCCTCCTCATAGCTGATGCCCCCGAGCCTCGCGCTGCGCTCGATCCCGGACTGGAGTCGTTCGGTATCCATCCGGCCCGGGAGCAGGTTGTTCACGGTGACGTTGCAGCCCGCCACCTCGCGGGAGAGTCCGGCGAGGAAGGCGGTCAACCCGGCTCGCGCCCCGGAAGAGAGCTCAAGACCGGGAATCGGTGCCAAGACCGACGAGGACGTGATGTTGACGACCCGGCCGAACCCCCGCGCCGCCATGCCGTCGACGACCGCCGTGATCAATTCGATCGGCGTCACCATGTTCTGGACGATGCCGGTGAGTATCTTCTCCCGATCAAGCTCGCGGACCCCGCGCCGCGGCGGTCCGCCGTTGTTGTTGACCAGAATGTCGGGCTCGGGACAGGCGGAAAGGAGCTCGGCCTGCACTTCCGGGAGGCTCACGTCGCCGACCACCGGCGTAACGGAGATGCCGAAGCGGTCGGCAATGTCGGAGGCGGTCGCGTCGAGCGATGCGCCGTCACGCCCGTTGAGCACCAGATCGACGCCGTTCTCGGCAAGCGCCATCGCGCAGCCACGCCCAAGCCCACGGCTCGATGCGCAGACGATCGCCTTCCGGCCCGCAATTCCCAGGTCCAGGATCCGCCCCCTCTTTGCTGTTCCGACTAACCCGATCGCGCAGCCGGCTCAAGCGTCGAAATCGGGTTGCGCCGGCTGAGGACTGCTGCGAGTGATAGAAGGGACAGCTTCATTGACCCAATTCCCTTCAGGGGCGATCGGCAACCTTCTCGTCCGCCATGGAATATTTCCTCGCTCTCCTGACTTTCGTCGTCGTGGCGACCTGTACGCCGGGGCCGAACAACTTCATGGTTCTGGCCTCCGGCGCCAATTGGGGACTGGCGCGCACCATCCCGCATATTCTCGGCATCGCCATCGGGTTCCCGGTGATGATCGTTGCCGTCGGGTTCGGGCTCGACGCCGCCTTCGAGGCCTTTCCCGCGCTTTACGACGTCCTGAAATGGGTGGCCTTCGCGTATCTCCTCTACCTGGCCTGGCGGGTCGCCAACGCCGGCCGGCCGAAGCTCGAGGAGGAAGGCGGCCGCCCGCTCTCTCTCCTTGCAGCCGCGGCCTTTCAGTGGGTCAACCCGAAGGCCTGGGCGATCATCATCAGTGCCGTCGCGCTCTACACCTCCCCGGACGGGAACCAGCTTCTCGAAGTCGCGCTGATCGCGTTGCTGTTCGGCCTGGTCTGCATCCCGAATGGAATCGTGTGGGCACTCTTCGGAACAGCCATCGCCAGGTTCCTCGAGAACGACCGCCACCGCCGCATCTTCAATATCGTGATGGCGGTACTCCTCGTCGCCTCGGTGGCCCCGACCTTGTTCGAGTAAAGTAGCGGAGGGCCGGTCGAAGCGTCACAGAACTGTCTTTGGAATCAGCTACATGCGGTGTCACCTTAACGCCGCATGGTGGCGTCTTGCTCGACCGGCCCGCTCCCAGGCACTTCCGGACGCTTTTCATCTCGGACGTCCATCTCGGCTGTCGCGGCTGTCAGGCCGGGCTGCTCCTCGATTTCCTGCGCTATCACGACGCAGAATCGATCTACCTGGTCGGCGACATCGTCGACGGCTGGCGCCTGAAGAAGGGCTGGTACTGGCCCCAGGAGCATAACGACGTCGTCCAGAAGCTTCTGCGCAAGGTCCGCAAGGGCTCCCGGGTGATCTACGTGCCCGGCAATCACGACGAGTTCCTGCGCGACTACGTGGGGTCGACCTTCGGCGGCGTCGAGGTCACCGACCGTGCGATCCACGAGACCGCGGACGGGCGGAAGCTCCTGGTCATACACGGCGACGTTTTCGACGTGGTCGTCCGGCACGCGGCCTGGGTCGCCCATCTCGGGGCCGGCGCCTACAACGCGGTTCTCGCCATCAACACAGGCTTCAACCGCATCCGCCGCAGGCTTGGACTGCCCTATTGGTCGCTGTCGGCCTGGACCAAGCTCAAGGTCAAGAATGCGGTCAACTACATCGGTGCCTTCGAGGATGCGCTCGCCAACGAGGCGAGGCGGGTGGGCGCCGACGGCGTCGTCTGCGGCCATATCCACCACGCAAGGATCAACGAGGCGGGGAACTTCCGCTACGTCAACGCCGGGGACTGGGTCGAGAGCTGCACGGCGATCGTCGAGCACCACAATGGACGGCTCGAGATCGTCCGCTGGACAGAGATGCTCGGCCCGCTCGAACCGCAGGACGAGGAAGACCGTCCTTTGCTCGCCAAGGCCCCGGCGTGAGGCTCCTGATCGCGACCGACGCCTGGCGTCCGCAGGTCAACGGCGTGGTTCGGACGCTGGAACGGACCTCCGAGCAGCTTCCCAATCTCGGCGTCGATGTGACACTGCTCACCCCCGCCGATTTCAGGACGTGGCCGCTTCCGACCTATCCCGAGATCAGGCTCGCCCGGGCGTTTCCGGCGACGATTGCGGCAAAGGCGGCGGCCGCCCAACCGGACGCGGTGCACATCGCGACCGAGGGACCGATCGGCTACGCCGTGCGGCGGTGGTGCCTGGCGGCGGGAAGGCCTTTCACGACCAGCTTCCACACGCGCTTCCCCGAATATCTCTCTGCCCGCGCGCCGATCCCCGAACGGCTCACCTACGCGGTCCTGCGCCGGTTCCACAATGCCGGCCGCGCCTGCATGGTGGCGACCGAGTCGCTGCGAAGCGAGCTCAAATCCCGCGGGTTCGACAACCTCGTGATATGGACCCGCGGCGTCGACAGCGACTTGTTCCGGCCGCGCGAGCAAGGCCCTGCGCCGGGCCTGCCGCGCCCCGTCTTTCTCTTCGTCGGCCGGGTCGCGGTCGAGAAGAATATCGGCGCCTTTCTGGATCTCGACCTGCCGGGGAGCAAGGTCGTGGTGGGCGACGGTCCGGCCCTGCCCTCGCTCAAGGCGGCGTACCCGGAGGCGCATTTCCTCGGCTTGCGGACCGGCGAGGCACTCGCGGAGGCTTATGCCGGCGCCGATGTGTTCGTCTTTCCGAGCCGCACCGACACGTTCGGCATCGTGCTCCTCGAGGCGCTGGCCTCGGGCGTCCCGGTCGCCGCCTATCCCGTTCCCGGGCCGGCCGACGTGATCGGGTCCTCGGGCGTCGGCGCGCTGGATGTGGATCTTCGCGCCGCGGCGCTCGCCGCGCTCAGGATCCCGCGCGCGGCATGCCGCGCCTTCGCGCTTTCAAGGAGCTGGGAGGCGTCAGCCCGCCAGTTCCTCGACCACATCCTCGCCGCCAACGCCCTCGAATGGAGGCCGGTGAA
This sequence comes from Bauldia sp., assembly GCA_035699585.1. Taxonomy (GTDB): domain Bacteria; phylum Pseudomonadota; class Alphaproteobacteria; order Rhizobiales; family Kaistiaceae; genus Bauldia. The sequence goes on from DASSPO010000020.1 coordinate 7,349, forward strand.
ACGAAGGATTGCGAAGGCCGCGGCCCGCTGATACCGCGTCGGCCATGACACAGCCCCTTCCGGGTATCGCCGATATCCGCGCCGCCGCCAGCCGCCTTGTCGGCCTGGCGGTCAGAACGCCGCTCCTCACCAGTCCTCACCTCGATGCGGCGGTCGGCGCTCGGACCCTGATCAAGCCCGAGTGCCTGCAGCGGACCGGCTCGTTCAAGTTCCGCGGCGCGTACAATGCGGTCGCGAGCCTCGACCCGGAAGTGAGGGGAAGGGGCATCGTTGCCGTTTCCT
>DASSPO010000021.1:0-3516 GCA_035699585.1 Bauldia sp.
GGAATACCGCACTCGCCTCACCGAGCAGCTCGGCCTCACGGACGTCCGCACCGTGACGCCGGACCCGGCGCGGCTCGCCGCAAACGATCCCCATCGGGCCTTGTGGATGACCAACCCCGACCTTTGCTGCCAGATCCGCAAGACCGAGCCGCTGCAGCGCGCGCTTGAGGGCTTCGATGCCTGGTTCACCGGGCGGAAGCGTTTCCAGAACGCCCAGCGCGCCTCGCTCAAGCTGTTCGAGGCCGACGGAGCGCGGATCAAGGTCAACCCGCTTGCCTCCTGGTCGATCGTCGACCTCAAGGCCTATGCCGAGAAGTACGGTCTTCCCGAGCATCCGCTGGTCGCCAAGGGATATCCCTCGATCGGCTGCGTGCCTTGCACTTCGCGGGTGGCGGTCGGCGAGGATCTGCGCGCCGGCCGCTGGCGCGGCCTCGACAAGACCGAGTGCGGCATCCATGTGCCGTTCGAAACCGACGGCAGCGGGATCTGACGCGCTGTTCATCGCTTTCGTGCTTGTCCCGTCGCGCGTGATCACATACTCCCCTGTCAGCCCGCGAAGGTGGGGATCTGGTAGCGACGCCGCTTCCCGATTGGAGCCGGGCGGTGGTTGGCCGGGTGCTCGCATGCCGCGAGCATGACCGGTCGGTGATGGCGAAGGCGGGACCCTGATGGCCCTCTGGAAGAACGGGAAGTTCGTCGAGGACACTTGGCAGTTCGTCGCTGACGACGCGCCGATACCGGACGACCTCCCCGTCTTTGTGACGCTCAAGCGCTGGCGCGCCGAGCGCGACACCCTCGCCCAGCGCAACGCGCCGCTGGGGCTGGTGCTGCCGCCGGGAAGCGTTTGGACCGACATCGCCGCGGACCTGCCGCGTTTCCCGGCCATCGCCGTCGAGATCCCGAAATACGCCGACGGCCGCGCTTTCTCGATGGCCCGTCTCCTGCGCGAGCGCGACGGCTACAAGGGCGAAATTCGCGCCGTTGGTGTCTACATCATCGACCAGGTGCCGCTGATGCGCCGGGTCGGCATCGACGCCTTCCAGACCGACAACCCGGTGCTGATCAAGGCCTTCGAGACGGGCGAATGGCCGGAGGTGCCGCACTACCTTCAGCCCGCGATCGGCGATGTCCACGCGCCGGGCGAGACGCGCCCCTGGGCCCGGGTGCGGAAGCCGGGCTGAACCGTCCGATTCCCTAAAGCACCCCCGCGCCAAGCTCCGCCGGGTGTGCATTGGCCCGGAACAGGCGGAAGAGCTCGCGGCCGACGCCGTATTCGTTGGCCGCGAGGTCGGCCGTGGCGGGGACGCGCGCCGCGAACTCGGCGTGATCGACCAGCACCTGGAGTCTTCCGCGCGGCGCATCCAGGCGGATGATATCGCCATCCTGGAGCTTGGCGATGGCGCCGCCGTCGGCGGCCTCCGGCGTGACATGGATCGCCGCCGGCACCTTGCCCGAGGCGCCCGACATCCGCCCGTCGGTGAGGAGCGCGACCTTGTGGCCGCGGTCCTGGAGCACGCCGAGGGTCGGGGTGAGCTTGTGGAGTTCCGGCATGCCGTTGGCCTTCGGCCCCTGGAAACGGACGACGGCGACGAAATCGCGTTCGAGCTGGCCGGCCTTGAAGGCGTCGCGGAGTTCCTCCTGGGAGTGGAAGATCAATGCCGGCGCTTCCACGACCTGATGCTCGGGCCTCACCGCCGAAACCTTGATCACGGCGCGGCCGAGATTCCCGTCGAGGAGCTTCAGCCCGCCTTCGGGCGAGAAGGCGCGCGTTGTTGGACGCAGGATCGTCTCGTCGCGGCTTGCCGCCGGACCCTCGACCCACGAGACGTTGCCCGACTCGTCGAGCTTTGGTTCCCGCACATAGCCGGCGAGGCCCGTCCCCCATACCGTCTTCACATCCTCGTGGAGAAGGCCGGCGGCGAGCAGGTCGCGGATCAGGAACTGCATCCCACCGGCCTGATGGAACTGGTTCACGTCCGCCGAGCCGTTCGGATAGACGCGCGCGAGCAGGGGCACGATCTCCGAGAGATCGGCGAAATCGTCCCAGGTGAGGCGGATGCCGGCCGCCTTGGCGACGGCGACGAGATGGAGGGTGTGGTTGGTCGAGCCGCCGGTCGCGTGGAGGCCGACGACGCCGTTGACCACCGCCCGCTCGTCGACGATGGCGCCCACCGGCGTGTAGTCGTTGCCGAGCGCGGTGATGGCAAGCGCCCGCGCCGTTGCCTCGCGTGTGAGGGCGTCCCGGAGCGGCGTGTCGGGGTTGACGAAGGTGGCGCCGGGGATATGCAGGCCCATGATCTCCATGAGCATCTGGTTGGAGTTTGCCGTGCCGTAGAAGGTACAGGTGCCCGGTGCGTGGTAGGAGCCCGCCTCGACATCAAGGAGTTCCGCGCGGCCGATCTTGCCCTCGGCATAGAGCTGGCGGGCCTTCGACCGCTCCGTGTTGGGGACCCCTGACGGCATCGGCCCGGCGGGAATGAATACCGCCGGCAGATGGCCGAAGGTGAGGGCGGCGATGAGCAGCCCCGGCACGATCTTGTCGCAGATGCCGAGAAACACCGCGGCGTCGAACATGTCGTGTGACAGGCCGATCGCCGCGCTCATCGCGATCGCGTCGCGCGAGAACAGCGACAGCTCCATGCCGACGCGCCCCTGCGTGACGCCGTCGCACATCGCCGGCACGCCGCCGGCAACCTGCGCCGTGCCGCCGGCGGCTCGTGCCGCCTCCTTGATCAACTCGGGAAAGCGCCCGTACGGCTGATGAGCGGAGAGCATGTCGTTGTAGGCTGTGATGATTCCGAGGTTCGGGCCGACATCGCCGCGCAGCATCGCCTTGTCGTGGGCGCCACAGGCCGCGAAGCCGTGCGCGAGATTGGAGCAGGAGAGGCGCGTGCGGCTCGGCTTCCGCTCGGCCGCTGCGGTGATCTGGTCGAGGTATTGCGCGCGGCCGGATTCGCTCCGCCGGCGAATGCGTTCGGTCACCTCACCGATCCGGGCATCGAGGGTCATGTACCAATCTCCATGCGGCGCGGGCGATCGTCGCCGGGGCGCGCCCGTCATACACGTTTCGGGGCGGCGCGCGAGCGACAGCAGCCCGCGCGCCGGTGTCTATTGCGGATAGCAGGTCCTCGGCTGTTCGCCGAACCGGCTCCAGCGCACGTGCTCCTCGCGAAGCGAAAGTCGCGCGTCCCCGGCGACATAGCGGCCGAGCAGGCCTTCCGGCGTCCAGCGCAGCGTCAGGGGCGGCGCGCCGGGCTCGATGAGCACGGCGGTCTGCTGCCCGCCGTAGTAGGTCACGGTGAACCCCTGGCCGTATTCGCAGGCATAGCGAGCCGTTACACCGCCGGCCGGAGCCACGCCCACCGTGATCGGGGGCGGCGCTGCCGGCGGGGCCGGCTGGTTGAGACAGGCGGCGAGGAGCTGGCGGGTGGGTGCGGCGCTGCCCTTGAGCGACAAGGTCGCGGAATAAGCCGGTCCCGCCGCGATCCTAAGATTGCTCTCGCGGATCACCGCGGA
>DASSPO010000022.1:0-23119 GCA_035699585.1 Bauldia sp.
GGCGCTCCGACCGCCGGGGAGTTCGTTCCGTCTCTCCAGTCGAGCACAGCCCTTTTTCTCGATGATGCCAATTCGGACGGCCAGGACTACACCTATTGCCTGACTGTCGAGCCGAACATGATCTCTGCCGATGGCAAGCCCGCCGGGCTCGGCGGCGGGCTTCGCCTGCAAATACGAAAATTTCGAAGAATGGCGCACCGGACGCGAATATGCTGGGCACTCGGATCATTGGGAAATCATCGCTAGGCTAAGCTGATCGACGCGAGGTTGCTTTTTAAACGTTGCTGGAGAGGGCGTCACGCCAGTCTCAGCCGACAGAATGAGGTCAACGATAAGAGCGGCCGGACCAATTTCAGGTACTACAATGTCGCGCCTTCCGAGTGTCCACGCACTCATCCTCGCTTCCCCAGTGCTTTCCGTGCTTGAGGTCAGTGTCGTCGACGGAAACGATGGAGCATGACGGCGAGCTCGAAACAGAAACGCAGGTGGTCCTGCCGCACTGGACGTGGCCGGGATATGGTCAAACGGGGTGGCAGCGAGCAAATAGAACGATCTCGCTGGGGTGGATTAATTAATGGACGACCGCTGGCTGTTAAGATGGGTTAGGAATGGCAAGAGGGCGCCATAAGCGTCAGGCAGATCGTGCTGCCCTCGCCCCAGTGGATGTCGCCCCCGGCTTCGCGTGCCGCATCGCGAGCGATGGAGAGACCAAGACCGCTGCCGCGAGAGATGCTGCTTCGTACGAAGCGGTTGAAAGTATTGACTCGAATCTCCGGTGGAGGGCCAGAACCATCGTCCTCAACGGACACCCAAACGCTCCCGTCGTTCGAACCCGTAGCGATTCTGATCGTGCCGTTGCCGTGAAACAGCGCATTCTCCACCAAATTGCGAATAATGAGGCTGACCGATTCTTCGTGCGCTAGCGCAAGCTGAGACCGGTCGGCCAGAAGCTCAATGGTTCGGCCTTTGGCTTCTGCGATGGGCAAGAGCTCAGCCGCTACGCCGCGAGCCATTCTCGAAAGGTCGACTTGCAGTTTCTCCAATTGGGGTTCGACGGCGTCGAACCGGCCTAAGGTGAGCAGCTGATCCACAACCCGACCCAGTCTTTGCAGGTCATTCGTGTAAACTGACGGGTCGAGTTGCCCCTCGTCAATCGCCCGCTGCAGACGAAGACTCATTACCGATAAGGGCGTACGCAGCGCATGTGCAGCATTGGACGTGAACTGCCGCTCATGATCGTAGGCCGCGGCCATCCGGTCTAGGGCGCGGTTGACCGCGCGAACAAGCCCACGCGCTTCGAGCGGGGCCCGATCTTCACTCAGGCGCTGCTCGGGATTTCGAGGGGAAACTGCTTCCGCGTCTTGCTCAATCCGCTGGAGGGGCCGCAAACTCCACCGAGCCGCCGCGTGAGCTACGAGGGGCGCGGCGATAGCAAATGGGGCTAGAAGAACCAGAAGCTCTACATACTCCAGCTCGAGCGCTGCTGTCGCATCGCCGTCTAGAAGTTCAAGCCTCACATAAAAGCCAGCGGCGATCGCTGCAACAAGGATCACTGCGGCTACGCTCAGGGAGATACGCAGTTGCAGGGAAGCGGGCGCTTTCACACAAGTTCGAGCCTCCAGCCAATGCCCCTCGCGACCCGAATCGTGACTCCTCCCGTTTCCAGCCGGCGCCGAAGCCTGGAAACGAGTGCCTCAACGGCGTTGGGCGTAACCGGTTCGTCGAAACTGTAGAGTCTGTCCTCGATCCGATCTCGCACAACGGTTCGCGGAGTTTCAGAAATCAATAGGGCCAGTAAGGCCGTCTCCCGCCGGCCGAGATCCAGCCTTTCGCCCGCCAGCCAAGCCTCCTGGTGCGATGGATCGAACTCGAGCGACCCGACCTGGAATCGCGTTTGCTCACGCGTCCCCGGTCTGCGGCAAGTCGCCTGGATCCGGGCCATCAACTCATCGAGATCGAACGGCTTGACTACATAATCGTCAGCCCCGGCGTTCAATCCCTCAATCCGGTTTCGAACACTGCCGAACGCCGTTGTGAAAATCACGGGCGAGTCCGTTACAGACGGCAGTGCAAGGCCGTCGCCATCCGGAAGCCCTCGGTCAACTAAAACCACGTCGTAATGCGCCAGGCGAAGTGAATCTCGGGCTTCGGACATCGTCCGAGCGGTGTCCACGGTGCAGCCGCGCCGAACGAGGCCTTCGGCCGCCAGCACGCGCAATTCGTCGTCATCTTCAACCAGAAGGACTCTCACAAATCTGCTCTACCACGCGGGGAGGAGCCCCGACAGCGCGTCAGCGTTGCGTCAGTTGCAGCGCGTACCGGGTGCCGGTCCCGGTCGACGCCAATCGCCCCCTCGCCGGCCGGGACAGTGAGGTTCGGGATGCGACTGATCCAAGGCAAGCTTTCTTTCAGCCCCAATTGTGTTCGACATGCGCGAACCGACTTCTCGCTTAACGACAATCACGTTCACCCGAGGATACTGACGGGGGGCATCGCATTCGTTATTACACCTCTTCGGGGCTTACGCCGAGCCCGCCCCAGTCATTGTCGGCCCGAGAGGCAGTTTCGAGGGGACGCCGACGTTGCCAAATCCTCTTCGTGGACGAGCGTGATCCATGCGAATTCTGTACCTGATCAATTCCGTTGAAGGCGGCGGAGCCGAGTTGCCGGTGCCGCGCATAGCCCGGGCGCTCGCGCGTCACGGAGCAGACACGCGAGTATTCGCTTTAACACGGCGAGATGGCCGCGCGCTTGATGCCTTCAGGAAAGCGGGACTGCCTTGCACTGTCCGCGAAGGTGGCAAAAAGGATCATGCGGCGGCTTACCGCTGGATCGGAGAGATTCTGCGCCAGGAGCGGCCCGACGTTCTTTGGACCTCTCTCTCGCGAGCCACTATCCTCGGGCAGCGCGCAGCTGCACGGTTGGGGATCCCTGTCGTAAGCTGGCAGCATGCGGCCTATCTCAAGCTAGGGAACGCCTTTCTCCTGCGCCAGCAGCAGCGGATGACTACCTTGTGGATTGCCGACTCCGAGCGGGTTTCAGAACTCACCGCGCGCCGCCTCAGTGTCGAACCGAACCGCTTGCTGACATGGCCGATCTTCGCGGCAGATCCGCGCGCACCGTTGGCCAAGCCTTGGAATGAAAAGGAACCGCTACGCATCGGCAGTCTCGGCCGATTACACCGTATCAAGGGTTACGACATACTTGCGGAGGCGATCGCCCTGCTTCAACAGCGGGGATTTCACGCACCGATCGATTGGGAAGTTGTGATCGCCGGCGACGGACCGGAACGCGAGCGGCTGATCAAGACGATCCAGGCTTTGCCCGCGGGACGAATGCGTCTGGCCGGGTACGTATCGGAACCGACGAGCTTCCTCGCCGGTCTGCACGCCTATGTCCAGCCATCTCGGTCCGAGGGCTTCTGCGTCGCGGCGCATGAGGCGATGCAGGCTGGCCTTCCGGTGCTCGCCAGCGCCGTTGGCGGATTGGCTCATAGCGTGCGCGTCGGCCGGACGGGGTGGCTCGTGCAGCCCGGCGACGCGAGGGGCCTAGCTGACGCCCTCGCCGCGATGTTGTCCAACCCGTCCCGCCTGGCAACGATGGGAAGTGCGGCGCGCGCGTTTGTCTTCGACGAATTTGGGGAAGAGAGATTCAACGCGATCGCGGGAACCATCGTCGAGCGGATCGATGCGCTCGTCCAAGCGCGTCGATCGGCAAGCGGCGCAACGAACCTTCAATCCGCTTGACGTCGATGAGAGTGACCTCGCCCGCGGCAGAAAGAGTGTGGAACCCGTTGTTGAATGGTTCTGTACTGGTTGGCGGCGGCAAGGCTCTGACCGGGCCGATCTTGATACTGCCGGTCGTAAGGTCGTTGACCTCGAGGAGGCTTATGCCGCTTCCATAGCCATTCGCGCATTCCTGTACTGGAACCAGGATGCGGTCGTTATCCACGATCGGCGTACCTCCGGGGCGCGAGGCAATCGATCCCTCAACCAGGGGATTCATTGGGTAAAGGGACCAACGGCCAGTGAGCGATTTTGCATAGGCCGCATGTAGAAGGGGACCCGAACGGGCCGCTGGAGAGTAAAACAACCACCACAATCCTTGATGGAACAAGGGTGTCGCGTCCACCGCCAGTTCCGGAAGATCGACGACGCATTCGGCTTGCCACACGTCGGGAAACTCCGAACAGCGATACAGCGTCAGCTTGCCCGATCGATGCGCCTCGGGCAGCATCCAGATTTCGTTCTCCGCCTCAAACACATAGGGATAGGACAAATGCCAGGCTTCCTTGAGGCAAGGTCGGCGACCTAATAGATTCAGGCCGCGATCGAACTGGAGCAGCTCGATATGACCGAGGCGGGTGCGATAGTCGTAGGCCTCCACGAAGAGGAAGAGGTGCTCATCCCGCCACAGGCCGAAAGGGTCGGCGAGGAACGAGAACGGGCGATCCGCCTCGATCCAACGGACCGGAGCATCACCGAAGCCGCTCGCGGCGACATCTCGAAAGCTCTTCTCTACAAGCCCGACACGCCAGATATCCATTAGCTCTGCAGCACTTGCATCGCACGCCGCCGTTCCGACACCATTTGATGAAAAGACCAGGCAAGCATTCCCGCGATGACGATAGACTGAAACAGTGCGTGCCAGCCGGCTCCGTTCAGCCCAGCGACCAGGATCAGCAGGGGCAGCAACGGGTAGAGCGCCAGGTTGCCCACTAGGTTGGCGGCGATCGACTTCGCCGGCCGACCAAGCGCGATTAGCCCGGATGAGAGTGACGTCGAACCGGCCATCAGGGCTCGACCACCCGCGATGAGGATCAAAAGGGTGGCGCCGCCCTCAAACGTCCTACCTCCGAGCAACCGAATGATAGGCTCTGCAAATAGGCCCAGTAATAAGGTTACCGGAATCGCGATCAGAATGGCGATGCCGCAAGAATGCCATACCGATCGGCGGAAACGATCAACTTCTCCCGCTGCAAGCAGTTTCGCGATGACCGCGAAGCTCGCATGCCCAAGCATGGTGGCAGGCTGCTGCAATATTACGCTGGCTCTCTGCGCGAGCGAGTAGAGGCCCGTTGCCGCGGGGCCCAGTATCCACCCGACGGTCAGCGGCGCGAGCTTCGGTCCGAGCTCGCTAAGCGTGATGTCGACGTTGGTCGTGACAATGAAAGGCAATAAGCCCTCATTTTCTTGAAGCGCGCCACGTGATGGTCCAAGCAAGGGCTCGGCAAGCCGCATTCGATACAGCTCGCGCAGGCCCAGGAGCCACATTCCCAGACCTTCGGCAATCGATGCCGCTAGCCACACGACGAGAAACGTCTTGAGTTCGCCGCCGATGGCCAGGGCGAGCAGGCTGCCTGCAAGTCGGATCGCAGGATTAATCAGCTGGTGCGCGCTGACGAGGTCAAACCGACCCGCTATTTGCAGAATTCCGTCCGGCGTGGAGCGGACGGTGGAGATGATGGCGAGAGTATAGGGCAGCGCCAGGGCCATTGCCTCAGGCGGCAACTCCAGCGATGGCCCGACCAGCGGGATGAGCGCAGCGGCGGTCAGGACCGCCACCAAACCGCAACCCAGCTCCAGAATTGACATGAAACGGATGAGCCTAAGCATCCGTCCGTGATCGTCCGCCTGGTGAGCGATCGTGCCATAGCGGACGATTCCGTGCCAGCCGGAGAACGCAATTATCGCTCCGATCAGGGTTACGTATCCATGCAGCAGGACCAGTACGCCGTAACCGGACGCACCAAGTGCGCGTGTAACGATAATCAAATAGGCAAGGCTCATCAGACCAGCGACGGCCTTGCCGCTTAAGAGCAGTCCGACGTTGCCATAAATTCGGCGAACGGCGCGGCCCGGCGTCGTTTCCTTAACTCTCACAGGCTGTCGAACAGCTCGAGATAGCGTTGCGCCGAGCGGCCAAGTCCGAACCGGCGATGCAAGCGACCGATCGCACGTCTGGCAACAGGAGCTTCATTCAACTGGCGGTCAACAGCTGCGGCGAGATCAAGCGGATCGCGAGTAGGCACGATCTCGCCGAAATCGGGGCTACTGATGATCTCTCTGATCGCCGGGCTGCAGTCGGTGGCTACGATCCGAGCCCCGTTGGCCAGGGCTTCCACCGCAATGGCGGGAAATCCCTCATACCTGGAACTCAACAGAAGCACTCGCGATCCTCGAAGAAATTGCCGAACATCGCTAACCCGGCCAGGCAGATGCACCCGCTCGGCGAGACCCATATTCCTTGCGATTTCACGCACCTGTTTCAGTTCCGCCCCATCGCCGACAATCGTCAGGTTGGCTTCTTGATCCGCTACGCGCGCAAGTGCCTGAACGGCCAGACCAAAGTTCTTTTGAGGAACAAAGCGGCCCGCCGCCACGATGCCTTGTCGTTCAGCTGGCGGATCGTCGCCGTCTGGAGGATGATCGTCAAGGATCGGTTCTTCAATCACCATAAACGGGAGTCCGCCGAGCCCGATACGGGCATCCTCCGCCAGCGCGGTTGACATGGCGACCACGGCATCGGCGTTGCGGAGACGCGTGGCCATTCGCATTTGCGAATATTGCTGCGCCAACGGACTGCGATCCGGACGTTTAACCGGGTTACTGAGCTTGCAAACCAACACCATAGCGGAGGATCTCCCGGCGCTTAGTGCTGGTAAGCTGGCGAAGTGGAAGTTGCCAGGAATGAACAGACCTTCGATCTCCGCCGACCGGCATGCAGCCCCGGCCCAGACCCCCAACTGACGTCGGGACGTCCACGCCCTTGCAATCGGCTTCAAAGGAGAAATCACCCTGATTCCCTCGGGTACCCCCGCGCGGAGAGCGCCTTGAGGGTCGCCGCAGAAAATCGAGACTTCGCGACCGCGACGAGTCCATTCACCTGCAAGCCGAAGCGCGATCCGCTCAGTCCCTCCGAGAGAAAAGTCGTGTAGGAGAATTCCCAGCCGCTGCCGCCTCATCGGAATTGCACCACACCGGAAATGTCGAGGCCGACGAGCCTATGGATATTGCGCGGCGTGCAAAGGGGAGGCTGGATCGCAGCTCGACCGGGCATTTTTTCAGCCCTGAATGATCCTGGGTTGCGCATGCGATGACCAAATGCGTGAAACAAACCCGTCGTCCTCGCAAGGCCGTCAGCATCGGGTCAGTCTGCACGCGTAAAGCCTGCCGAAATCGGCGAGCCGTCGATGATGGAGCGTGTCATGAAGGCGTCAGCAATGCGATGGACCAACTGGAGCGCGACCGCCGCCGGCGCGATCTTACTCCTGGCGTGCCAGCAATCCCCTCGATCGTCCGGCACGGTGACCGATAAGCGGAGTATCTCCGCCGAAGTGTTACCGACAGCCGACCTAAAGGCGGTGGCTGAGCCGTTTGAAACTATAGCCGAGCAAGCGTTTACGGCCGATCCTGATCAACTTCGCGGTCTGATCACGAAGGCAGAAGCCTCCTACGGGGCGGTGAAGCCAACTCTGACTCCTCAACAGCGAAACGTTGCCGATGGTCATGTCGCCGCGATCAGGAAGGCCGAGCAACAACGGGACTCAGTCGGAACGGCGCTGGCTTCGGTCGAGATGTATCGGATGCTGCTCGAGGACCAGAACAGTCCTGGCGATCTCGCTATTCGGGCTGGGCTGCTCGATTATGCGGGCTTTCGCTACGATGCTCTCGCGCAAGCGAGTGAAGTCCGCTGGCCGGACATGGCACGGACAGTTGAATTCGCCGGAGCCGAGTGGAACAGGCTGGCGCCTTCGATCAACGACAAGTCCCTGCGCGAGCAATTCTCGACCTCCCTGAAGGCTATGTCCGAAGCAGCCGACAAGCGCGACAGGGCGGCAGCGCGAAAGGCTGCTGCTGCGGAGCTTCAACTCGTCGACCTGCTCGAGAAGCAGTTGCCGGCAGAGCATCGCTGAACGCGGACGAGTTACGATCCCCCGTGCGGCCGAGGCTCCCGCACCAATTGCCCCAGAGCCTCCAGTGGAGATGGATTATGAAGACGGTTTTGGTAGCGCTGACGGCAGTGGTCGCAGTGGTGGGCGCTCCTGTCGTGGCGAAAACGGTACAGCCGCGCATTACGATGCAGGCGGCGCGCGCCAAAGCGCTCGCGCTGGTGCCCGGCGGCCGAATCCAGGACGGCGAGCTCGAGACCGAGAAGGGAAGACTGATTTACAGCTTCGACATCAAAGCTGCAGGAAAGACCGGCGTCGAGGAGGTCCAAATCAGCGCGCTCAACGGCGCGGTCGTGTCGCGCAAGCACGAAACTGCAGCCAAGGAAAAAGCTGAAAGTCGATCCGAACCGAAGGAACATCGACGTCATTGAGCTTGCGGTCAGGCGGGGCGCAAACCCCGCCTGATCAACTTTCCAGGCATGGTTAGATTTCGTATGTCCAAGTTCACGGGGGGACGAATGCGGCTTGGCCAGGGAAGTGCTAAATCCGAGAGTCTGTTTCAGTGGCGGAGTAAGCCTCGGCTTAGCCGCCTGATTGTCACGCTCGCGCTGCTAACAAGCAGTTGCGCGACGTATCGGCCGGTACCCCTCGACGCGCCATCCGCTTCGCTCTCAGGCTCAACACTGGCGCTGCTAACCCGCGATGCCGCCACGATCGACCGGCCATTTCTTCGGCCGGTCGCGATCGATCTATCCCGACCGTTTACGCCCGATGCGATCGCGGTTCTGGCAGTCGCCGGCAATCCTGATCTTGTGGCGCTTCGGTCGCGCGCCGATGTGGCAGACGCGCAGGTGTTCGCCGCCGGGCTGCTCCCTGATCCCACCTTCAGCCTTGGGGCCGATAAGATCCTGTCCGGCCCCGACGCCGCGCTTAACATATTGGGCCTTACGGGAGGCTTGGGCGTCAACCTGTCTCAACTGCGCACGCGTGCGGTAGCACGTGCCAAGGCCCGCGCCGAGGCTCGTCGCGTCAGGCTCGATCTGGCCTGGGCCGAATGGCAAACTGCCGGCAAGGCCCGAGTGCAGGCGGTTCGTATCGTCGCGCTGGAACGCCTCGCGCGACTTGCCAAGGAGAGCAGGGACTCAGCTGAGACCATTCTTAGCCGCACGCTGAGGGCGGCGGGACGTGGGGACATCCTTCCCGACCAGCTGCAAGGTGCACGCGTCGCTGCGTTCGATGCGGCCGACCGGCTGCGCGTTGCCGACCGTGATCTCGCCACGGCAAGGGTAGAACTGGTCAGGCTTCTCGGGCTTCCGCCTGACGTCATGCTTCGCCTTGCAGCACCGCCGATCCCCTCGGCTCCGCCAGCCACCCCCGTCCTGTACGAAATCGCTTGGCGGAACCGCACCGACCTTCAGGCGCTGCGAGCCGGGTATGCCGCGCAGGAAGCAACGGTCCGCAAGGCTGTTCTCGATCAGTTTCCCAACCTCGACCTCTCCATCAACGGGGCTCGAGACACGGCAGGAAATGTCACACTAGGGCCTTCCGTCTCATTGACCCTGCCGATCTGGAACAGGAATCGCGGCGTGATCAGGGTCGAGCAGGCAACCCGGGCGGCGCTCAAGGCGGAATATGGTGCAAGGCTTTTTCAGGTTCGGGCGGAAATCGCCGCCGCCGTTGAAACGGCGCGAGTGCTCAGGCTGCAGCGCGAAGCCATTCTTCGGGATCTGCCTGCCCTCGAGCGCTTCGCAGCGGCCAATCGTGCCGCTGCAAGACGTGGCGATCTCGCTGAGAACACGGCTGTCACAGCCGAACAGGCCCTGCGCGACAAGCAATTGCTGCTTGCCCAGATTGAGCGCGACCTCGCCGAGCAGATGATTGCACTCGAATTGCTGACAGGGACTCCGAGGGAAAGTTGGGCCGCGTGAGAATCATAGCGCTCGCCCTCTTGCTGTTCGCAACCGGGTGTTCCGGCGCGGAAAATCAGGATCAGGCTGCCGTCCCTGTCGCGCTCGTGCAGCTGGGCCGCGTGGAGCAGGGCTCCATCCAGGAGACCGTTACGGTTTACGGCAGCGCTGACAGTGGTGCCGGAGTGAACGCGGTCCTGTCCGCGCCGGCCGAGGGACTGGTCGAGGCGATCGTTGCACCCGTCGGCACGCCTGTACGGCCCGGCCAGGTGGTTGTCCGCCTTCGCCCAAGTCCCACGGTGCAATTGGACCTCGCGCGGGCCTCGACTGATGCCCGGACAACGCAGCTCGCGCTTGCGAGGGCGCAGCGGCTACGCGCCGACGGACTGGTCGGCAATGCCGAAGTGGAAAGCGCTCGAGCTGCCGCGCGAACCGCCAGCGCGACCCTGGCCAGCCTCAACGCCAGAAGCCGTTCCTTCGACCTTCGGACACCTGTGGCGGGGTTCGTACAAACGATTTCCAGCACCCCGGGCGACCTCGTCGCCTCCGGAGGGAGCGTTGCTACTGTCGCCAGGGCGGGGGATTTGCGTGGACGATTCGGAATCGATCCCGCGTTGGCCCGCCGGATTCCGCAGGGAGCAAGCGTCCAGGTTGCGCCCTCCGCCGGGGGCGCGCCGGTCGGCCTTCCGGTGCTCTCGGTCGACCCTTCCATAGATGCGCAGACGAGATTGGCGTCGCTCTACGTCCGTATTCCGCAAGCGACCGGAATCGGGGCAGGTGAAACTCTTACAGGAGAACTGCTTGTTCACGCTGCCTACAACGCAATCACCATGCCCTATGCGGCGCTGCTCGACGATGGCGGGCAACCATTCGCGTACGTGGTCGTCAACAAAGTGGCACGCCGCCGCGACCTGACCGTCGGTTCGGCCAGCGGGGGGAGACTTCAGGTGCTTAGAGGCCTCCGTCCGGGAGAACTGGTCGTGACTGCCGGCGCGACGGCACTTGAGGACGGGATGAAGGTCAGAACCCGGTGAAGAGTCGCATCACCAGCCATGCGAGGTCGATCTGGCTGGCAGTCATCCTGCTCACTCTTGCGGGCCTGGTTGCCGCGAACCGCCTTCCCGTCGCGCTGTTCCCGAAGGTCGACTATCCCCGCGTGTCCGTTGCCATCGACGCCGGAGACCGGGATGCCGCGCAAATGGCGGCAGAAATCACTCGTCCGGCAGAAATCGCACTGCGGGCGATACCGGGCGTCACTCAGATTCGCTCGACAACAAGCCGAGGCTCGGCGGAAATTTCGCTGAGCTTTTCCTGGGGCGATGATATCGTCGCTGGAACCCAGGCGACGCAGAGCACCATGGCGACCCTCTTGCCCGACCTCCCGGCGGGAGTTCGGTTCGAGGTGCGCCGTTCCGACCCGTCTCTCTTCCCCGCCATCGGCGTGTCGCTGACTTCGAAAAGCCTCGATACGGCCGCCTTGAAGCAGATTGCGGACCGGAAGATCCGGCCGGCACTTCTGGGGGTTTCCGGTGTGGCAGGGGTGGATGTACTGGGCGGAGCGGCCCGAGAGGTCGCCGTCAATGTGGATCCTGGCCGGCTGCAGGGATTGGGGCTTTCGCTGACCGACCTGGTGGCTGCTCTTGGAAAGTCCAACGCGGTCAGCGGGGTGGGAAGAATCGAGGACCGCCACCGCCTTTATCTGGTCCTCGTCGATTCAAGGGCGGCTTCAGTCGAGGACATCCGCCGGATCCCGATCAAGTCAAGCTCGGCCACCGGCTCGGTTGTCCTGCTCTGGCAAGTGGCGGACGTAAGGCCATCGCTCGCACCCAACTTCACTCGCGTCACTTCAAACGGCGAAAGCGCCGTTCTGATTAACGTCCGCCAGGCCCAGAATGGGAACACCGTCGCAATCGTCAAGGCCGTGCAGGCCCGGTTGCGGGAGATCGGCGTCCCGCCCACAGTCGCCGCCAGCACCTATTACGATCAGTCCGAGTTGGTGACCGGCGCAGCGGTCGCGGTTCGCGACGCAATCCTGCTTGGCGCACTGCTCGCCGGCGCCGTTCTTTTTCTCTTTCTGAGATCACCCAGGCTGATGCTGATCACCGGACTGACTCTTCCCGCCGTTCTCGCGGGAGCGTGCCTGCTCATTTACGCGCTTGGCCTTACGTTCAACATGATGACCCTTGGTGGCATGGCTGCGGCAGTCGGGCTGGTGATCGACGACGCTGTTGTGATGCTCGAACATATGATGCGGCGGATGCAGGAAGGCGCGGCAAGGGATCCTCCATCCCTGCTCGCGGCGGCCGCGGAGATGGGCCGTCCTCTATTGGGCTCCACCGCCGCGACGATCATCGTATTCCTTCCTCTCGCCTTTATCAGCGGTGTGACCGGCGGCTTCTTTAAAGCGCTGGCCATCACAATGGTATCGGCGCTCGGCATTTCGCTGCTCTATGCTCGTCTGGTGATCCCACTGATCGCAGCGCATTGGCTTCGGCCGAAGGATACCGAGGCCGCCGAACGCGCCGGCGCCACTCTGCAAGCCGTCGAACGCCGGTATCATCAGGCCAGCAATAGGGCCTGGTCGCGTCCAGCCCTATTCGCCGGCACCATCGCCGCCTTGCTGTTTCTCGGTGGCTATATCGCGTGGGCGCGGGTGCCGTCCGGCTTCATGCCGTACATGGACGAAGGTGGCTTCGTTCTTGATTACAAGGCGCAACCCGGTGCCGCGCTGACCGACACGGACCTGCTGCTGCGGCAGGTCGAGCGGATCATCACGTCCACGCCCGAGGTGGCCAGCTACTCCCGGCGCACCGGACTTCAGCTCGGGGGAGGACTGACCGAAGCCGATGAAGGCGATTATTTTATTCGCCTCAAGAGCGGATCGCGACGACCGATCGATGCTGTCATGACCGAAATACGGCAGCGGATCGCGGCGGAGGTCCCGGGCCTCCAAATTGAACTCATCCAGCTCATGGGCGACCTGATCGGGGACCTAACGGCCGTTCCGCAACCGGTCGAGGTCAAACTTTTCAGCGATGATCCGAAATTGCTGGAAAGCGCCGCTATCACTGTGGCGGGCAGAATTGAGAAGATCCCGGGCCTGGTTGAGGTCGTGAACGGTCTCCGCGTCGCGGGCGACTCCATTGACGTCCGGGTCGACCGTGGTGCGGCGGCTCAGCAGGGGCTCGATGGCGACATGGTGGCCGCACAGCTCGGGGCGCTGATCGGCGGCACGCCCGCAACTCAACTTCGCATTGGCGAACAGCTAATCGCCGTTCGGGTTGCGGCGCCGAACAAGCTGCGGGCGCGGGTCGAGGAACTCACGAACCTCCCCCTGACCGCACCAGACGGCCACATCGTGCGCGTCGGCCAGATCGCGGAAGTGTCG
Source organism: Bauldia sp. (assembly GCA_035699585.1). Taxonomy (GTDB): domain Bacteria; phylum Pseudomonadota; class Alphaproteobacteria; order Rhizobiales; family Kaistiaceae; genus Bauldia. The sequence goes on from DASSPO010000022.1 coordinate 13,187, forward strand.
ATCCTCGCCGGTCAGAAACAGATCCGGCGCGAGAACCTGGCCCCCTTTGTCCCTGTGACGGCGCGGCTCGAAGGTCGCGATCTCGGGTCTGCAATGCGGAACGTGAAAGCCGCGGTCAGCGGCCTAAAGCTGCCGACCGCGGTTCGCGTCGAATATGGCGGCCTTTACGCCCAGCAGCAGCAGAGCTTTGCCGATCTCTCGATGGTGTTCGCGGCCGCGCTGCTCCTGTCGGTCTTTCTACTCACCTTCCTGTTTGAACGACTGGCCTGGACGGCGTCCGCGATCGCCACTGTCCTCCTGTCGGCAGCAAGTGTGCTGATCGGTCTCTGGATCACCGGAATCGAGCTCAATATTTCGGCGCTGATGGGCCTGACCATGGTCGTTGGAATGGTGACCGAGCTGGCCATTTTCTACCTCGCGGAAATGGACAGCCGCGCGCCCGTCACGCTCGCGTCGCTTCGCGAGGCAGGAGCCAAGCGCCTACGGCCGATCCTGATGTCGGCACTCATCGCCATCCTGACCCTGTCCCCGCTAGCTCTGGGGCTCAGCAGAGGGGCGGGCCTCCAGCAGCCGCTGGCTACCGCCATCATCTTCGGTCTGACAGCCGGTGTCCCGTTGGTTCTCCTCTTTCTTCCTGCCACCCTCCTCGCAACATCCCGTACCAGGGAACAATCCGTGGGGCCTCTCGCAGACGGCTGACGACCCTGCACGTCTCTGCCCGCAATTCGGAGCAGTATGCGATAGCCGGCCGAGGCTAAGGCAAGAGCAATGGGAGCCTCTCAAAGGAAAAATCCATGGCTGGCGATACGTGACCCACGCGAAGTGCGGGTTTTCGTCGACGGTGCCGTCTTTGGAGCATGCGTATCGGCTTTCTCTTCAATCACGACCAGATTCACCAGGTCGCCCACAGCCTTCCCATCGCGATCGCGCTTTCGAGGCTGGACCCAACGGTTGAAGTGGTCATCGCGACCACCAACGAATTGCTCAGGCAGGAGGTCAACCGGCTACTTTCCCTCCATCCCGACTATGTCCAATTGGAGATGGTGCGACTGGAAGTCCGAGGCACGCTTGCGCGGAATACCATCAAGTTGCTCGACCGGTTGGTACCCGCAGCGAAGATTGCAATCTACCGCGACAATCTCGAATTCTTCCGATCGCTCGATGCCTTGGTTGTTGCCGAAAAGACCTCGGCTCTGCTGAAAACCCGCTACGGGCTGAAAGACTTGAAATTGATCCATACCCGTCACGGGGCCGGGGATCGTGCCGTCGGCTTCAACAAGGCCAGCGCGGCGTTTGACTTCGTTCTGGTCTCTGGGCCGAAAATCCGCGAGCGCCTAGCGTCGGAAGCCGGGGTGCCACCAGAGCGGATGGCCACGATCGGTTATCCCAAGTTCGATCTTCCGAGAACCGCAAATGTGCCCGCAAAATTTCAAGGCAACGGGAAACCGATCGTTCTCTACAATCCGCACGTCTCGCCTCATCTGTCTTCCTGGTACACGCACGGTCGGGACATCCTCGACTTCTTCGTCGGAAGCTCGGACTTTAATCTGATCTTCGCTCCGCACGTCATGCTCTTCGAGCGCAAGGTTGTGCTGTCGATCGACAAGATGCGGGTGAATTTTCCGGGCACTCTGGATCCGAAATATGCTCAAGCACCCAACATTCACGCCGACCTTGCCAGCTCGTCGTCCACTGACATGAGCTACACCGAGGCAGCCGACATTTATCTGGGCGACGCGAGTAGCCAAATTTACGAATTCCTGCTGCGGCCGAGGCCATGCATCTTCTTCAATTCCCGCAGCACTGATTACGCCGGAAATCCCAACTTCGCTCATTGGTCGGCCGGACGCGTAATCGGCAACGTCTCGGAATTGGAAAGCTCTCTCTCGTCCGCGTCCGACGATCATCGTCGGCACATCGGAACGCAGCAAGCGATGTTCACCAGGAGTATTGATTTGAACGGCGAACCGTCTTCAGAACGGGCCGCAACGGCGATTCGCTACTACCTGACTGGCGAGCGGCCGCCGAGCTTCAGGGAATCCATCGATCATGCGAGCGGCGGCAGCCAGGCTGCCTGATTGGAGCGTTTGGCAATCGACAGAGGTCTGTTGTCCGGCAAGGCGTAGTGGCTTAGGTCGAAGGTTACGCGCCATGCCTTCGCTTCTACAGACGCTGGTCCTGACCTTGAGGCCGTCGCTTGTGCGTTTCCTCACGTCGCGCGGCGCTTCGCCCGAAGAAGCGGAGGACCTCGCGCAGGATCTCTTCATCAAGGCGGGGCTCTCGAAGGAGCGGCCGATCAGTGAGCCGAAAGCATATCTTTACAGGATGGCGGACAATTTGTTCCTCGATCGTCGTCGGTCAGCTCTCCGACAACAGAGGCGGGAGGAGGACTGGGCGAGTCATTCGGGCGGCCTTGGTCCGGAAGTCGCCCATCCTCTCGCTGATGACGATCTGAATATACGCCATCAGCTTGCGGTGGTCGAGGAAGCGCTATCCAGCCTCCCGGATCGCACTGCGGACATTTTCCGTAGGTTCCGGGTTGATGGGGAGCGCCAGAAGGCGATTGCCCTCGACTTGGGCATCAGCGTCAGCGCGGTTGAGAAGCATCTTCAGCGCGCCTACGACGTGGTGCTTCGGGCAAGAGCCCGGATTGATACCTACCAAATGACCCATTCGATCGAGACCATGAAGGTCAAGTCTCGTGGCTAGTAGACCGACAGCAAGTGCTCGTTCTGAGGCGATCGCTTGGCGCATACGCTTGCAAGATGGAACGACGGCCGATTGGGAAGCCTTCGCAGCGTGGATCGAAGAGGATGCCCGGAATGGGGCTGCGTACGACGAGGTCGCGCTTCTTGACCAGGATTTGGACGGTCCTTTGGCCGTCGTGTCTCGCGCGGTCACGGGAAAGATGAACGACAACTCGCCGCCCGCGATCCCGCGGACCCGGCGGTGGGTCATTGCTGGAACAGGGACGGCACTCGCCGCCGCAATCTCTGCTTTCGCAATTGTGCCAAGCTTCCTTGAGCGGCAGGACGATTTCTACGCAATCTCGACGAAGCCCGGGGAGCATCGTGCCATTACCTTTGGCGACCGCAATCGAATCGTGCTGAACGGGGCTTCGCGCGTTCGGCTGGATAGAAACGACAGTCGCTTCGCTTCGCTAGAAAGCGGTGAAGCGACGTTTGAGGTCAATCATGATCCGAGCGCGCCGTTCACGCTTCAGATTGGCGACAACAAGCTTGTCGATATCGGGACGTCTTTCAACGTCGTGCGCTACGCGAAAGGCCACGTCATTGCCGTTTCGGAGGGTGAGATCCTCTATAATCCCGATCGTGAGGCAGTTAGGCTGCTGGCTGGACAAAGTCTCAGAAGCGACGAGCGCGCTCGCCGCATCCGACTGGCTGCGATCGATCCTTCGGAAGTCGGGAGTTGGCGGCGTGGGCTCCTGACCTATCGGAGCGCTTCGCTGGGCGAGGTGGCCAGCGACCTATCTCGCAATCTTGGAAGGTCCGTTCGGATTTCGCCGCGACTGGCTTCTCGGTCCTTTACGGGAACGATTCAGATAGACAAAAATGAGAGGCAACTCTTTGAAAGACTTGGAAAGCTATTGGGAATTGAATCGCGTCGCACCGCCCACGGCTGGGACCTAGATGAGCCGACAGCTTCTTCCGGCTAGGGCCGCCGTATGCGCGGGCGCCCTGCTTTTTCTGCCAGCGTCAGCCGAAGCGAAGACTCAATCTTTCCGAATTGCCCCCGGGCCACTCGCAGGCACCCTCGTTCAATTCGGCCAACAAGCCCAAATGACGGTCGGTTTGGCCGATCCAACCTTGGCGAACGCGCACTCTGATGGTGCCCGAGGACAGCTGACGCCACGTCAGGCGCTGCGCAGACTCCTGCTCGGCACTGGCGCCAAGGTCGAATGGATCGATGGGCGCACGGTCAGGATTTCTAGAAAGCTTCGGAGTCGAGCGGATATTCGGACGAAACCCGTCAGCCCCAATGTCACGACCGTAGAGTCCGGATACTCGTCTGAGATTATCGTTACCGCGAGCAAGCAGCGAACCCCGCTTCGAGATTATCCCGGTAGTGTTTCAATCCTCAATCTCGACCCGGCAAACCATTCGGCCCGCGCTGCGCAGGGCACCTCGGAGATCGTTGCGCAGATGCCGATTCTCGCTTCAACTCATCTGGGGCCTGGCCGGAACAAGCTCTTCATTCGAGGAGTCGCGGACAGCAGCTTCAGCGGCTTCAGTCAGACCACCGTGGGCGAATATCTCGGTGATGTTCGGCTGACCTATTACGCGCCCGACCCCAACTTGAACTTGTACGACATGGAGCGGGTCGAAGTCCTGGAAGGTCCGCAGGGTACTCTCTACGGCACGGGCGGCCTTGGGGGAATCATCCGCTTGGTGCCTACACCGCCCGACTTGGCGCGCAACGAAGGCTCCCTTTCTATAGGCGCAATAGGTGTCGCTCATGGAAGCGACGGGTTCGATGCTGCGGGAATGGTGAACGTCGTCCTGATCCCGGAACACGCGGCCCTGCGGCTTGTGGCCTACTCGTCCGTGGAGCCGGGCTACATCGATGATCCTTCGCGGGGCCTAAGCAATGTCAATGAGACGAAGAGTCAAGGGGGACGCTTTGCTCTTTCGGTTAGCCCCGCGCGGGATTGGCTGGTGACCATCGGCGCCGCAATGCAGAACATCACGTCGAAAGACAGCCAGTACGTGCTGAGGGAATCTCCCCCTCTGCAGCGGTCGACGCAGATTTCTCAGCCTTTCGACAATGACTACGCGTTAGGGTACGCGACCTTGGAAAAACGGCTCGACGGGGCACAGTTCACGTCGACCACTTCAATCGTACGTCACAACGTCGACAGTACCATTGATGCAACCGTCTCGGTTCGTCCTCGAAAGTTCGAGGAAGACACGGCAATTCGCCTTATTTCCAACGAGACGCGATTCTCGGAACGAAGCGAGCAGGAAAGCTGGGTGGCCGGCTTCACCGGTTTGCTTGCTCGAGCGAGCACTATCCGGAAATTGGGAAACATCGCCGACCCCGAAGTGATTGCGAAGGTCAGCAATACAAATTTGGAAGCCGCGCTCTTCGGGCAGTATTCCAGATCGATCGGAAGCGGCGTCAATCTCACCGGCGGAACGCGCCTTTCTTATGCCAGGAGTACAGGTGAAGTCGGCGACGAAAATCGGGAAACGACAGCGGATCCAAAACGAACGCAATTCCGTCTATCACCGATGGCGGCTTTATCTTGGCAACTCAGCTCAAGGCTGCTGACATTCCTTCATTGGCAATCCGCTTTCCGGCCGGGCCTGTTGGAAGTGACGTCGGTAGGAGCCGAGGTCGCCTCGCAACGAGTAGAGGCAGACTCGATCTCGACGCTCGAATTCGGTGGTCGCTTCGGGAAGGCGGGACACGATCCAATTTCGCTTAGTGCCTCGGTGTCATACTCCCGATGGTCGGACATTCAGGCCGACCAAATCGATCAGGCCGGGCTGCCATTCACGGATAACCTCGGGAACGGCCGCATTAAGACTTTCGAAGCGCAAGCGATGTGGCTGCCTTCGAAAAGCCTTCAGCTCGAAGCATCGGTGTTCATCAGTTCCTCCAGGCTCGCCAAACCGATGCCTCGATTTGCCGATGCCAAGGAACGTGAGCTGCCCAACATTCCGCATTTCGGGGGAAGAGTCGCTGGGACGCTTTCCCATCGTTTCGACGATCGGACCGAGATGCATGTCAACGGTTCGGTGCGCTACGTCGGATCTTCAGACCTGGGGATCGGGTTCCCCCTTGACGTGTCGCAGGGTCGGTATGCGGACGCTTCGTTGCGTGGCCGTCTGGTGAGAGGCACAGTGGAGCTGTCGATAGATGTTGATAATCTGTTCGATACGCGCGGGAATCGGTTCGCTTTCGGTAACCCGTTTGCCATCGGCGAGCAGAACCAAGTCACCCCGTTGATACCCCGCCGCGTGCGGGTTGGAATAGGTGCGAGATTTTGATGTTGCGACGGAGAAAGCTCGAAGAGTTCCAAGCTCGAATGGCGCGCTTGGTGGTGAACACTCGAAGCGGACTGCTCTGTTATTCTCCATGTCGTTGCTGCCGTGCGAGGCGCGGTAAACGGCCTGATGGACGAGGTCATCGCCGAGCATCTGGAGGCGCATGTTGCTCGATCGGGACTCGCCGATGGGGAGCGTGCTCAAGGCACTGAGCAAATCCTCGCCGCTATTCGCCGTTACTCGAAATAGGACGAACCATGTTCAACGAAGCCGATCTCGCGGAATTGTCGCACGATCACGTCTACCTCGGATCCTCGCATGACGAGAATGCGAGGCGAACGTTGTGGGTGGTGGCCCTGACGGCGGTCATGATGATCGGCGAGATTGTCGCCGGATACCTGACCGGCTCGATGGCGCTGCTTGCGGACGGTTTCCACATGGCCACCCACGCAGGGGCGCTGTCTGTTGCTGCCGCGGCTTACGCCTATGCCAAACGCCATGCGACGAACGGCAGGTACAGCTTCGGCACGGGCAAGGTTGGCGATTTGGCCGGATTTGCCTCCGCGCTCGTCCTAGGGCTGATTGCCCTCGGCATCGGCATCGAGTCCGTCCTGCGCCTGTTCCAACCGATCAGCGTTGCCTTCGGGACGGCTACGTGGATCGCCTACATTGGCCTCGGCGTGAACATCCTCAGTGCAGTCCTGCTAAGCGGCGGAAGCCACCATCACCATGATCATGGCCACGATCATCATCACCATCACAAGAAGGGCCAGGACAACAATCTGCGCTCGGCCTACGTTCATGTGATCGCCGATGCGTTGACTTCGGTCCTTGCAATCGTTGCGCTCTTGAGCGGTCGCTACCTCGGCTTGGTCTGGATGGACCCTGTAATGGGCATCATCGGGGCCGTGGTCATTGCTCGCTGGTCATGGACACTGATGCGCGACACGGCAGCAGTCCTTCTCGACACCGCCGACGATCATGTTGCCGAGGAGATTCGCGAACTGATGGAAGGTCCGGGCGATGCCAGGATCACCGACCTTCACGTCTGGCGCGTCGGCCCGGAAGCGCATGCCGCAATCGTCGAAGTTGCAAGCGGGGCCTCGCCCGATGTGCTGCGGCAACGGCTCAATTCAGTTCACGAGATCGCGCACCTAACGGTCGCTGTTCGGTAGGCGCCAATGGCGGAACGGCTTCGCAAGGCAGTCCTGGTTATCGCTCTAGGAGCGGCGATTGCTCTGGCCATTTTGAACGGTTGGTATCTCGGTTAGCTGCGACCCGAGCCCGCACGTTCGCGTGCTTCTTCTGTCTTTCGCTCACGCTTTTCCTCTCTAACCGATAAGAGGAGGAACTCAGCGATTGCGAAGCGATTCCGCAAACAGCAGCAGCACGGTCCAGGCTCCTGTTCCAATCAGCAGGAGGCCCCACGAGGACTGGGTGCCCATACATTTTTCAACTGCTCGCACTGGCACGACCGGCCCAATCGCTCCTTTCAATGCACTTGCATGGGCGCCAAGACCAAAGAGCGCCGGAGCGGCTTGAGCTTGTGCCTCGTTCGTTTCGCGCTACTCCGTGAATGATCGGACAACGCAGCTGGCAGAGCGAGACTGCGCAACGAGGACGGTGTCGTGAAAGCGGTTGCATACTTTATTGCGTTTGCTCTCAGCATCTTTGCCCTGAGCATGATTGCCAAGCTGAACCGGAAGGACTGACGGGTGAGGCCCGCTAGCCTGCGTCGCTCGCGAGCTAACGGGCCTCGGCCCGTTGACGCCACCGCTAGACGATGGGGCAGATCAACAGGCCTGCCACGTCAGTAGCGCCTAACAACTAAACCTGGAACGCATTTCGGTGAGACCCGCCGCCTGAAGGCTTTGCCGAGCGCTTGGGAGCGGTGAGTCTCGATGCGCCCTTAGCAGCAACTAAACTGCCATGCTAACGGGCGATTACAAAGACAGCGTGAGGCGCGCCGCGTTGGGGTGCTTCACCGGGCTACCAGTGATCAGCCATTTGCGGTGCACGCCTTGCTCGTGGTTGATCACCCACCCTGCGCTAACTGCATCTTAATCCGGATCGCTGCAGCATTATGGACAAATGACCGATTATCCACCGCGGCCCAGTCGGGTGATCACCAGTGAACCCTGCACGATCGCGCGGGGCGATGGGTCACTGCTCCCGGGTACTCTCGTCAATCTTTCCAACCTAGGCTTCTGCGTCGATGCACAGAACGCGCTCCTGGAAGGAGAGCACATCGAGATGCGCGTATTAGGCCTTGGCCGCATGAGGGGCACCATTCAATGGGCCCGTAAGCGTCGTGCCGGAGGACTTTTGGACATCTGAATTCAGGAGCGCGCTTCCAGTTCGCAAATGCTACGGAAGTACGGCTCGGCCAGCTCTTTAGCTGAGGTGAGCCATGAAGGAATTTTTCCACAAGCTTGAGCTGGCCTTGGCGCTCTGTCGCCAAGAGCTTTCCGAAACAAACGACCCCGAGACGATACGCACATTGCGGTTGGCAATTGCCGAGATTGAGGAAGTGGTCAGACTGACGCGAGTGGGGCAACGGACTTCGAAAGCCGGCCACTGATTTGGTTTATCCGGCAGCAACCTCCGTCTACTGAGGCTCGATGTCGTCCGCACTCAGATTGAGACCCGCCGACGCCGGGGGGCTATCCCAAACGCGACGACGAGTCCCGTTCGCGCCCTTACCACAAACTCGCGTTTGCTCGACGTTATCACGACAACTGGGTCCCAATTTGTGGCGAAAGATCACAATGAGGAAATTTGCCGCTGTTGCCTCTCTCGATGGCCGGTTCCATTGATGGCGCGATGATTGAGTCAATCATGAAAGAGAGGCCGATTGACGAACTGACCGAATTGGTCGGCCACGCTTCCATGAAGGACGATGAACTCAAACCTCATCGGATTCTGCGACCACCGTCCACGACCGGAATTAGCGATATCTTTGCGATCCGCTCCGGCCTCGCGTGGCTCTACAAGGTCACTAGCGGCGGCCAACAGATTCAGGTTGTCGCCTTGCGCTTTCCGGGCGACCTCGTGCTTCCCGCCGAGCTGCGGTCAGGATACGGCGTCCAAGCCCTGGTCGCCAGCAAGGTGACTGCTGTTGCAGCGCGCGATCTTCCAACGGACAGCTTCAAGAACGATGCTTGTAGATTGCTCTTAGCAGCCGTCGAGCGACAGCATAGAATTGCGCTCCAATGGTTGGTGCGTGGGACCTTTGAGGCGGCGGGAAAAGTGGCGCATCTTCTTTGCGAAGTGGCCGAGCGCTCTGGTCATGTGCAACAGGGCGACACCCCGTTTTCATTGCCACTTACGCAGCACCAGATCGCGGCGATCACCGGGCAGACCGCCGTCAATGTAAATCGCGTTCTGGCGAGCTTTAGTCGTGAAGGCGTTCTCGCTCGGACTGGCCGGCGACGCTACACCGCCAACTGGGGCCTTCTTCGTCGGCTCGGAAGATTTGATCCTACGTATTTGCACTAATCGAGAGTCAGTGCGTGGGGGCGAGGAGAGCGGATGTTAACCGTCGTCTCACTTCCCACCAACCTTAGTTCGGGATGCTCAAGTAAGTCCTCATAGGCTCGGACAAGCTCCAGATGGATTTCAGCGACAAATTGTTTGCTGGCGTCACGAGCAGCGGCTCGCTCCTGATCCGCTCGTTTGCGGTAATAGTTCACATCGGTGGAGGTCATACGCCACTCCCCCTTGCTTGAAGCGGGAGCGCAACGACTAGTCTCTCAGTCGCCGACGTGCTCGAGGCTGATCCCGGCGATGATCGGATTGTACTCTCCTTTCTTGCGCGTGGCGAATCCCGCCACCGCCCAGGGAGATGTCTGAATTTCGTTCGCGCCCTCGTCCGCAATGGGTGGGAAGCAGACACCAAGCTGCCATGCCGCTCAATGTGATA
>DASSPO010000023.1:0-6255 GCA_035699585.1 Bauldia sp.
GGCGGCGAAGCCGCTCCTCGGCCCGCTCGATCACCCAGTCGAGGAGCTTCGAGGCCTCGTTCGGCGCGCCGGCAAGCCAATGATCGAAGGGGTCGCGGATTGCGTTCTCGACGATGCGCGTGGCGGCAGCGGTAGCGAGCCGGTCCTTGGTCTGGCCGACGAACTCCGGCTCACGGATGAAGACCGAGAGGAGGGCGGCCGCCGACACCATCACATCGTCGGCAGTGACGACGGCGGCGCGCTTGTTGCCGGTGCGTTCGGCATGGTCCTTGAGGCCCCGAACCAGGGCCGAGCGGAGGCCCGCCTCGTGGGTGCCTCCTTCGCCGGTCGGGATCGTGTTGCAATAGGAGCGGAGGAAGCCATCGCCGGGAAACCAGGCGACGGCCCACTCGACCGCGCCGTGGCCGGTCGTCTTCTCTGTCTTGCCCGAGAAGATCGGAACGACCGTGCGCTCCTCGCCAAGCTCGGCGGCGAGATACTCCTTGAGGCCGCCGGGGAAGTGGAACGTCGCCTTCTCCGGAATGTCCTTCCCAACAAGGAGGGAGGCATCGCAGCGCCAGCGGATTTCGACTCCGCCGAACAGGTAGGCCTTCGAGCGGGTCATGGCGAACAGCCGCTCGGGCTTCATCGCCGCGCCCTTGCCGAAGATCTCCGGGTCGGGCCGGAAGCGGACGCGCGTGCCGCGCCGGTTGTGGACCTCACCCAAGTCCTTGAGCTTCTCGATGGGCGCGCCGCGCGCGAAGCGTTGGCGGTAGAGCCGGCGCCCGCGGGCGACCTCGACCTCGAGCGAGTCCGACAGCGCATTGACCACCGAGACGCCGACGCCGTGGAGCCCACCGGAAGTGTCGTAGACCTTGGAGTTGAACTTTCCGCCGGCATGGAGGGTGGTCATGATCACCTCCAGCGCCGACTTGGTCTTGAACTTCGGGTGCGGGTCGACCGGGATGCCGCGGCCGTTGTCGGTCACCGTGACGAAGCCGTCCTTCTCGACCTCGACCTCGATCCAGCTCGCGTGGCCGGCCACCGCCTCGTCCATGCAGTTGTCGATCACCTCGGCGAAGAGGTGGTGGAGGCCCTTCTCGTCGGTGCCGCCGATATACATGCCGGGCCGCCGCCGCACCGGCTCGAGCCCCTCCAGCACCTCGATGTGCGCAGCCGAATAGTCATCCTCCCCGAGGGGGAGACCGTTCACGACCTTCTTGGCCGGCGCCGCCTTCTCGGAACGCGCGGCCTTGGCGACGGCCTTCAAGCTCCCGACCTGCTTGTCGAGGGCGGCGAACAGGTCTTCCGACTGGCGGGACTTGGCGGATTTAGTGGGAGGCATGTCTCGGAACGCAGCTCACGGCGACGAATCATCGGAGAGTTTCGCATTTTTGCCTTCCGAACGGCGATAGCGCTTCCGAAGACGCTTGGCTATCGACGAGTGCGGCGCCATTCCCTTGTGCGCCAGGGCGAAGATCGCAGCGCCGGCGCCCGATGCCGACAGCGAAGGGGGACTTGGCGACGCCGCGGGTTACGCCCGCGTTCAAGACTGCATCGCCTCGGAAATCGTGTGCGGGAAGGTGGCAGGGCGACCCCCGGCGGGCCTGCACATCGACAAGCTGCCGGTCCGGCCCATGCATGCATTCACTTGGTGCAGGCGATCTCCGCGAAGCCGTCGCAGCCCTCGTGGTCGCAGACCAGGCCCGATGCGATCTGCCGGGTCGGATCCGTCGCCCCGATCTTGGGATCGGGTGCGAAGGAGATGGCTTCGACGAAGCCGTTCAGCCTGCAGAACTCGTCCGCCGTGGCCTTCCCGCACCGGTCCTTCCAACCCCGGCACCAGTCGAGCCGGCGGCCGTTGAAGGTGGGCGTCTCGAAGACCTCTATGACCGGCTTCAACGGCGGGGCGCCGGCGGCGGCGAGAACCGCCGTGTCGGGCGGCGGAGGTCCGTCTTCAGGCTGTTCCGCCGGCGTTGCGAGGGTGGCGGCGACGGGTTGAACCGATGTGGCGCCCGTGGTCTCTGGCTCCACTGCAGCGTTCGCCGGGGAGATCACGCGGACCGCGGGCACTTCCTTGTTCGGCGCGCCGGGGAGGGCAGGGGCCTCGGGTATCGTAGCTTGAGGTTCGACGGCGGCTGTCCTGGGCTCAGGCGCCGGTCCCGGCGTTGGCGCCGGAGTCGCGGCCGCGACAGGCGTGCCGGCGTCGGGGGCCGGCGTGGCAGTCTCCTTGGATTGCGGGGACACAGCCGGTGGCTCGGCGAGGGTTGGCACGGCCGCCGCTTCAGTCGATCCGGGTCCTACCGTGTCGAGCTTGATGCAGGTGATCTCGGCGAAGCCGTGGCATTTGGCATCGTCGCAGATCGCGCCGGTGGCGATCAGTCGGGTCGGGGAGCTCTCGCCTATGCGCGGGTCCTTCGAGAAGCTCTCGACCCCCTTGAAACCCTGGGCGACGCACCACGCCTGGGCAGCGGGCTTGCCGCAATCGGCGCCCCAGTTGGCGCACCAGTCGAGGCGGTTGCCGTTGAACATCGGCTTTTCGACGGTCTTGGTATCCGCCGAAAGATGGGCCGTGAGGACAAGGATCAATGTGCCGCCGATAGCCGCGGCCGGTGCCACCCTCCGAAGCATTTCCATCCCCGTTTCAGGTCGTTCGATGCCCTCCAGCCGACCGATAACGATGGAAACCTATGCCGGGCCGCCGACTCTCCGGCGCGGCCCTTTCCGCCACGATGGAGTCAGGGCGCGAATCGTGTCGGGAAGATGGCGCGGCGCTCAGTCCTGGACGCGCTCGATCAAAGCCTCGACGGTCGGCGCCATACGGCCGACCACCACGGCGTAGCCTTCGGCGTTGAGGTGCCGGCCGAGATCGCCGTCGATCACGTATTTGCCGCGCTTACGGCCGAGGGTCATCACCCCGGAGAAGAAGTCGGGGTAATAAAGCGCGCCGTTCTTCGCCGCCACCGCCGAGAAGTCGGCCGGCGAGAATCCGACGAGCAGCACCTCGATGCCGCGACTCCGGAGATGGCCGACGATCACGTCCAGGTTCCGGGCGATCACCGGCTCAGGCACGCTCTTGCGGTGGTCGTTCCGGCCGAGGAAGACGATCGCCGCGTCGGCATCGTCGGGAACGGCGTCGACCAACCTGGTCATGGTCTCCGCCGTCATGTCGCCGTTCTGCCCGGCGTTGACCACAACGACGTCGTGCCCCTTGGCGCGGAGCAGCGTCTCGAGCTGTGCCGGATAGGTCTGCTCGCGCGGCAGCTCGTAGCCGTAGGTATTGCTGTCGCCGATGGCGACGATCTTCACGGGCTCGGCCATAGCCGGCCACGCGAGAACCGGCATCAACAGGCCCAGCAGAGACAGCGCCGAGGTGCTTCCCACCAGACGAGGCATGGCCTTCTTCCCGAGATCGACCGCCCCAGACCTAAGATATTGCAATACTTGACGTGAAACGCGAAATCCGCCATTTACCCGCGCATGACGGCTCAAACGCGCGCGAGCGCGATCTGCATTTGCGGGATCATCATTACCGGCTAGCGCCGACGCTGGCTGAGGCCGTCCTCGCTTGACCCATCCAAGATAGAGACGAGACCCCCGGCCGGCGGGCAAGGGACACGTCTCGGCATGGGTTTGAGGCTCTACAGCACGCTTTCCCGGACGAAGGAGGACTTCGTCCCGATCGATCCCGCCAACATACGCATGTATGTCTGCGGGCCGACGGTCTACGACTTCGCCCATATCGGCAACGCCCGGCCGCTGATCGTCTTCGACGTGCTGTTCCGCCTGCTCCGGCACCTCTACGGGGCGGACCACGTCACCTATGTCCGAAACATCACCGACGTCGACGACAAGATCAACGCGCGGGCGGCGGAAGAATACCCTGACCTGCCGCTCAACGAGGCAATCCGGCTCGTGACGGAGCGAACGACGCGGCAGTTCCACGAGGACGTTGCCGCCCTCGGCTGCCTCAAGCCTACCGTCGAGCCGCGGGCGACGGAACACATCGCCGAAATGAAGGCGATGATCGAGACGCTGGTTGAAAAGGGCTTCGCCTACGTCTCGCACGACCACGTCCTCTTCCATGTCGCCGCGATGCCGGACTATGGCCGGCTCTCGAACCGGAGCCTCGACGAGATGATCGCCGGCGCCCGCGTCGAGGTCGCGCCCTACAAACGCGACCCGATGGATTTCGTGCTGTGGAAACCGTCGAAGCCCGGCGAGCCGGCATGGGACTCACCCGCGGGCATCGCCGCGCCGGGGCGTCCCGGCTGGCACCTCGAGTGCTCCGCCATGTCCGACCGCTGGCTCTGGCAGGAGGCGCTGCCGCGGCTCACGGAGCGGGGCCGTGCCCACCCGCACGAGTTCGACATCCACGGCGGCGGCATCGATCTCGTCTTCCCCCACCACGAGAACGAGATCGCGCAGTCGCGCTGCGCCCACGGCACCGACGTCATGGCCCGCTACTGGCTCCACAACGGCTTCCTCCAGGTCGAGGGGGAGAAGATGTCCAAGAGCCTGGGGAATTTCATCACCATCCGCGATCTGCTCAAGGACTGGCCGGGAGAGGTGGTGCGCATGAACATGCTCCGCACCCACTACCGCCAGCCGATGGACTGGACGGTCGCCGGGCTTCGCGAGGCGGAGAGGACGCTCGCCAACTGGTATGAGCTTGCCGGCGACATCGAGCCCGGGCTGCTTTGCGCCGACGCGGTCGATGCACTCTCCGACGACCTCAACACGCCCGAGGCGTTCGCCGCGCTTCACGAGTTGCGGGGAGAGGCCGCCAAGGGTGCGCGGGGCGCCAAGGCAAGCCTCAAGGCAAGTGCCGAGCTGATGGGCCTATTGCAGATGACCGCTGCGGAGTGGACCGAGGCGCGCCGGGCGCCGGCTGCCGCCGAGCAGGCGGTGATCGTCGACTTCATTGCCGCGCGGGCGGCGGCGCGGAAGGCGAAGAACTTCGCCGAGGCCGACCGCATCCGCGCCGAGCTCGAGGCCATGGGCATCGCGCTCAAGGACACCAGGGATCCCGCCACCGGCGAATTGGTGACGACGTGGGAGGTGAAGCGGTGAGCAAGGTCACGGACGCTTTGTCTCCACCCGACCAAGAAAAGGCCGCGCGCGCCGTGCCGCGCGAGGAAGCCGAGGGCCTGACGACCGCTCTCGACAGGTTCATGAACACTGCAAAGACGATCCTGACCTAACCTCGACCGGGGAGACAGACACCATGACCATCGAGATCGACCACATCGGCCTTTCCGTCTCCGATTTCGAGGCGGCGAAGAAGTTCTACACGGCGGCGCTCGCGCCGCTCCGCATGAGCGTCATCATGGAGTTTGGCAAGGACGTCACCGGCGACCAGCCGGTGGCGGGGCTTGGCGCCGACGGTAAGCCGTTCCTGTGGATTTCGGGCGGCGGCAAGACCAGCCCGCACACCCATATCGCCATTCGCGCCGAGAACCGGGCCCAGGTCGATGCTTTCTACAAGGCGGCGATCGCCGCGGGCGGCAAGGACAATGGCCCGCCGGGCATCCGCGCCATGTACCACCCAAACTACTACGGCGCCTTCGTGCTCGACGCCGACGGCCACAACATCGAGGCCTGCTGCCATCATCCGGAATAGGGCGCGGGTACGAACGCGGTCGAACACGCGCGAACGCGAGGAGACGACGATGAACGAGACCGAGGTGCGGATCACCGGCGGCTGTCAGTGTGGGGCGGTGCGCTATGCGCTCCACGCGATGCCCACCGACCCCAGTATCTGCCACTGCCGCATGTGCCAGAAGGCCTTCGGCTCGTACTTCGCGCCGCTCGCCGGCGTGCCGATCGACAAGTTCGAGCTGACGCGCGGCGCGCTCTCGGTGTTCCGCAGCTCGGACCCGACCGAACGCGGCTTCTGCCGCGACTGCGGCACGCCGCTCACCTTCCGTTACCTCGACAAGCCGCGGATCAGCGTCGCGCTTGGCTCGCTCGACGAGCCGGAGAAAATCCCGCCGGGCCGCCAGTATGGAATCGAGGGCCGGGTGTCCTGGTTCGGCGCTCTGGCGGCGCTTCCCGGTGATGTCACCACGGAAGAGGACGAACCGGACCTTGCCGGCCGGATCGCCGCCACCAACCGTCAGCATCCGGATCACGACACAGTCGCGTGGCCGCCGGAGAGGCGTGCATGAGCGATGGGTGGTTCACCGGCGGCTGCCAGTGCGGTGCGGTTCGCTTCCGTGTCGCGGCGCTCGGCCGCGCCTCGATCTGCCATTGCCGCATGTGCCAGAAGGCGTT
>DASSPO010000024.1:0-3401 GCA_035699585.1 Bauldia sp.
CACCGGCTCGCCGGTCGCGGTGGCGCGCAGCTGCCCGCAGCGGCACGAGGCGGTGCGGGTCGTCACTTCGCCGCCTTCCTCAGCGCCAGCCGGACCAGAGCGTCGAGGCTCGCGCTCTCGCCGAGCTCGTCTTGGGCCGCGTTGACCGCGGCGCTGGCCTCGGCCGGCTTGAAGCCGAGGTTGGCAAGCGCCGACAAGGCATCGGCGGCCGCTCCGGCGCGCGGGGCGGGGGCGGCGCCGCCGAGCGCGACCACCCCGAGCTTGCCCTTCAACTCGTTGGCGATGCGGGCGGCGAGCTTGGGGCCGACGCCGCTGGCTCGCCCGATCATCGCCTTGTCGTCCTGGGCGACGGCGCGGGCGAGCTCGTCGGGCGAAAGGATGGAGAGGATGGCGAGCGCGAGCCGGCCGCCGACGCCCTGAATGCCGGTCAGCGCGCGGAAGGCGTCGCGCTCCGCGGTCGAGCCGAAGCCGAACAAGGTCCAGGCGTCCTCGCGCACCTGGAGCTCGGTGAGCAGGACGATTTCGCCGCCGATGGGGCCGAGCGCCTCCAGGGTGCGGGCGCTGGCGTGGACCAGGTAGCCGACGCCGCCGACGTCGACGATCGCCGTGTCGGCGCCGGTTTCGGCGAGGATTCCGGAGAGGCGGGCGATCATTGGTGCATGGCGTAACAAATCCTCCCCGAAACGGGGAGGGGGACCATGCGCAGCATGGTGGAGGCGGCGGCGTGCCGGCTCACGGCCCCCTCCGTCAGGCCTGCGGCCTGACACCACCCCGTCCCGGGGAGGATCGGAGTGCGCGCGCGGTAGCGAGGTGATGGGCGTGGGTGATTGCGACGGCGAGGGCATCGGCGGCGTCGGGGCCGGCGATCTTCACGCCCGGAAGCAGGCGGGCGACCATCGCGTGGACCTGGGACTTGTCGGCGCCGCCGGTGCCGACGACCGCCTTCTTGACGAGCGCCGGCGCATATTCGCCGACCGCGATGCCCGAGCGTGCCGCGCACATCAGCGCGACTCCGCGCGCCTGGCCGAGCTTCAGGGTCGATTGCGGGTTCTGGTTGACGAACACTTCCTCGGCCGCGGCCGCCTCCGGCCGGTGCTCGGCGATCAGCGCCTCGAGCTGGCCTGCGAGGTCGGCGAGGCGCTCGGGCAGCGGCGCGGCGGTCTTGGTCCTGAGCTGGCCGTTGGCGAGATGGGACAGGCGATTGCCGTCGGCGCGGATCACGCCCCAGCCGGTGGTCCCCAGCCCGGGGTCGAGGCCGAGAATGATCAGGCGAGCCGCTCCAACTCCTCGTCGGGGACCTTCTCATTGCCCCAGACGGCCTGGACGTCGTCGTCCTCCTCGAGCGCGTCGAGCAGCTTCATCAGCTGCGCCGCGTCCTGCCCGCGCACCTCGGCCTCGGCCGCGGGCTTCCAGGC
Organism: Bauldia sp.; assembly: GCA_035699585.1. Classification (GTDB taxonomy): domain Bacteria; phylum Pseudomonadota; class Alphaproteobacteria; order Rhizobiales; family Kaistiaceae; genus Bauldia. Next base: position 1,416 of record DASSPO010000024.1, read on the forward strand.
GAGGCGGGTGCTTGTCGCGTCGCCGAGCATCGGCTCGAGCGCCTTGGCAACCTCGTGCAGGGTTTCGACGCTGGTCCAGATCTGGTGGCCCTCGTCGTCGGATTCGACGTCCTCGGCGCCGGCCTCGATCGCCGCTTCCAGCACCGTGTCGGAATCGCCGGCGCTTCCCGGATATTCGATCAGGCCGAGCCGCTCGAACCCGTGGCTGACGCTGCCGCTCGCGCCCAGGTTGCCGCCGTTCTTCGAGAAGATGGTGCGGACGTTGGTCGCGGTTCGGTTGCGGTTGTCGGTCAGGGCCTCGACGATCAGCGCCACTCCGCCCGGGCCGAAGCCCTCGTAGCGGACCTCCTCGAAATTTTCGGTGTCGCCAGTCGACGCCTTGTCGATCGCCCGCTGGATATTGTCCTTGGGCATCGACTGGGCCTTGGCGGCGAGAACCGCGGCGCGCAGCCGCGGGTTCGCGTCGGGGTCGGGCAGGCCCATCTTGGCCGCGACGGTGATCTCGCGGCTCAGCTTGGAGAACATCGCCGAGCGCTTTTTGTCCTGCGCGCCCTTGCGGTGCATGATGTTCTTGAACTTGGAATGGCCGGCCATCGACTCTCCGCTCAACGAAACGCCCTCCCCCTCGATGGGGGAGGGTTGGGGCGGGGGTGATCCAAAAGCCCCGCTCTGGGTCCGCAGTCACCCCTCCCTAGCCCTCCCCATCAAGGGGAGGGAAGATGTTATGCCATGCCCAATGCCGAGCGATAGGTCTCGAGGATCGCGTCCTGCTCCTGGCGGGTGTGCGTTTCCATCTTCCGAAGCCGCACGATCATTCGCATGATCTTCGGATCGTAGCCGTTCGCCTTGGCTTCGGAATAGACGTCGCGGATGTCGTCCGCGATGCCCTTCTTCTCCTCTTCCAGCCGCTCGATCCGCTCGATGAACAGCCGCAGCTGGTCCGCCGCGACGGTGCCGTCCGCCATCTCTTGGTGTCTCCGCTAAAGGGTTCGCCGGGCCGTGTAGGCGAGCGATGCGGCTTGCTCAACCCGGTTGAACGCGGGGGCCAAGCGACTATTGCCGGACGCCGACGATGAGAGGACGAACGTGACCGAGCCGCTGAAACCGCGATCGCGCAAGGTGAAGATCCTGGCGACCCTCGGGCCGGCGTCGAGCAGGCCGGAGATGATCCGCAAGCTGATGTTCGCCGGCGCCGACGCCTTCCGGATCAACATGAGCCACGGCACCCACGAGCAGAAGGCGAGGCTGGTGACGGCCATCCGAGCGCTCGAGAAGGAGCTCAAGCGGCCGACCACCATCGTCTTCGACCTGCAAGGGCCCAAGCTTCGGGTCGGCAGCTTCGCCGGCGGCTCGGCTTTGCTCGAGAAGGGCCAGCGCGTCGTCCTCGACCAGGAGAATGCGCTCGGCGACGCCAGCCGGCTCGAGCTTCCGCATCCCGAGCTGTTCGCGGCGGTCGGGCGCGGCGACCGGCTGCTGATCGACGACGGCAAGGTGCGCCTCAAGGTGCTCGAATCGAAGGCGCAGCGGATCACCGCCGAAGTGCTGGTCGGCGGCACCGTGTCCGACAAGAAGGGCGTCAACGTGCCCGACGTGGTCGTGCCGATCCCGGCGCTGACCGACAAGGACAAGGACGACCTTCAGTTCGCGCTCGAGATGAAGGCCGACTGGATCGCCTTGTCGTTCGTCCAGCGGCCAGAGGACGTCGCCGAGGCGCGCGCATTGATCGGCGACAAGGCGGCGCTGATGGCGAAGATCGAAAAGCCGGCCGCGATCGACCAGCTCAACGAGATCATCGGGCTCGCGGACGCGGTGATGGTCGCTCGCGGCGACCTCGGGGTCGAGCTTCCGCCCGAGGAAGTGCCGCCGCTCCAGAACCGGATCATCGCCTGCGCGCGCCAGTTCGGCAAGCCGGTCGTGGTGGCGACGCAGATGCTCGAATCGATGATCAGCTCGCCGACTCCGACCAGGGCCGAAGTGAGCGACGTC
>DASSPO010000025.1:0-25533 GCA_035699585.1 Bauldia sp.
CTCACTGACCGCAACCCGTCCCATGTAGAAGGCGAACTGCAGGGCCCGCTTGGAAGGTTTTCGACTTGCCCAGGGATGATGCTTGTCGACCAGCACGTCGTCGTCGATGTCGCGGATGGTGAGCGGCCCCTCTCGCCGCAGGAGCGTCATCACCTTGCGGAGATCGGCCGCCGAGACCGTGCCGAACCAGGCGTGCCCCTCGCGGCGGTGGCGGAGCATGGCGGCGACGTAGAAGCGAAAGTCTCGGGTGGGAATATAGGAGAGGGCGTGCGTCCAATATTCGAAGACCGACTTCTCGACGGTCTGCGCATGATGCAGGTCGGCGCGCCGGTAGGCCGGGATGCGGGTGTAGAGAATGTGGTGGTGGCAGCGCTCGATGACGTTGATGGTATCGATCTGAACATAGCCGAGGTGCTCGATCGCGGCGCGGGTGGCGGCCGGTCCCTCGCCGAAGGGGGCGGCCGAATCAAGCCGCTGGGCGTTGAGCCAGATGCGACGGGCCTCAGGCAGGCTCAGCAGACGCGGCTTCGCCATGATCGACCCGTTCACGCTGCGTGCAGTGATGGACTAGAGGCCCTTGAGGCCAGCTTGCCGGTTTCGGCAAAGGATAGCGTGAGTCGCGGATGGCTACGCATGGGGAGCCTGACAATCTCGGTCATCGGAGCCGGTCATCGGGTATGTCGTCGCGCAAGGGGATCGGATCGTCGAAAGGATGCGCCGCCTGGAATCGATCTCTGGCGCGAGGTGATCATCACGCATCCTCACGGGCCCCGATGATGGGGCCCTTTGACGCATGACATTGCCACGGTCTCTGGCCCGAGACGGATTGCCGGGGTTGAGGCGAGGACGGTCGGCGCCCGCGATTTGCGGCCGGGCAGGGAGCTATTCCGGCTTCGACCCGCGCCGCGGTCGCGCTACGTCCCGCGGGCGCACTCCATACTTGCGGCGGAACATCGTGGAGAAGTGCGCCGAGCTGTTGAAGCCGTGGTCGAAGGCAATCGTGGTGATCGAGCGGCCGTCACCTCTCGCGATCTCGTCGTAGCAGAGCTGCAGGCGCCGGTCGTTGATCCATTCCCAGGCCGACATGTCGCTTTGCTGGAAGAGAAGGTGGAGGTAGCGCAGCGAGATGCCGTTGGCGTCGGCGATCTTCTCCAGCGAAAGGTCGGGATCGGCGAGGTGGTCCTCAACCCACTGCTGGACGCTGCGCAGCCGCGCCTGCTGCACCGAGCCTTCGGCGGCCGGCACGTCGCCGGGATCGGACAGGAGGGTGATGGCCAGCATGTCCATGAGCTGGTCGCCGAGATGCTTGCGGCCGTCCTCACCGACCCGGGCGCCTTCCTTGGCAAGCGCAGCGCAGAACTCGGTGACTATGCGCCCGAGGCCGCAGGTGGTGTTGACCGTCGCCGACACCGGGATGCGCTCGCTGGGAAAGCGCCGGGCGAACGAGTCGCGGGGAATCTCGAGGTAGAACGAACGGGCCTCGCCAATGCACTGCAGCTCGTAACGCTCGGTGGCGGAGAAGATGGCGCCGCGCGCGGCATTGGACGCGTGCGACTGGTCCCGCTGCAGGACGTTGATGTTCCCACGATGGATCAGCTGCAGGTAATAGCAGTCCTTGTCGAGCTGCGAGATGTGCTGCTCGTTGCGCCTGATGCGCTGCTCGGAGAGCAGGATGTCGGTGAGCACCAGCTCGCCGAAATGCGCCTCGCGGATGAATCCCCGGTAGTCCTCCGGACGCGTGGCCTTGACGTCGACGTGGACATAGAAGTCGCAGATGGCTTCCTGCCACGCGCCATAGCGCCTGGCAGGCGCAACGTTGTCGGTGGTGAAAACGAGATCCATGGCAGTTCCTCCCCCGCCAAGCGTCTTGACCGGGTCGGGACGGAGCGACTGCCCGCGCCAGCCTGCGCTCTAGAATGGCTTCGTTACCAGCGAGTATCTCATAGTCCGGCCGCCAGATAAACAGCCATCCGAATGCACTCTCAAGCAACACGCCTGCGCCTACAGGAAAGAATCAAGTAGCGGCGCCCATTACACTCCGTTTTCCGAATTTTCGATTTTGCCGACAGGCCGGATCGCCGTCGGGAAAAGCAGATATGCGTGTCTTCGGACGACTGAGCCAGGAACAGATCGTATTCGGCCTCGCCGTTCTTCTCTGCATCGGCTTCGCCATCGTGCTCCCCGGTTTCCTGACGGCGGACAACCTGCTCACCCTCGTCAGGAGCGTGTCGATCCTCGGCATCCTCGGTGTTGCCATGGGCCTGGTGGTGATCGGCAGGGGGATCGACCTCTCCCTCGTGGCGCTGATGGCGATCTCCGTGGCCTGGACGCTGCAACTCGTCGCCGACGGAATGCCCCTCACGCAGGCGATCGTTCTCGGCCTCGCGGTAAGCATGGTTGCCGGAACGATCAACGGCGTCCTAGTCGCCTACGTCGAAATCCCGGCGATCTTCGCCACGCTCGCCATGGGCACGGCCATCTACGGCTTCGGCCGCTATTTCCTCTTCGGGCTGGATGTCATCTACCTGCCGGAGGGCGCGCATCCGCTGCTCTTTCTCGGCCAGGGGACGGTGCTCGGCGTTCCGGTCCCGATTCTCGTTTTCGCCGGCGTCTGCCTCTGCGCCTATCTCTTCCTGCGCTACACCAAGGCCGGCCGATACCTGCGCGCGGTCGGCGACAACCCCCAAGCGGCGCGCATCACCGGCGTTCCCGCGAGGCCGATCGTCGTCCTGCAATACGTGCTCTCCGCGCTTATCGGCTTCGTCGCGGGGATCGTCACCGCGGCGTCGGTGGCGAGCATGAACACGCGCGTCGCCAACTCGACCTTCGTCTACGACGTGATCCTCGTGGTGGTGCTCGGCGGCATCGGCCTGTCCGGCGGGCGCGGCGGCATCCGGAACGTGATCGTCGGCACCCTGCTCATCGGCGTCCTGCTCAACGGCATGACGATCATGGACATCCAGTACACCGTCCAGAACGTGATCAAGGGGGTCATTCTGCTCACCGCCATCGTGATCGACACGATCCTCAATCCCCGCGACGAGCAGACGGCGCAACAAGGGGACATCTAGCTGGTCTCAACGGGAGGAAGCAGACATGAAACCGATCAAGGCAATCCTTGTGGCATCCGCGGTGATCCTCGGCACGGGAACCGCGCTCGCCCAAGGCATCGACGATCCAACCCGCGATGCCTATTACAGCTCGTTCCCGGGCAAGCGGGTGGTGTTCGTGCCGGTGGCAATGGGCTTCGACCTGACGGAAGGCTGGGCGGCCGGCCTGCGCAGCGCGCTCGAGCCGCTTGGCATAACCTTCGAGATCCGCGATCCAAACTGGAGCACGGATGCCGGCGCCCAGGCGATCACCTCGCTGATCTCCGAAAAGCCGGACGTGTTGGTGGTTCACAATCCGGATGTGCAGTCCTATGCGCGCCTCCTGAAGAAAGCGGAGGAGGCCGGCATCTACGTGGTGCAGGTCAACATGCGCTCGAGCTACTCGACCGATGCCTTTGTCGGCGCCGACTATGTCGGCATGGGCGAGCTCATCGCCGAGCGGCTGATGGCCAAGTGCTCCCCGACCAACGGCGGGAACGGCAAGGTCGCCATCACCCAAGGCGTTCTCACCGCAGCCGCCAGCGCCTACCAGATGCAGGGCATCAACAACGTTCTGAGCCAGCACCCGGAGATGCAGCTCGTCTCGAACCAGGCGGCCGATTGGGACGCCACCAAGGCCAAGAACATTGCCGCGACCGTGATCCAGCAGCACCCGGATCTCTGCGCCATCGCCGGGTTCTGGGACGTCATGGACATGGGAACAGCGGCTGCCATCAAGGAATCGGGCAAGAACGTCCACTTGATCACCCAAGGCGGCGGTAACCAGTCGGCCTGCGACGGACTGAAGAACGGCACCTACTCGGAGGTCGTGGTCTACAACGTGCCCGGCCAGGCGAGGGACATGGCCGTCATGATCAAGCAGCTCCTGCAACTCAAGCAAGAGCCGGGCACCACCAAGACGACTCTGTTCACGCCGCTCGAAATCCTGACCAAGGACAACATCGGGCCGGGCTCCTGCTGGACGTTGCCGGAGAAGAGCTGATCGCCTGACGGAATGGGCGGGGTCGTCGCGGCGACCCCGCCGGACCGCGACTTGGCGGACGGGGCGAGCAATCATGTCGGTACCCGAAACACTCGTGCGCTGGCGCTATCGCGCCGTGCCCGACCATCTGCTTGGCGAGGTTCTCACCAAGCGCTGGATCGACAACGCCATCCCGCTCCTCTTCCTGGTGGTGGTGGTCGTCGTCTTCGGCTCGGTCATTCCCGACTTCTACAGCGCCGCGAACATCGAGATCCTGCTGCGGCAATGGGGCGAGTTCAGCCTGCTCGTGCTGGCACTGACGATCGTCATGGTCGCCGGCGGCATCGACCTTAGCGTCGGCTCAACCTTCGCTCTCGGCAATATCGTGGCGCTCGCCCTTCTCAACGTCGCCGGCTGGCCGGTCGCTGCCGTCATCTTCGCCACGCTCGCCGCCGGAGCGGCCGTCGGCCTCGTCAACGGACTTCTCGTCGGCTACCTGCGGCTCCGAGCCTTCCTCACCACCCTCGTCACACTCATCATCGTGCGGGCGGTGGTGGACATGCTGCTCTTGGAATACTCGGTCCTCATCGCGGCCGCCTTCGTTGATTCCGATGCCTGGTACTTTCTCGGCGAGGGCTCGATCCTCGGCGTTCCCTTCAGCGTGGTCGTAGCGGGCGTCGTCGCAATCGCCCTTCACCTCGTCCTCACCCGCTCGCGCGCGGGCTGGCATGTGCTTGCGATCGGCGGCTCGCGGAAGTCCGCACACAACGTAGGCATTGCCGTGCGTCGGGTCGTCTGCACGACCTATGTCGTCTCCGGGACGCTCGCCGCGTTCTCCGGGCTCCTTTTCGCCTCGCGGCTCGGCGGCGCCGGCGCCGACACCGGCATCGGCCTGGAGATCGCGGCGCTAACCGCCGCGGTGGTCGGCGGCAACAGCTTCGGCGGCGGCAGGGGGTCGGCGGCGAAGGCGATCATCGGCTCGATCACGGTGATGCTGATGGTCAACAGCCTCGTCCGCCTGGGCGTGACCAGCGGAGCCAACTCTCTCTTGCTCGGAGTGGTCCTGCTCGCCGCCGTCGCGATCGATGTGCGCTGGCTCAAGAACCGCCAGAAGGTGCTCTCCAAGGTCTACGTCTCGCCGACCTACGCGGCGCTGCCGGCCGCCCCTGCCACGGAAGGCAGTTCCCCGTACGCTCTCAACGACCGGCTTCGGCCCGTCGAGCGCATCGGACTCGGCGAAATCGACGGCCCGGAGGACGTGATCCTCGACGAGGCCGACAACCTTTACGCCGGTAACCGGACCGGCGACATCATCCGCTTCCTGCCGCCCGACTACACGCGGCAGGAGGTCTATGTGCACATCGGCGGGCGTCCCCTCGGAATGGCCTTCGCCTGCGACGGCGCGCTCCTGTGCTGCATCGGCGGCATGGGCCTTTATCGCGTGGCGCCCGACCGCTCGATCCAGCGGCTCACCGACGAGACCAACCGGTCATGGTTCTCGGTGATCGACGATTCACGGCTTCGCCTCGCCGACGACCTCGACATCGCGCCCGACGGGCGCGTCTTCTTCAGCGAGGCGACGATCCGCTACGAGATGCACGACTGGCCGGTGGATTGCCTCGAATCGCGCGGCAACGGTCGCATCATCTGCTTCGATCCGAACAGCGGCACCACGCGAACCGTGCTGCGGAACCTCGTCTTCCCGAACGGCATCTGCATGGCTCACGACGGCCGCTCGTTCCTGTTTGCCGAGACGTGGGGCTGCCGCGTTCGCCGCTACTATTTCGACGGTCCGAAGAAGGGCACCGTCGAGCCGGTCATCGCCGACCTGCCGGGCTACCCCGACAACATCAATCGCGCCTCCGACGGCAGCTATTGGCTGGCGCTGGTCGGCATGCGCACGCCGTCCCTCGACCTCGCACTCAAGATGCCCGGCTTTCGCCGGCGCATGGCCCGCCGCACGGCGCCCGACGAATGGCTCTATCCGAACATCAACACCGGGTGCATCGTGCGCTTCGACGAGACCGGCAGGATCCTGGAGTCGCTCTGGGACCTCGGTGGTCTCAACCATCCCATGATCACCTCGATGCGCGAGCACCGGGGCTACCTCTATATCGGCGGCATCTTCAACAATCGCATCGGCCGGCTGAAGCTCGACGGCGCCGACCCGGACTGGACGGGGCCGCGATCCTACTGGGGGCGGCCGTGATCGGCGGGGTCATGCGGGCTTGGGAGAACCTGCTCGGCACCGGCGAGGCGGCTGTGACCGTGCCGCCGCTCGACGGCGCGCTACGGCCGAATCGGAAGCTCGACGAGGCGGACTGGCGGGTGCCGCTTGCCGACGTCGATTGTCTGGCGATCGTCTCGGGCGCGCTGCTCGCCTCATCGGGGAACGCCATTCACATTCTCGACGGCGAAACATGGCGCGTGCGGAGCCGATACGAGGCCGAGGTCGCCGGGCTTGCGGCGCTCGGCGGGGATGCTCTCGCCGTCGCACTCGTAAACGGCGACATCCTCATCGAGGGCGGGCGCCTCGACGGCCGGCGCCATCGCGCCGCGCCCGAGGCGAGGTGCATCACGGACATGACGGCCAAGGGGGCCGCACTGTTCGTCGCCAACGGGTCCGCGACCAACTCGGCGGACGCCTGGCAGCTCGACCTCCTTCAGCGCAATGCCTCGGGCAGCATTTGGCGGATCGATCTTGAAACCGGCGCGAAGACGCGCATCCTCGACGGCCTCGCCTTTCCCGCCGGCATCGCCCTCGACGGCGACACGCTGGTCTGCGCGGAGGCGTGGAAGCATCGTCTCATAAGGATCGACCCAGCCGGCGGGGAGCCGCGGACGATCCTGTCGGATCTCCCCGGCTATCCCGGGCGGATTGCGCCGGCGGCGGACGGTCACTGGCTCGCCGTGTTTGCACCGCGCACCCAGATCGTGGAGTTCGTGCTGCGCGAGCCGGCCTATCGCCGGCGCATGATCGCGGAGGTGCCGAGACCCTACTGGATCGCGCCGAAGCTCCGCGCTGGACGGAGCTTCTACGAGCCTCTGCAGGGAGGCAGCGTCAAGCATCTCGGACTTCTCAAACCCTGGGCCCCGACGATGTCCGCGGGTCTTTGCATCAAGCTCGACGGAGCCTTCCAGCCCCGCCTGAGCCTCCACAGTCGAGCCGACGGGGCGACCCACGGGGTGACCAGCGTCATCGAGCACGGCGGCCGAGTGGTCGCGGCGGCACGCGGCGACGGGGTCGTCGTCGCCGTTCCACTTGCAAACCTGGAAGAGCCGGAATGACCCCCGTTTTGGAGCTGCGCAACGCTACCAAGGAGTATCGTGGCGTGGCCGCGGTGAAGGACGTGACCTTCACTCTCGAATACGGCGAGGTCCACGCGCTCCTCGGCGAGAACGGCGCCGGCAAGTCGACGCTCACCAAGAGGCTCGCCGGCGTGGTCGAGCCGACGTCCGGGGAGATCCTGGTCAACGGCGAGAAGGTGGTGCTGAAGTCGCCGCTCGACGCGCTGCGGCGTGGCATCGCGATGGTCTATCAAGAGACCAGCCTCGTGCCATCGCTGACCGTCGCGCAGAACCTCTATCTTACCGACGAGAAGCGCTTTCACCGGCTGCGCGGCATCTACATCGCCGGCCAGCAGTTCCTGCAGTCGCTCAACTTCCACGTCGATCCGACCGCGCTGGTGGCGAGCCTCGGGGCGGGACAAAAGCAGATGGTGGAGATCGCGCGCGCGGTCCTCCACCACGCCCGGGTGATCATTTTCGACGAACCGACCTCGACCCTGACTCCGGAGTAGAAGTACCAGTTCTTCTCGCTGGTCGGACGGCTGAAGGCGCGAGGCGTCTCCATCATCTTCATCTCGCACGCCCTGGAGGAGGCGCTGCAGATCTCCGACCGCATCACGGTGATGCGCGACGGCGAGCACGTCGTCACCGACATCACGGCGACCTTCGACCGGGAGAAAATCATTCGCGCCATGGTCGGGCGCTCGCTCTCCGACGAACTCTACGGAGCACACAGGCATCGCAAGGTGCGCCCGGCCGGGGAGAAAGTGCTCGGCGTCGAGAACCTGTCGATGCAGAACATCGTGCGCAACACCTCCTTTTCGGTATTCGCCGGTCAGATCACCGGCGTGTTCGGCCTGATCGGCTCGGGTCGCACCGAGACGGCGAAAGTGATCGCCGGCGCCCTCAAGCGCGATCTCTTCCATGGTGGCCAGGTCCGTCTGAACGGCCGCCCGGTCCGCTACCGGGTGCCACGCCCGGCGGTCCGCGACGGCATCATCTACGTGACGGAAGATCGCAAGATCGAAGGCTTCTTCGAGACGATGTCGATCGCCGAGAACATCCACATCGGCGCGCTCGCCGGCGGCCGCACGGGATCCGTCATTGTCAGCATGCGGGAGATGAAGGCGATCGCAGCCCGCTGGATCGAGGCGCTGAGCATCCGGGCTATCGGCGCAGACGCCCGCGTCATCGAATTGTCCGGCGGCAACCAGCAGAAGGTGGTGATCGCCAAGGCGCTGGTCCAGAAGCCAAAGCTCATTATCTTCGACGAGCCGACCCGCGGCGTCGATGTCGGTGCCATCGCCGAGATTCACCACCTGATCAATCGCCTCGCCGACGAGGGGATCGCGGTGATGGTCATCTCCTCCTACCTGCCGGAGATCCTGCAATTGTCGGACCGCATCCTGGTCTGCCGGCAGGGCCGCTTCGTCGAGGAGTTCCCCGGCCACCGCGCCGACGAGGCGACGATCATGTATGCGGCGGTGCACTGATGACGCGGCAACTGAAGACCACCCGCCCGGTGGCGGAGGTACGCACGATCGCCGATATCGTCGCGATCGAGGGCCGGCCCTATGACGCATGGGTGACGGCGCGCAATCTCTACGACCTCTTCCTCGCGACCGCCGAGCACATGGGAGACTTGCCGGCGCTGACCGTCCTGAGCAGTCCCGACCCCTCCGATATCGGAGCCGCACTCACACATCGGGCTCTGCTCGGCGAGGTCACCCGCGCCGCCCACATGTTCCGCGCGCTCGGACTGACGCCAGCGGGCGGTGTCGCCGCCTTCCTCGCGCCGACCCTGCCCGAACTGCCTTCGCTGCTCTTTGGCGCCCAGGTTGCCGGCGTCGCGAGCTCACTCAACTACCTGCTCAGCCGAGACGCGATCTTCGACCTCCTGAACGCGCAGGGGGCGACGCTCCTCGTCATCCCCTCCCGCGCCCGCGACGACATGTGTTGGGCGAAGGCCGACGGCGTGTTTCAGCACGTTCCGACGCTCCGCCGGGTGATCGTGATCGGCGACGAGACGGCGGGCGCGGCCGGCTATGTCGGCCTCACCGCAGCGTTGGACGGGCACCAAAGCGGCATTGCCTTCCATCCCGAAGCGGACCGCGCCACCGTCTGCGCGCTGTTCCACACCGGCGGCACCACCGGGCGCCCGAAGGTCGTCCGGCTGACCCACGGCAATCAAATCCACGCCGCCTTCAGTTTCGCCCAGGTGTTCGGCTACGACGAGCGCGACACCGTCATCGACGGCTTTCCGTTCTTTCATGTGGGCGGGACGATGACGACCGGCCTGTCGGTGCTGGCAGCGGGCGGGCATTTGATCGTGCCTTCACCCTATGCGCTGCGACCGCCGGCGGTGATCGAACGCTACTGGGACATCGTTGGGCATTTCCGCGCGACGGTGGTGAGCGGGGTACCGACGTCGATCGCGGCCCTGACGAATTCGTGGAAACCGGGAACCGATGCGTCCTCGGTGCGTATGGCGGTGACCGGCGGCGCGGTCCTGCCCAAGGCCGTCGGCAGCCGCTTCGAGGCGACAACGGGCGTCCGGCTGTTCGAAACCTACGGCATGACGGAGACCGCGGCTGCCATCGCCTTCAATCCGGGCCGGGGCGAGCCGGTTGCCGGCAGCGTGGGGTTCCGCGCTCCCTATTCCGAGATCCGCATCGTCCGCCTCGATCCGCGGAATCCCGGCCTCTGTGGACCGGGCGAAAGCGGATCGGTGCAGGTGCGCGGGCCGCAGGTCTTCCCCGGCTATCTCGACCCGGCCCATAATCAAGGGACGCTTGGCGCCGACGGATGGCTCACCACCGGCGATGTCGGCTATCTCGCCGAGGACGGGCGCCTCTTCCTTACCGGCCGCGAGAAGGACCTGATCGTGCGGAGCGGCCATAACATCGACCCCGCCGCGATCGAGGACGTCGCCAACCAGTTCGCAGGCGTTCAGATCAGTGCGGCGGTCGGCATGCCGGACGAGTATGCGGGCGAGGTACCCATGCTGTTCGTCGTTCCCGCGCCGGGCGCCGCGATCGACCTCGAGGCCCTCAGGGCCCATCTCGACACCCATGTGCACGAACCTCCGGCGCGGCCAAAGTGCATCAAGGTCATCGACGCATTGCCGGTGACCGCGGTCGGCAAGATTTTCAAGCCGGCGCTCCGCGACACAGCCATTGCGGAAAAGGTTCGCCTGGAGACGGCACGGATCTGTGGCCCGGAGGCGAAGGCGGAGGTGGAGGTCGGGCTCGACCGCCAGAAGCGTACGGTGGTCGAGGTCCGCGTCACCGGCGCCGACGCGGCGGCGATTCGCAACCTCGGTGCCTCGCTCAGGCAATTGCCGCAGAGCTATCGCGTGCACGGCGACGAGACGGTGGCGGACGAGGAGGAGGTGATGTTCGCCTTTGCCGAGGGCGTCGCAACGCTGACATTGAATCGGCCCGACCGCCTCAATGCCATGTCGAGGAAGATGATGGATTCCCTGGAACGGCGACTCGCCATGGTCGCTGGCCTGCCTGGCCTGAGAGCAGTGGTAGTCACCGGGTCAGGGCGGGCCTTTTCCGCGGGAGGTGATCTCCTTGAATTCGAGGACGCGCTCCGCACCGGCAAAGCGGTCCTGCTCGACACCCTGAGCCGCAACCAGGCTGTCATTCAGCGTCTCGCGGACCTGCCGGTCCCGGTGATCGCCGCGGTGAACGGGATCGCGATGGCCGGCGGGCTGGAACTCATCCTTTGCTGCGACATCGTCGTTGCTGCCGAGGGTGCGAAGATCGGCGACGGTCACGCGCGCTACGGGATGATTCCGGCGGGCGGCGCCACGGTGCGCTTGCTCGAATGGCTGTCGCCCTGTCGGGCCGCGCAGCTCTTCTATACGGCAGCGCCGGTGGCGGCGGAAACCCTGCGCGACTGGGGGCTCGTCAACGAAGTCGTTCCCAGCGAAAAGCTTATGGAACGTGCGATGGAGCTTGCGCGTCTGATCGGCCGCTGCAGCCCGGAGGCGGTGAGACAGATCAAGGTACTGGTCGCCGAGCGCCGCCGTTCCGCCGCGCGCGAAGAGGCCTTCCGTGCCGAACTCGAAAGGTTCGGGCGGCACATGGACGGCGCGGACCTGGCAACAGGACTCGCTGCTTTCCGGGCGAAACAGTCGCCGCGCTATCGCGATCCTTCATGACGATCACGTTCGCCAACCGGATCGCAATAGTAACCGGCGCCGGACGAGGCCTCGGCCGGAGCTACGCGCGCGCTCTCTCGGCCCGCGGGGCACGGGTGGCGCTCGTCGACCTCAGCGACGAAGCGGGAGATGCGGCGAGGGAGATCGGCGAGGCCGGCGGCATCGCCCGGGCGTATCGGGTCGATGTTACCGACTTCGCTGCGGTCGAAAGCGTGGTGGCGAACGTCCTTGCCGATTGGGGTCGGGTCGACATCGTCATCAACAACGCCGGCAATCTTCGCGACCGGACCTTCGCCAAGATGACGCTCGACGACTTCCGGGCCGTGGTCGAGGTGCATCTGATGGGATCGGTCCATGTCTGCAAGGCGGTCTGGCCGGCGATGTGCGCACAACGCTATGGCCGCATCGTGCTCACCACTTCCTCGTCGGGCATGTACGGAATCTTCGGCCAGTCCAATTACGGTGCCGCCAAGGCCGCCATGCTCGGCCTTATGAACGCTCTCCATCTGGAGGGCGAGCGCCATGACATCCGCGTCAACGCCGTCATGCCGAGCGCCGCCACGCGGATGACAGAAGGCCTTCTCGGGGCCGATACCGCGCGGCTGCTCTCGCCCGACGCGGTGGCGCCGGGTGTTCTCTTCCTCGTCTCGGAGGGCGCCCCGTCCCGCGTGATCCTGTCCGCGGGAGGCGGCTCGTTCGCGCGGGTCTATGTCGTTGAAACGCGTGGGATCAGCCTCGCAGAGGCGGAACTGTCGCCGGAAGCCGTCGCGGCGCGGTTCGGCGAGATCAGCGATGTCGTGGACGCGGTGACGCTGTCGCAGGGATTCGACCAGGCAGACAAGCTCGCCACCGCGGCGATGCGCCGGCGCGGGGGGTGAGGAAAGGGACCATGGACAGATCTGTGGTCGTCGTCTCCGCGGTGCGGACCGCGATCGGTTCGTTCGGCGGGTCGCTCTCCGGCGTCCCGCCCGCTGCGCTTGCCGCCTGCGTCGCCCGCGAGGCGATCGCACGGAGCGGCCTTCCCGCCGCCTCGATCGGGCATTCGGTGTTTGGCAACGTCATCCATACCGAACCGCGGGACGCCTATCTCGCCCGCGTCGCCGCCATCGAGGCGGGTGTGCCGACCTCGGTGCCGGCACTCACCCTCAACCGGCTCTGCGGCAGCGGCCTCGAGGCCGTGATCAGCGCGGCACGAATGATCATGTTGGGGGAAATCGAGGCGGCGCTTGCCGGAGGCGCCGAGAGCATGAGCCGCGCCCCCTACGCGTTGGCCGACGCGCGTTGGGGACGTCGCATGGGGGAAGCCGTCGTCACCGACATGCTGCTTGCCACCCTGCACGATCCCTTCGGGCACGGCCACATGGGCATCACCGCGGAGAATGTCGCAGCCGACTGCGGCATCACACGCGAGGAGCAGGACCGGATCGCGTTCGCGAGCCACCGGCGCGCCGAGCGAGCGATTGCGGAAGGCCGCTTCGTGGACCAGATCGTCCCCGTCGCGACCCAACGACGCGGCGAAGCGGTGGTGTTTCGGGAGGACGAGCACGTGCGCCGCGATGCCGACACCGAATCGCTCGCCCGGCTCAGGCCGGCCTTTCGCGACGGCGGCACGGTGACGGCCGGGAACGCGTCCGGCATCAACGACGGGGCGGCAGCGCTGGTTCTGATGGAGGCGAGTGCTGCCCAACGGCAGGGAGTGACTCCGCTCGCCCGGCTGGTCTCCTACGGCCATTCCGGCGTCGAGCCGAGCCGCATGGGTCTCGGTCCGGTCCCCGCCGTCCGTGCCGTCCTGTCCCGTGCCGGTTTGTCGATCGAGGACATGAGCGTTATCGAATCGAACGAGGCCTTCGCGGCCCAGGCATGCGCTGTCGCCCGCATGCTCGGCTTCCCCGAGGAGCGCACCAATCCCAACGGCGGGGCGATCGCTCTCGGCCACCCGGTCGGCGCGACCGGCGCCATCATCCTGGTGAAGCTCTTGTACGAACTGAAGCGGGTGAACGGCCGCTACGGCCTCGCCACCATGTGCATCGGCGGCGGCCAGGGCATTGCCGTCATTGTAGAACGACACGGCACATCAAGCTGAACACCGCTTCGTCAGCGCTTGCCCCGGGTGGCACGCCGATGGCGCGTGCCAATGAGGCGAAGGGATGCTGCGGCACATTGCCGACAATCCCGGGCCGGAAGCTCAATGCACCGGGCTTCTCGACCGCGCCGCAACGCTCATCATCAACGTGGCGCGGGGACCAACCCGGCGGCGCAAAACGTGATCTCGACGCCCCCGGCCGATCGCGTGAAATGATGCGCCCGGCTACCCGGTGCGATTGACCGCGTAGCCGTATCCCGCGTCGCCGACGCGCGGTTTGCGGTCTCGGTCGAGCAGGAAGATCACGTCGTCGGAGATGATCCAGAAGAGTCGAAAATCGGCGGGCGCGCTTTCGTCGAGTTGAATGACCTGCGCCCGGTCGTCGGTACTGGTGCCGGAGACGATGCTCCACCCTCCGGAATCGATCACGCGCTCGTCGTCATTGCCGACATAGACCCTCACCATGACATACCGGGTCGGCCTTCCGGTACTCGGATCGTGATAGAGGGCCAGCGCGAACTTGAGCCGTTCGCATTGCGGCAGGGCCCGGGCTGTTTCATCCATGCATGGGAAACGGCTCTGATAGACACTCCGCACCGCGTCGCCTTCGCCGGTCGTCGGCGGATACCACGGGGTGGTCTCCTGGGTCGAGGCCGATCCTGCGGCACCCATGGCGAACAAGATGGACGCGAGGCCGAGCACACGATTGAGCATCACGGGCACGCTTCTTTCGTTGCGGTTCGGTCAGAACTGGGTTGCCGGCGGGAAGAGCGCGGGCGGCGCGGTGAGCGAATTCCTTGCGCCGCTCGTCTCGAGCATTCCGCGGCTCGTCGCTGCCTTGTATCCGATCTGCCAAGTGAGGATTTTCACGATCGCTTGAAGGCTGACGCGCGCCGTCGCGTCGGCCGGCGCGGCCGAGCGACACCGTGGTACCGCTCGCGCCCCCTTGAACAGCACGCGCGTCAGCTGCTGCCGTCGCACGACCTCGCTGCTCGACGGATCCCAGCCCCTGATCGTGCAGCGATGCGAGCCGCGGTGAGCATTGGCGGATTCACCTGCCCAAGGCAACTCTGGAGATGGGCGGCCGAATGCCAGCTCTCACCGCGGATTGACAGCGCCGTGCGACGATCGATACCATTCAGTTGGTACGGACGTTCCATATATGGAACAGGGAGGTCCGTTGGAGCCAACCGCAAGCCCGTCTCCGGCAACGGCCGAGCCTGTTGCAGCCGTCGGCGACGTCCCGGTGCTGGAAGCCCAGCGCATCGAGCGCCGCTTTGGCGCGGTGGTGGCGCTTGCCGAAGCGTCACTGGCACTTCGCCGGCATGAGGTGCTCGGCCTGGTCGGCGACAACGGGGCCGGCAAGTCGACGCTCTTGAAGATCCTGTCCGGGGTGCTCGAGGCGGACGCCGGGCGAATCCTGCTCGAAGGGCGGGAGATCCAGTTCAGGCGCGCGCAGGATGCCATGGAGGCGGGAATCGAGACCGTCTACCAGGACCTTGCCCTGGTCGACACCATGACCGCCTATCAGAACGTCTATCTCGGCCGCGAGCCGCTGGCCAAGTCTCCCGTCCTTCGTTTCTTCAACCTCGTCGACGATCGCACCATGCGCCAGCGTTCGCGCGAGGTGCTCGAAGCGCTGTCGGTCAAGATCCCGTCGATCAATGTCAGCGTGAGGGGAATGTCGGGCGGCCAGCGCCAGTGCCTCGCCATTGCGCGGGCAATCCTTTGGGGGCGAAAGATCGTCATCCTCGACGAGCCGACCGCCGCGCTCGGCGTCCGCGAGTCGGCGCAGGTGCTCGACGTGATCCGCGACCTCAGGAACCACGACGTGAGCGTCATCGTGGTGAGCCACAACATGGCGCAGCTCATGGAAATCGCCGATCGCATCACCGTGATGCGTCTCGGTCGCACGGTCGCGACCCGCGTGGTCAAGGAGACGCAAGTCTCCGAGATCGTCGGACTGATCACCGGCGCCATCGGCGCCGATCCGGAAGAGGAGACCCGTCTCGTCACTACTCCGGCCTGAGGCCGGCACTATCAGCAATGTCCAACCGGGAGGAAGACATGGAAGGACAGTCACGTTCCTCGATCCGTTCGCTCGCAGCGGCCGCCGCAGCGACGACCATCCTCGGCGCGGGCTACGCCACCGACGCCGCGGCACAGGACAAGTTCAAGCTCGGCATGGCGGTTGGTGGCAATCCGTGCTGCGAGTGGATGAAGGCGCAGGGCGACGTCGCCAGGGCACTCGCCGAACAGCGCGGCTGGGACTACATCGAGCTCTCCAACAACGACGATGCAGCTACGGCGCTCAAGAACGCCGGCATCTTCATCCAGGAAGGCGTCGACGCGGTCATCCAGTTCAACGGCCAACCGTCGTCGAACCCGGCACTCGCCCAGCGTTTCGGCGCGGCCGGCATTCCGGTGGTGACCTACGATATCGCCCAGCCGGGCTTCTACTTCGTCGGCATCGACAACCTCGCGGCCGGGCTCGCCGGCGGCGAGGCGCTCGGCAAAATCATCAAGGAAAAATGGAACTGCCAGCCCGACCTCGTCATCTCGGCGGAGGGAGCCGCGGCCGGGATCGTCAACGAATGGCGGACCGGCGGAATGCGCGACGGGCTCAAGAAGGTGTGTCCGGACATCCCGGCGGAGAAATGGGTCTCCTTCGAGTCCCAAGGCCAGGCAACGGTCGGGCTGCCCGCGGCCCGCGATCTGCTCGCCGCACATCCCGACGCCAAGCGCATGGCCGTGGTCGGGCTCAACGACGGCGGTGTGCTCGCAGCCATCAATGCCGCCGAGCAACTCGGCCGCGCCGACGAGATCATCGGCTGGGGCCAGGACGGCGCGTTCATCACCGGCGACAACGTCAATCCGCATCTTGCGGGCAGTGTCTTCTATTTTCTCGAGGGCTATGCCGTGTACGCGTTTCGCGACGTGATCGACCCGATCGCGGCAGGCAACCCGCCGCCAATGAAGGACACCGCCGGCGACCCTGCCTCGCGCGTCGAGCCCTGCCCGGTCTCGGCGGAGGAGGCGGCCAAGGTGCCGGACATGCCGGAGCGGGTGAAGTTGCTCCTCGCGGCGCCCCCGGGCACGACGGAGTATCAGCTGTTCTGCCCCAATAAGTAGACACGACACGTGAGATGGCCGATCACGCCATCGGTCACGCCGCATCTGCCGGCCGTCCGGGCATGAGATTCCGCCTGGACGGCTGGGGGACCGCCGCGGTCGTGGCGCTGGCCTGGGTGGCGCTGGTCGCCGTCTCCGCAATCCACCGCGCCGACTTCGTGTCGCATCAGACGGTGCTTGCGATCACCTTCACCATGTCGATCGTCGGGGTGCTGGCCGTAGGCCAGGCGCTGGTGGGAATCAGCGGCGGGTTCCTCGATCTATCCCAGCCCACATCGCTGATCCTGACTGCGCTGGTCGCCTCGCGGCTGCTGGCGCTCGGCCTCGATCCCATCCTCGTGATTCCGATCACGCTCGCCGTCGGTGCGGCATGGGGCCTCCTCAATGCGCTGATTATCGTCTACGGCAAACTCAACCCGGTGATCGTCACCCTCGCCACCAACTTCATCGGCCTCGCCGCGCTGTTCCTGATTTTTCAGATTGCCGAAGCGCCAATCGGCTCTGCCTTCCGCGCCTTCGGCCGCGGCTCGTTCCTCGGCCTCCCCAACATATGGTGGCCGATGGTGGCGTTGATCCTGATCGTCGGCTTCCTGCTGCCGCGAACCCGCTACGGCCGCCACGCCATCGCCGTCGGCGGCAACCGCTTCGCGGCGCAGGCACGCGGCATCTCGCTCCGGAAGACGCGTTTTGCGATCTTCGTCGCCTCGGGGATCTGTGCCGCCATGGCCGGCCTGCTCTTTGCCGCGTCGAGCGGGCCGTTCACCCCGGCGAGCGGCACGGTCTATCTCCTGCCCGTAATCGCAGCCTCGATCCTCGCGGGGGTCTCACTCGGCGGCGGACGCGGCAACATCTGGCTGATCATGCTCTCGGTCGGGTTTCTTTCGACCGTGCCAACCGCGCTGGTGTTCTTCGGGCTGACCTCGGACTGGCAGGCGATCTTTCAGGGCGTGATCCTCATGGTCGCGGTTGCAATCGACGGCTACCGCGAAAAATGGGTGGCGCGATGACCGAGACGCTTACCGGCCGCCCCGACACGCCGTTACCAATCGCGCATCATCCGGTTCGCGATGTCCTGACCGGTCCGGTGGGCAGCATCGGCATTACCCTGATCATCGTCCTCGTCGCCGGCCTGGCGCTGATCGGACCGCGCTTCCTCTCGGCGAGCAATGTCACCATCGCCGGGCAGTTCGTCGCGATCCCGATGCTGATCGGCGGCTTCGCCTCCTTTGCGCTGCTCGCCGGCGTGGTCGACCTCTCGATCGGATCGATCGCCGGGGTCGCGGCGGCGATCCTCGGGGCGCTGCTGGTCAACGGCTGGGACATCGCCAGCGCAATTACCCTGACGCTCGCCGCCTGTCTCCTCTTCGGGGCGATCAATGCCACGGCGATCGTCGGCTTCAATGCCGACCCGATCGCGGCGACGCTTGGCATGCTGACCGGGCTTCGCGGCGCGACCTACGTTATCGTCGAGGCCTATGGCCAATCGGGATCGCTATTCGCCTTCCACGACGGCCTGTTCGCCTTGACCAATCTGATGGTCTGGTCGCTGCCGCTCATCTTCCTGGTCGCTCTCGGTGTCACCGCAGTGGCGGCGGTGATCGTCGGCAAGACGCGCCTTGGCCGCCATACCCGCGCCGTCGGCGGCGATGCGTTGGCGGCGAGCCGCGCCGGCATTTCGGTGGCGCGGGTGCGGACCGGCGCGCTTCTTCTATCCGCCCTCGGCGCCGGACTGGGTGGCGTCCTTTATGTCGGGCAGCTCGGCGCGGTATCGCGCAATCTCGGCTTTGGTCTCGAGTTTCAGGTCTATGCCGCCCTGATGATCGGCGGCTTCTCGATCCTGCGCGGAGGTGTCGGCTCGCCGGCGGGCGGCGCGCTTGGATTCCTGGTGATTGCGGGCGCAGCCAACATCCTCGATCTCAGCGGGATCAGCCCGTACTACGTCAATATCATCGTCGGCATGCTGCTCCTTGCCGCCGTCCTCCTCGACCGGCTCCGCGGGGGAGACGCCTATGAATAAGCCGAGCCGATGCCTTCGGACGTTCCGCTCATTGCCCCGCCAGGAATTCTCGTCGACCAACGTTAGCCATGGCGAAACGGGACGGAGGCCTGCGGTCGAGACACCTAAATCCGGGAGTACCTCGTGAAGATCACCGATATCCGCGTCATCTCGTTCCGTACCCATGCCGACCGCTGGGACATGGGCCACGGCGTGCCCAAGCCGAGGACCGAGCTCATGCAGACGGTGTCGATCATCGACACCGACGAGGGCGTCTCCGGCTACTACTTCGGGGGAGGCTCGCACGGCGACCAGGAGGGGCTCAACGTCGTCGACCAGGCGTTGCTGCTCGGCCGTATCCGCTCATTGATCATCGGCCAGGACCCGTTCGACCGGGAGCTGATCTGGAAATGGATGTGGGTGGCGAATCTCTCCGAGAACGTCGCCTCGGTGGTCGACCTGATGCTGTGGGACCTTGCCGGCCGCGCCGCGAACCTTCCCGTCTACAAGCTGATGGGCGGCGCCCGCGACCGGGTGAAGGCCTATGCCAGCACCTACCCGAACATCGGCGAGCCGCGGGTCTACGCCGAGCACGCGCTCGCCTGCAGACGAGAAGGCTACCTCGCCTACAAGATCCATCCCCATTACTTCTGGGATCCAAAGACGAGGACCCCGACGCCGGGGCGGCCTTCGAACATCGCCGAGGACATCGAGACTTGCCATCTGGTCCGCGAGGCGGTCGGCGACGACATGGTGCTCATGTACGATCCGTGGGGCACGTACCACACGCTGGAAGAGGCGATAAAAGTCGGGCGGGAGCTCGAGAAGCTCAACTTCTACTGGTACGAACACCCGATGCCGGAGTACCGGGTCGAGAGCTATGTGCGGCTCTGCCGTGAGCTGCAGATCCCGATCCTCTCGCCGGAGATCACCGCCGGCGGGGTCTTCACCCGAGCCGAATGGATTCTCCGCGGCGCCTCCGACATGAGCCGGATCGACGTGGTCCGCGGCGGCATCACCGGCGCGCGGAAGACGGCGATCGTCTGCGAAGCCTACGGGCTCCGTTGTGAGATGCACATGGCGGGTTGGGGCAACCTTCAGGTCTGTGGGGCGACGCCGGAGGACACGAGCGAATACTATGAAAAGGGCCTGCTCGCGCCGGGCGTCGACTACGATGCGCCGCATCCGTATCTCAAGACGACCTGCGACCGGCTCGATCCCGACGGCTACGTCACGATGCCGAAGGCCTCCGGCCTCGGCTATGAGATCGAATGGGACTACATCAACGACAACCTCGTGAAGCCGTGAGCATGGCCAGCACGTCACCCCTGTCGGCACTCGGTCCAATCGGCGCTGCCGGCGAACGAGTCGCCATCGCCGGTTCCGCGAACCTGACGCGCCGGATTCCGAGAGGGCGCAGAAGAAGGGTCCCGGGCTGATGTCGAGCACGCGGAGGACCGTGGCGATCCTAGACCTCCTGGCTCGGCGCGGGCCGCTTGGCGTGCGCGCCGTCGCGAAGGAGCTCGGGCTGCCCCTCGGCTCGGTCCACCGCATCCTGCTTGATCTTGCCGAGGAAGACGTCGTCGAACGCATGGGAGACGGCGACTGGGACCTGGCGCACCGGCTCTTCGAGATCACCGGGCGCCAACTCGACCGCATCCAGTGGCCGCGCCTTGTCCGCCCCTTCGCCGAGAAGATCGCCGAGGCGACCCGCGAGACGGTGAACGTCTCGGCGCTCAGCGGCGGGTTCGGGATCTGCATCGACAAGGTGCGCGGCAACGAGGGCATGCAGCTCGACGCGCCGATCGGCTCGCGCGGCCCGCTCTATTGCGGCGGCGCCGGCAAGGCGATGCTGGCGATGAGCGAAGCGGAGCAGGAACGCATCTTCTCCGCACCCCTTGTTCCTCTAACCCCCTATACCATCACCGACCACGAGGCGCTTCGCCGCGAGCTAAGAGCGATCCGCCGGCGCGGCTACTCGCTCGACAATGACGAGGTGGTGGTGGGGGTCCATTGCGTCGGCATGCCCATCCTCGACCGGAACGGCGACCCGGTGGGCGCGGTCAGCATTTCCGGACCCTCGCCCAAACAGCCGGGCCCCGACCTCGACGCACTGGTCGAGATGCTGGCGCCGGCCTGCGGCCACGTAAGCCGGAGGCTGGGTTATACCGGCCCATGGCCGCCGGTCGAAACGGCCCTATCAGAGGCGCCACAGCGGAAGACAGGATGAGGGGTGGAAGGGGAGGGACGATGCGTGCCGTCCGGATGAATGAAGCCGACGCCCGGAAAGGGTGGATGAAGCCGATCGAGGAAGCCTACCGCTCGGACCAACGCGGAGACGCAGTTCCCTCAGAAAAACCGAAATCCAGGGCGAATGGCTAAGGCGACGATGCAAGGCGTGTTTCCGATTCTCGTGACGCCCTTCGACGACAGGGGGCGGATCGACGAGGAGAGCCTGCGCCGCCTGGTGGAGTTCAACCTCGCGGCCGGAGTTCACGGCCTCGGTGTCGCGATCGGCAGCGAGATGTTCAAGTTCAACGAGGCCGAGCGCGCGGAGGTGACGCGGATCGTCATCGACCAGGTCCGAAAACGGGTGCCGGTCGTGATCAATACCGGGGCCGGCGGCACCGATCTCGCCGTGTTCTACAGCAAGGCAGCGGAGGACGCCGGCGCCGACGCGCTGATGATCATTCCGCCGGCCTTCCTGCCGGCGGGGCCGGAGGAAGTCGTCGACTACTACAAGGCGATCTCCGCGGCGGTCTCGATCCCGATCTTTCTCCAGGACACGCCGGCCGCGCCGATCCCGCCCGGGCTCGCAAGACGGATCGGGGAGAGCGCCGACAACGTCCGCCTCATCAAGGTCGAGACCTTGCCGGTGACCGCGAAGGTGGCGGAGATGGTGAACGCGGCAGGCGATCTCCTAACCGTGTTCGGCGGCGCCGGCGGAAGCTATTTCATCGAGGAGCTCCGGCGCGGCTCGCGCGGCACGATGCCCTTCTGCAGTCAGCCGGCGGCCTTTGTCGAAGTGTGGAATCTCTTTCGAGCCGGCGACGAGCGCGGGGCCCGCGCCGCCTTCGATCGGACGATCATGCCGGTCAACCGCCTCGCCGCGCAGGGCGGCGACATCTTCTACCACGTACACAAGGCACTGCTTGTTCGCCAGGGTGTGATCCGCAGCGCCAAGGTGCGCAGCCCCACCGTGCCGATCGACGCGATCACGCGGCGGGAGATAGATGAGCTCGTGGCCGAGATGTATCCGTGACCGGGGACGCGGCGAGCCGCGTGCTCAGTTCATCTTGGACAACACCGAACGCGACCGCTCTGAGCGCATGGTTGGGAGATTCGGTCGGCCCCAGCTCGGGCGCTGCCGCCCGTCACGCCGCTTTGGCGACGCTCGCCTTTTCGAGAAACGCCTCGATCTCGTCCGGGGAGTAGCCGAACTCGGCGAGGATCTCCTCGGTGTGCTCGCCCACCATCGGCGCCGGGCGATCGATGGTCGCCGGCGTCTCGCTCATCTTCACCGCCGGCGCCACCACCTTCACGTGGCCGGCCCTGGGGTGCTCATAGGAAGAGATCGCCTTCATGTGGATGACCTGCGGGTCGGCGGCGGCCTCCAGATGCGTCTTCACCTCGCCGCACCAGATGTCCACGGCGAGCATCGCCTTCATGAGGTCCGCGGTGGTCCAGGTCTTGGTCAACGCGGCGATCTTCTCCCAGATCTCGTCGCGCCTATCGAAGAGCAGCGTCTTGTCATCATAGGCGAGCAGCGAGTCGTCCCCGAGCACGCCGACCAGTTTTCGGTATGGGCTCATGGCGATCGTCACCCAGCCGTCCGCCGTCGGGTAGACGCCGAATGGCGCTTCCATGCCGGGGTGGCCGATACCCGAGTTCGGGCGCTTGAAGTCCATGCCGAAATTCATCGCCATCAGCATTTCCTGCCCCTGGTGGGCGAGCATGCCGGTAAGCAGGTCGACCTTGATCTCCTGCCCCTTGCCCGAACGCTCCCGCCAGTAGAGCGCCGAGAGGATGCCGTAGACCATGTTCATCGCGCCGACCTGGTCGGAGAAGCCGGAGCCGACCGGCACCGGAGGCCCGTCCCCGCGTCCGGTCGATGCCGCGATGCCGGTCAGCCCCTGGATCAGCATGTCCTGCCCGGGGCGGGTCAGGTAGGGCCCGCTCTCGCCGTAGCCAGACCCGGAGCAGTAGATGATCCGGGGGTTGATTCTGCGGAAATCCTCGTAACCGTAGCCCATGCGCGCCATCACGCCGGGCCGGAAGTTCTGGACAACGACGTCGGCCTTGGCGCCGATCCGATAGAGGATGTCCTTTGCCTCGGGGGCCTTGAGGTCGATGGCGAGCGAGCGCTTGTTGCGGTTCCAAGCAAGGAAGTTCGGGCTCTCGGTGCCGCCAACCCAACGGTTGTTGAAGGTCATGGTGCGGAACAGGTCTCCCTGCACCGGCCGCTCCACCTTGATGACGTTGGCCCCCATGTCGGCGAGAAGCTGGGTCGCGAACGGCCCCTGTAGCAAGTGGCTGAAGTCGAGGACGGTTACGTCGGCAAGGGCTTTCTCGGTCATGACTGGACTTCCATGGTCTTGGCGAGGCTCCGAGCCCAAGCGCCGCGGAGCCTGGCGATGGTTTCACCCGGCGGCGCCCCACCGAGAATGGTATCGCGGAGGATGGCGGAGCCTTCGGTTTGAAACACGACATAGCCGTTGTGGCGCGGGCGGACCCATGCATTCTCCACGGTGCGAAGCGTCGCGCGATAGAAGCCGAACGCCTCGCGATTGACCCGCTCCGACCGCCACGCGGCGCGCGCCGAAGGTTGTCCCTCGTGGTCGGGAATGAACCCTTCCTGGGCCTCCGGCGACATCAGCCAGCGGAGATGGTCAAGGAGCGCCGTGTCCGGCTTCGCCCGCCTTGTAACGCCAATGCCGGTGCCACCCAGGACGCTCCCGTGGCGTCCGCCTCGCCGCGCCACCGGCGCCTCGCCGAAGGCAACACGATGCCGGCCCACCGCCGGCCGCGCATAGTTCACATAGCCGTAGACGAGGGGGACGAGCACGATGTCATCGCTGGTCGCCATCGTTTCGAGCAGACGGATCGGATTCATGGTCGCGGTGCCGGCTGGTGCGGTCTTCGCGAGGCGCGCGAGCAGCGACAGCGCCTCGGTTGCGGTCGCATCGCTGACCCATCCGTCGCCGCCAGGCTCCTCGCCGAGCGAAACGCAAATGGAAAAGAATGAGCAGATCGCGTGCGGCCCCGAGACCGACGCGGCGACCGGTGCCCGTTCGGCCAGCCGTATGACATCGTCGTAGGTTCCGGGCGCGTCGCCGATAAGATCGGGCCGGTAAGCCATCACCTGCGTTGCCACGTCGAGCGGCAGTGCATAGTGGCGGTCCTCCCACGCGTAGCTCGCCATGGCCGACCC
Source organism: Bauldia sp. (assembly GCA_035699585.1). Classification (GTDB taxonomy): domain Bacteria; phylum Pseudomonadota; class Alphaproteobacteria; order Rhizobiales; family Kaistiaceae; genus Bauldia. The sequence goes on from DASSPO010000025.1 coordinate 24,173, forward strand.
GACCGTCCGTTCTCGCCAACCGGCGAGGTCCTCGCTGGTGAACAGCGACTCCAGCGGCACAAGGCAGTTCGCGGCGATCGCCTCGCCGATATGCGGATGGTCGAGGACGATCAGGTCGAAGCGGGCCGCGAGCTCGGCGATCGGATGCGACTCGAATCCCTCGAGGGGCTGCTTCGACCACCCGACCACGGCGCGGCCCTCGGCCGCGGCCAGTTCCGCCGCTGCGGCGAGTGCAGCATAGCCGCGCGGGTGGTCCCAGGTGAGGCCGTGGTGGATCATCGCGGTCGCGCCTCGGCGACGCGCCTCCAGAGCGGTGCGCCGGTGGTGTCGGTATCGATCCTGGTGATGTGCCAGCGGCCGAGGTTGGCCGTGTACAGCGCCGCGCCGTCGAAGGCGATGTTGGTCGGGTGCGCGAAGAGGTGCGCCGTGGGCTCCTCGATGTAGATCTCGACCGTCTTGCCGTCGGGAGAGACGCGCAGGATGCGCGAGGGCTCGTAGCAGCCGACGAACAGGTAGCCGCGATCATCGAAGGCGATGCCGTCCGGCAACCCCGGAAGATCGACTGCGAACGGTATCGCGTCGCCGGCGGATCCGTCGGGCTGGATCGGGATTCGCGTCACCCGCTGTGCGAAGGTTTCGCAGACATAGAGGGAGCTGCCGTCAAGGGACAAGGCCATGCCGTTCGCGAAGCGAAGCGGCTTGTCGTACCAGAGCCCACCTTCGCCTGTGGCGAGGTCATAGGCCCACACCCCGGGACCGGGATCGGCGAAATGGTGGCTGTCGGAAACGAGGAGCCGACTCCGCATCGCATCGACGACCGGGTAATTGGGGATCCTGATGCCTTCACCCGTGAACCGCGCGACCCACCGCGTCTTGAGGTCGAGGCGGAACACCGCAGCGTCCTTCAGGTCGCAGAAGTAGAGCGCCCGGTCGCCGTCGAAGGCGAGACCGAGGGTGAAGCCGCCGCCCTCGCCCATCACCTCGGCTTGCGACCCGTCGGGCGCGATACGGAGCACTTCGCCGTTCTCGCTCCCGCACCAGATGTGGCCGTCCGGGCCGATCGCCACGCCCTCGGCGTGCTGAAGCCGCGGTTTGGTGAAGATGCCGTCGAAGAACACCTTCGCGCGCTCTACGGGCAGCACCGTCTTCTCGGCCGTGGCAAACCGATAGGTCATGGGACTTGTCACAGCTTACACCACGATGTCATTTCGCAGGCGCAGAACGCCAAGCGTGCGCTGCGGAAGGGAAATCCCGTCCGGCGCAGGCCGGCCTCGCAATCGTCCGGCCACCGCCGCCGAAGAAGGGTAGGGCCCGGTCCAGTTGACGTGCCCGCTCATCTACTCTCCCCTTACGATCAGTCC
>DASSPO010000026.1:0-4742 GCA_035699585.1 Bauldia sp.
GCTCGCGACGACAACAATCGATGCGCCAGCCGACAGTATCCTCGCCGAACGGATCACAGCCGCAGGCAAAATCATTGAGCACCGCACATGAGATCGCCCGCCCAGAGTGCACGGAACATAGCATACAACGAGAAGGAATGACAGGTTGAGGGAGGGTCGACGCCCTGGGCGAGATGGGCATCGCCCGCGATGGTGACCTCGACACAGCAACGGATAGCAGAATCGACGGCCGGTTGTCGGCACCGGCTCGTTGGTATCCGAGAGCCGCCTTGCGGGGTGGGCGCGCAAAGCGCACATTGCCGAGGTCTTGGCCGGGCATGCATGCCTCGACCGCCGGCGGGATTCCACCAAGGAGGAAGGTAGATGCCGTTATATCTGACCCGGTTTAGCTATACGCCGGCAACATGGGCGAAGCTCATCAAGAACCCTGAGGACCGCCGCGCCGCGGCCAAACAATACATCGAGGCAGTCGGCGGAAAGCTGCACGGTTTCTGGTATGCGTTCGGCGACCACGATGCCTACAACTTGTGGGAGGCTCCCGACAACGTCTCCATGGCGGCCACCGCGATCGCGATCGGCGCGGGAGGGGCGTTGAGTTCGATCCAGACGACTGTCCTGCTCAGCGTCGAGGATACCCTGGCCGCCTTGAAGAAGGCGTCGTCGATTAAGTATCGGCCGCCGGGAGACAAGGAATAGAAGGCGTTCCTGCCGGGAGTTCGGCACGGACGGCCTGGTCGATGATGCCCGCGGGTCCTTTGTCCTGCCGCGGGTCAGATTGGGCTTCACAATCACGCGCCGCCCTCCTACAAGACGGATGAATGCACGGACATGAGCGGGCGCGCCCGCGCCCGCTCCGAACCAGCCCATGATCTCCCAGAAAGCGAAGTACGCGCTTCGCGCCCTAGTTTCCCTTGCCCAGGCGCCGAAGGGCGAGCCGGTCTTCATCTCCGACATCGCCGAGCAGCAGTCGATTCCGAAGAAGTTCCTCGAGCAGATTCTGCTCGACCTCAAACGCCACGGCATCCTGATCAGCCGGCGCGGCAAGTTCGGCGGCTACCAGCTCCTGAAGGATCCTTCGGAAATCACCTTTGGCGCGATTCTGCGGATCGTCGACGGCCCGATCGCGCCGCTTCCCTGCCTGTCGAAGATCGCCTACCGGCGTTGCGAAGATTGCAGGAGCGAAGGAAGCTGCGAAATCCGCCGGGTCTTCGCCGAGGTGGCCGAGGCGACGCGGAACGTCCTCGACCAGCGGACGATCGCCGACGCGATCGACGGTCGGACGGCGATCGCCGGCGACGGTGCCAAGCCCGATCTTGCATCGGTAGGCTGAGGCTCGATCAGCCTCCCGGGACCAGGGTGGCGATCACGTCGCGGAGCGCCTCCTCCCACGGGCGCGGCGCGATGCCGAAGCTGCGTTCGATCCGCGCCGTCGACAGGCACGAGTTCGCCGGGCGCCGTGCCGGGGTCGGGAAGTCGGCGGTGGCGATCGGCTCGACGGCGGCGCTCGGGCCGCCCTTCTCTCGGCTGAAGGCAAAGACGGCGCGCGCCAGCCCGTACCACGTCGTCTCTCCGCGATTGGCGAAGTGATAGATGCCGGCCCGGTCGGCGAGATCGGGGGTGGTCGCAATCGCGGCGATGGCCGCGGCGAGATCGCCAGCGGCGGTCGGCCTGCCGCGCTGATCGTCGACCACGCGGACCGGTCCGCCTTCCGCGGCGAGCCTCAGCATCGTCTTGACGAAATTCCTGCCCAACCGGCCGAAGAGCCAGGAAGTCCGCACGATGATGTGCCGCGGGTTGCCGGTTCGCACCGCCTCCTCGCCGGCGAGCTTGCTCGCCCCGTAGACGCCAATCGGATGCGCCGCGTCGTCCTCGTCGTAAGGTGTCGGCTTCGACCCGTCGAAGACGTAGTCGGTGGAGATGTGGATCAGCGGAATGCCGTGGCGCCGCGTTTCCTCCGCGAGGATTGCCGGACCGAGCGCATTGGCGGCGAAGGCCTCCGCGACTGCATCCTCCGCGGCATCGACCCCGGTCCACGCGGCGGCGTTGATCACTGCGGCGAAGGGCCCGTCGGCGACAAGAGCGGCGACGGCGCGGCGGTCGGTGATGTCCGCCTCGGCGCGGCTGCGGGCGACGAGCGTGATTCCCTCCGGCCAAGGAGTCGTGGCAAGTTCCTGCCCGAGCTGGCCGCCGCTGCCGAAGAGCAGGATCCGGCGACGCCCGGTCACCGCTCAGCCGACCTTGTCCGCGATCAGCCCGAGCCGTTCGCCCCCGTAGCGCCGCTCGCGGAGCGGCCGCCACCAGGCCTCGTTGGCGAGATACCAGCGCACGGTCTTCTCGAGCCCGCTCTCGATGCTCTCGATCGCCTTCCAGCCGATTTCGGACTCGGTCTTCGTCGGGTCGATCGCGTAACGGTGGTCGTGGCCGGGCCGGTCGGCCACGAACCGGATCAGCTCGCGATGGCGCTTCGGTGCCGGAGCGAGCCGGTCGAGCGCCGCGCAGATCGCCTCGACCACCTCGAGATTGGTCCGTTCGTTGTGGCCGCCGACATTGTACTTCTCGCCCGGCCTGCCGCGGGTCAGGATCAGGAACAGGGCGCGGGCATGGTCTTCGACATGCAGCCAGTCGCGAATATTGGTGCCGTCGCCATAGACGGGAAGATCGCGTCCCTCGAGCCCGTTGAGGATCATCAGCGGAATCAGCTTCTCCGGGAACTGGCAGGGGCCATAGTTGTTCGATGAGTTCGAGACGATGACCGGCAGCCCGTAGGTCCGGTGCCAGGCGATGGCGAGGTGGTCCGACGCCGCCTTGGAAGCGGAGTATGGCGACGAGGGGTCGTAGCGCGACGTTTCGGTGAAGAGGCCGGTCGGACCCAGCGAGCCGTAGACTTCGTCGGTCGAGACGTGAAGCATGCGGAACTGCCCGCGCTTCGTCCCGGGCAGTCCCGACCAGTAGACGCGCGCCGCCTCGAGCAGATTGTAGGTGCCGACCACGTTGGTGGAGATGAAATCGGCGGCGCCGGTGATCGAGCGGTCCACATGGCTTTCGGCGGCGAGGTGGATCACCGCATCCGGCAGGGTGGCGGCGAAGATCCGGTCGAGCGCCGGACGGTCGCAAATATCGGCATGCTCGAACCGGTAGCGGCGGTCGTTGGCCACGGGATCGAGAGAGGCGAGGCAGGCGGCGTAGGTCAGCTTGTCGAGGTTGACCACCTCATGGCCAAGGTCGCCGATGAGATGACGGCAGACCGCCGAACCGATGAATCCAGCGCCGCCGGTAACGAGGATTCTCATCGCGCTCGCTCGTATCGGAAGAAGGCGGGAAGGTCGCGGAGCCGCGGATGCCGGCGGTCCCTGTCCGACAGGATCGCGGCCGTGGCCTCGACCGGCCAATCGATCCCAAGATCGGGATCGTCGAAGGCGATGCCGCGGTCGGCCTCGGCGCTGTAATACTGGGTCATCCGGTAGAGCACCTCTGCGTCAGCGGTGAGCGTGCAAAACCCGTGGGCGAAGCCCGCCGGCACGTAAAGCTGGCGCCAGTTTTCGGCCGAGAGCTCGACTCCGATCGCGAGACCGAATGCCGGCGAGCCGTGCCGGATGTCGACCACCACGTCAAGTACCGCTCCGCGGACGACCCGGACGAGCTTGCCCTGCTCATGCGGCGGCACCTGGAAATGGAGGCCCCGGATGGTCCCGGCGGCGGCGGAGAAGGTATGATTGTCCTGGACGAAGTCGATGTCGATCCCGATGTCGCGGAAGCGCCGCCGGCTGTACGTCTCCGACAGGTAACCGCGTTCATCCCCGTGCTTGGTGGGAGTAAGCGCGATCAGTCCCGGTGCGGCGAAGGTCTCCACCACCACGTTCTCGACAACCCTGCGGGATGAGGCGGGCGCCAAGGCCCGCGGTGCGGGTGCCTCAGCCATGTTCGACGATCGCCTTGATGTAGGCGCCATAGCTGTTCTGGTACGCGGCGCCCAGCCGCAGAGCCTGTTCGGCGTCGATGAAGCCAAGCCGCCAGGCAATCTCCTCCAGGCAGGCGATCTTGTAGCCTTGCCGGGTTTCGATGGTCTGGACGAAATTGGCGGCGGCGAAAAGATCTTCGACCGTGCCGGTGTCGAGCCAAGCCGTGCCGCGCTGCAGCCGGATGACGCGGAGGTCGCCGCGCTTCATATAGGCCTCGTTGACCGAGGTGATCTCGATCTCGCCGCGCGCCGACGGCTCGACGGCCCGTGCAATCTCGACCACGTCGCGATCGTAGAAATAGAGGCCGGTGACGGCGAAGTGGCTCTTGGGGTTCGCCGGTTTTTCCTCGATCGAGACGGCCATGCCGTTCTGATCGACCTCGACCACGCCGAAGGCGGTGGGATTGGCCACAGGATAGGCAAGGATGGTCGCGCCCGTCTCGGTTCTTCCGGCCTCAGCGAGCACCGAGGTCAAGCCGGCGCCGTAGAAGATGTTGTCGCCGAGCGCCAGAGAGCACGGCTGGCCGGCAATGAAGTCCTCGGCGATCAGGAATGCCTGGGCAAGGCCCTCGGGTCGTGGCTGCGCGCCGTAGACGATCGACAATCCCCATTGCGAGCCGTCGCCGAGGAGCGCCTGGTAAAGGGGCAGCGCCTCCGGCGTCGAGATCAGCATGATATCGCGGATCTGCGCCAGCATCAGCGTCGACAGCGGATAGTAGATCATCGGCTTGTCATAGACGGGGAGGAGCTGCTTGCTCACCGCCTGCGTCACCGGGAAGAGCCG
>DASSPO010000027.1:0-4220 GCA_035699585.1 Bauldia sp.
CGAATACGCCTTCTTCGACGAAGGCTCCGCCGTGCGCATGCTCGAGGAGAACGACCTCCCCGCGATTCCCGCCTCCGTCACCGCGCTCCACTTCGGCTCGATCAGCCTCACCGCCGAGCCCTGCGGCTCGGCCTACGAGCGGCTCATGCGGAACGAGAGCCCCGACCGCCTCATCTCGCTCGACCCCAACGTCCGGCCCTCGCTGATCAAGAACCGCGACGGCTACCTCGCCCGGATCGGGCGGATGGTGGAGATGTCCGACATCGTCAAGCTTTCCCGCGAGGACATGGAATGGATCGCCCCCGGCGCCGCCTTCGAGACGCTCGCCGAGGACTGGCTGAAGCGCGGCGCGAGCCTGGTGATCCTGACCCAGGGCGCTGACGGGGCGCGGGCGATGGGAAAGCGCCGCTCGGTGTTCGTCCGCAGCGTCGAGGTCGAGGTCGCCGACACCATCGGCGCCGGGGATACCTTCTCCGCCGCGGTGCTTGCCCGCCTCAACGCCAAGGGCAGGCTCGACAAGCGCTCGCTCCAGTCGCTGTCCGAATCGGACCTTGCCGACCTCCTCGCCTATGCCGCCAGGGCCGCCGCCATCACCGCCTCCCGCCCCGGCGCCGATCCGCCCTGGCTCCGCGAGATGCAGTGAGGCGTCCGGCCGCCCGACCGGCCACGAGGCGTCCGGCGGCCCGCTGCCTTCTTTCCGCGCAGCCGGTGGGATAGAATGCCGCCGCGGTTCGAATCGGGGGAGACCACCACCATGAGCATGGTTGCGCCTCTGCCGTCCGAGGACACGCCCACTTGGCTCCGCGTCCTTCTCGGCATCGTCCTCATCATCGCCGGGCTGATCGTGCTCGGCAACATTGCCATGGCCACCGTCGTCGGCACGATGTTGATCGGCATCGTCGCCATCGCCGGCGGCGTGTTCGAGATCATCCATGCCTTCTGGACCAAGGGCTGGGGCGGATTCATCTGGCAGATCATCCTCGGCGTCCTCTACGTGATCGCCGGCATCTACCTGTTGACCCGGCCGGTGGGCGGCGCGCTGGCGCTCACCTGGCTCATCGCGGTCGTCTTCCTCGCCCTCGGCGTGGTGCGGCTCATCGCCGGCTTCCAGATCTGGAAGGCGGGCGGCTGGCTGCTCGTCCTCTCCGGCGTTTTCGGCATCGTCGCGGGCATCATCATTCTCGCCGGCTGGCCGGAATCCTCGATCTGGGTGATCGGCCTCCTGCTCGGCATCGACCTCGTCTTTGCCGGCGTCGGCTGGCTGATGTGCGCCTGGGCGCCGAAGGCGGCCTGAGCCCGCGAAGGCACGGCTGCGGCGTTTGCCGGCGCCCAAAGGGGCGCCGGTTTTCCCTCGGCCGGCAGCGATAAGGAGTAGCGTCCGCGTGGAGCAGACCTGGCGCTGGTTCGGCCCGAAGGACCCGATCGCGCTTCCCCATATCCGCGAGGCGGGTGCGACCGGCATCGTCACCGCCCTCCACCAGATCCCCGGCGGCACCGCCTGGGACGACGCCGCGATCGCCGAGCGCAAGGCCATGATCGAGGCCGAGGGCCTGCGCTGGTCGGTGGTCGAAAGCATCCCGGTCACCAACGCCATCAAGGCGCGCACCGCCGCCTGGCGTCACGACGTCGACGCCTGGAAGGCCACGCTCCGCGCCCTCGGCCGGGCCGGCATCGGCATGGTCTGCTACAACTTCATGCCGATCGTCGACTGGACCCGCACCGACCTCGCCTGGCCGATGCGATCGGGCCTCGCCCTCCGTTTCGACATCGTCGATTTCGCCGCCTTCGACGTCTTCATCCTTGGCCGTCCCGGCGCCGACGACGACTACGACGTGGATATCCTTGCCGAGGCGCAGAACCGCTACGCCGCGATGTCGGAGGCGCGCCGGGCGGAGCTCGAGCGGATCATCCTTGCCGGCCTCCCCGGTTCGGACTTCGCCTATGACCGCGCCGCCTTCCTCGATCTCCTGAAAGAGTATGCCGGCATGGGGCCGCAGGAGCTCCGCCAGAGTCTCTTTGAATTCCTGAACGAGGTGGTGCCGGTGGCCGAAGAGTCCGGCATCCGCCTCGGCATCCATCCCGACGATCCGCCGTTTCCGCTGTTGGGCCTGCCGCGCATCGTCTCGACCGGAGCCGACGCCGCCGCGATCCTCGACGCCTATGACAGCCGGTCCAACGGCCTCACCTTCTGCGTCGGTTCCTACGGCTCGCGCGCCGACAACGACCTCGTGACGATGATCCAGGCTTTCGGCCCGCGCATCAATTTCCTCCATCTCCGGAACGTCACCATCGAGGCCCCGCGCGTCTTTCACGAGGCCGAGCATCTCGGCGGCGGGAGCGATATGGTGAGGATCGTCGCCGCCGTCCGCGCCGAGGAGCGGCGCCGCGCCGCCGAAGGCCGAGCGGATCGCGACATCCCGATGCGGCCGGACCACGGCCATCTCCTGGCCGCCGACCCGGTGCGAAACGCCAATCCCGGCTATTCCTATCTCGGCCGGCTGAAGGGGTTGGCCGAGCTCCGCGGCGTCACGGTCGCGGTCGACCAACTGACGGCATGATTCGACAAGACCGGGTGCGGTTTTGTCGAATTTGGGGTCCGCCGAACGACCAGCCCTTGCACCCAAATCGCAAGGAGAGCGCGCCATGAAGTTCGCCTGCCTGGTCTATATCGACGAAGAGATCGCCGGACGCATGACGCCGGAGGAGCACAGGAAGCTCACCGACAGGACGATCGAGGAGGACTGGCGTCTCCGGCGCGAGGGCCGGCTCATCCTCTCCCAGCCGCTCGAGTCCCCGGAGCGCGCGGTGACCATCCGCGGCCGTGGCGGGCGACTTGCCCGCACCGACGGTCCGTTCGCCGAGACCAAGGAGTTCCTCGGCGGCTTCTACCTGATCGAGGCCCGCGACCTCGACGAGGCGATTGAGATCGTCGGGAGGGACCCGATGGTCGAGATGGGCCGGATCGAGATCAGGCCCTACCTCGATCAGACCCACAGCGCGACCGGCCGGGGCCGTCCGCCATTGCTCGGGTCCGCTGGCGGCCTGTGAAACGGCCGACCCGCGCCGGCCGAGCGGCTGGGACGAGCGACGGCGGCCTCGTCTCGAATTATGTCGTTGAACAATCCGCATATCCGCTTGCGCGGGGATGAGCGGAGGGGATAGCACGGCCTCCGACCGCCGACGCGACCGAACCGGCGATGAGACGGACGGCAATTCCATTGGGCGGCCCCCCTTGTCCATGACCGATCCCCGCGCCTTTCTCCGCTCGCTCCTCGATGCCGCGGTTGCCGCCGCGCTGCCTTCGAGGGTGGTGCCGCCGCACCTCCCCGCCCCGCCGCGGGGCCGCACCATCGTGCTTGGCGCCGGCAAGGCTTCCGCGGCGATGGCGAAGGCGGTCGAGGATCATTGGCGGGGCCCGCTCGAAGGCTTGGTCGTCACCCGCACCGGCCATGGCGTGCCCTGCGCCAGGATAGAGATCGTCGAGGCCTCGCACCCGGTTCCTGACGACCGCGGCCGCGACGCCGCGCGTCGCATCCTGGCGCTCGCCCGGTCCGCCGGCCCGGACGATCTTGTCCTTTGCCTCGTTTCCGGCGGCGGCTCCGCGCTGCTCGCCCTTCCCGCGCCGGGGATAAGTCTCGAGGAGAAGCAGGCGGTGAACCGCGCGCTGCTTGCGTCCGGCGCCGACATCGCGGCGATGAACACGGTCCGCAAGCATCTCTCCGCGATCAAGGGTGGCCGCCTTGCCGCCGCGGCCTTCCCGGCCGAGACCGTGAGCCTCGTCATCTCCGACGTCCCCGGCGACGATCCGAGCGTCATCGCCTCGGGCCCGACCGTCGCCGACCCCACCACCTTTGCCGACGCCCGCGCCGTGCTCGGCCGCTACGGCATCGAGGCGCCGCCCGCCGTCGCCCGCCTCCTGGCCGAGGCCGCCGACGAGACCCCGAAGCCGGGCGATCCGCGCCTTGCCCGCTCGCGGGTCGTGATCGTTGCCTCGCCGCTTGCGAGCCTTGAGGCGGCGGCTGCGGTCGCCCGCGCCGCTGGCGTCGCGCCGCTGATCCTCGGCGATGCCATCGAAGGCGAGGCGCGCGAGGTCGGCCGGACGATCGCCGGCATCGCGCTCTCGGCGAAGGCCCACGGTGTCCCCGCGGCGGCGCCGGCGGTCCTCCTCTCCGGCGGCGAGACCACTGTCACCGTCCGGGGCAAGGGCCGCGGCGGGCGGA
>DASSPO010000028.1:0-4203 GCA_035699585.1 Bauldia sp.
GGTCCCTCGCTCACGCTCGGGATGACACCTCATCAGCGACCGCTCATCAGCGAGCACCAAGGACCAAGCACCAAGCACCAAGCACTAAGCACCAAGCACCGAGCACCAAGCACCGAGCACCAAGCACTAAGCACCCAGCACCAAGCACCGAGCACCAAGCACCGAGCACCAAGCACCAAGCACCAAGCACCGTAAACCCGGTGTCCATCATCACTGCGCCGGACCCTCCCTTACCGTCACAGTCCCCGGAAAGGAGTGAGCATGGGACTGCATACGAAGGCCATTCACGCCGGGCTCGAGCCCGAAAAGCACCGCGGGGCGGTGTCGGTGCCGATTTATCAGAGCTCGACCTTCGCGTTTCCTTCCGCTGAGGAAGGGGCCGCTCGTTTCGCAGGGGAGTCCGACGGGCCGATCTACACCCGCCTCGGCAATCCAACCGTGCAGGCGCTCGAGGAGGCGGTCGCGGAGCTCGAGAACGGGCGCGGCGCCGTAGCCACCGCCACCGGCATGGCTGCAGTGAGCGCCGTTTTCCTGGCGATGCTGAAGCAGGGCGACCACATCGTGAGCACCGCGCCGATCTACGGCGCGACGCGCAAGCTGATCGAAGACCGCCTGACCCGGCTCGGTGTCACTTCGACATTCGTCCCTGCCATCGACGGTCCGGAAGCGATCAAGCGCGCCGTGCGGCCGGAGACGCGCCTCATCTATATCGAAACGCCGGCCAATCCGACGCTCGACCTCGTCGACATCGAAGGAGCGGCGGGCATCGGCAGGATTCCGCTGGTCGTCGACAATACGTTCGCCGGGCCGCACCTCCAGCGCCCCCTCGACCTCGGCGCCGACGTCGTGCTGCACTCGATGACCAAGTCGCTCAATGGCCACAGCGATGTCGTGGCCGGCGTGGTCGTCGCTTCGGATCCGGCGATCGTTCGTGCGGTGCGCGAAGCGGCAATCGCGTGGGGCCTGACGATGGACCCGCATCAGGCGTGGCTGGTGCTGCGCGGCATCCGCACCCTGGGCATGCGTGTCGAGCGCGCGCAGGCGAACGCGATCGAGATCGCGCAGTGGCTGGAAGGACATCCGCTGATCGAGTGGGTGAGCTATCCGGGACTGGCGTCGCACCGGCAATACGACCTGGCGAAGAAGCAGATGTCCGGCCCGGGCTCCGTGCTGGCGTTCGAGCTGCGCGGCGGTGTCGACGCCGGACGCATCCTCATGAACAACGTCCGCGTGATCACGCTCGCCGTGTCGCTCGGTGGAGTCGAGTCGCTGATCGAGCATCCGGCGTCGATGACGCACAAGGAGGGTGTCACGCCCGGCCTGGTGCGATTGTCCGTCGGTTGTGAAGATGTGGACGATCTGCGTGCCGACCTCGCCCAGGCGCTCGATGTGGTCAAAGCGACCGTGGGAGTGACAGCGGAAGCGCGGTAACCCCAACGTAGGTGCGCCGTGTCACCACACTTACGTGTCAGACACGAGGGACGGGTGCGCGGCCAGGACCTACGCTGGCTCCATGAACTTCTCGATCAAGGTCGATCCCGTCACCGGTCAGCAATACTTGTCGACGCCGATCAAGGGGAAGGCACTCCTCATGGATGCCTTCACGAACAAAGGCACGGCATTTACCGAGCGTGAGCGCGACGAGCTCGATCTCCATGGATTGTTGCCGGCCTGCGTCACGTCGATCGAAGAGCAGCTCGACCGTGTCTACGAGAACTTTCTCGCCAAGCCGACACCGATCGAGAAGTTCATCTACCTCGCCGCGCTGCACGATCGTAACGAGACTCTATTCTTCCGCCTCTGTCACGAGCGGATCGACGAGATGATGCCGATCGTCTACACGCCGGTCGTCGGCGAAGCGTGCCAGAAGTTCTCGCACATCTTCCGCCGTCCGCGCGGCCTCTACATCAGCTATGACCAGCGCGACGACATCGAGAAGATCCTCGCGAACGCGGAGATCCCGAATCCCTCCGTCATCGTCGTCACCGACGGCGAGCGCATCCTCGGCCTCGGGGACCAGGGAGCGGGCGGCATGGGCATCCCGGTCGGAAAGCTCTGCCTCTACACGTTGTGCGCGGGAGTTTCGCCATACAGCACTCTGCCCATCACGCTCGATGTCGGAACCGACAACGAAGAGCGGCTCGCCGATCCGCTGTACGTCGGCCTGCGCCACAAGCGCATCCGCGGCGAGGAGTATCAGGCGTTCGTCGACAAGTTCGTGGCCGCGGTTCGCCACGTGTGGCCGAACGTGCTGCTGCAGTGGGAAGACTTCCTCAAGGGCAACGCGATCAAGCAGCTCGAGCGCTTCCGCGACCAGCTGACCACATTCAACGACGACATTCAGGGGACGGCGGCGGTCGTTCTCGCCGGGATCTACGGCGGACTGCGCATCACCGGACAGAAAATGCGTGACCAGCGCCTCGTCTTCGCCGGGGCCGGCGCCTCTGCGCACGGGATCGCGGAGCTTTTCGTTTCCGCGCTCGTCGAGGAGGGGATGTCGGTCGAAGAAGCTCGGAAACACGTCTGGACCGTCGACACGAAAGGGCTCGTTCTCAGCAACCGCTCCGGCCTCGAGGACTTCAAGGCCGAGTTTGCGCGTGACCCGGAGGAAGTGAATTTCTGGAAGGGAACCACACTCGAGGATGTCGTCGAGAACGTGAAGCCGACGATTCTCATCGGGGTATCGGCGACGCCCGGGACCTTCAACGAGCGCGTTGTGCGCATGATGGCGAACGTCATCGACCGTCCGATGATCTTCCCGCTCTCCAATCCGACATCGAAGAGCGAATGCACGGCCGAGGAGGCGGTTGGCTGGTCGGACGGAAGGGCGATCGTTGCGACGGGCAGCCCGTTCGCACCGGTGAATTACAACGGGAAGCGCCACCGCATCGGCCAGTGCAACAACGCATTCATCTTCCCCGGCGTCGGGCTCGGTGTGACGGTCGCGCGCGCGACCCACGTCAGCAACGGTATGTTCCTCGAGGCGGCGAAAGCACTCGCCGCGCAGGTGAAGGATCCCGATCTTGCCGAGTCAGCCGTTTATCCCGAGCTGTCTCATATCCGCGACTGTTCTCATGCGGTTGCGGTGGCAGTCATCCGCCGGGCCGTCCAGGAAGGATTTGCCGATCCGGGGATCCTGACGAATCTCGACAAGAACGTGCGAAAGGCGATGTGGTTCCCGGACTACCTGCCGATCCACTACGAACCAGCCTTTCAGCCCGCGCATCTGCACACGAGTCTCATCTGAACGACCGCATGCACATCGACGATCTCGCCCTGTCCCTCGGTATAAGCAAAAACGACTATGAGTGTTACGGAAAGTGGATCGCCAAAGTAGATTCCACTCTCATCAACCGTCTATCTGACCGGCCCGACGGCCGGATGATCATCGTCACGGCGATGACGCCGACGTCGACCGGTGAAGGGAAGACGGTCACGTCGATCGGCCTGGCGCAGGCGCTGCGCAGGCTCGGCGTCGTCTCGATGGCCACGCTGCGCCAGCCGTCGCTCGGCCCCGTGTTCGGAGTCAAGGGCGGCGCGACCGGCGGCGGGCTGTCCGAGGTGTGGCCGCGGGAGAGGATCAATCTGCATTTCACCGGGGATCTGCATGCCGTCACCTCCGCGCACAACCTGCTGGCGGCAATGATCGACACGCATCTCTTCCATGGGAACGAGCTAGGCATCGACCCTGACTCGATCACGTGGCCGCGCGCGGTGGACATGAACGACCGCGCGCTTCGTCAGGCCATCATCGGGATCGACGGCAAGCTCGATGGGCCGACGAGGCAGACGGGATTCGTCATCACCGCGGCGAGCGAGATCATGGCCATCCTCGCGCTCGCGTCGTCCCGCGATGACCTCCGGCGCCGGCTGGCGCAGATCGTCATCGGCGTCACCGAAGGCGGGCATCTCGTCACGGCCGACGACCTCGGCGCCACGGGTGCGATGGCGGTCATCCTCAACGAAGCCGTCAATCCGAACCTGGTGCAGACCACAGACGGCACGCCTGCGTTCGTGCACGCGGGACCATTCGCGAACATCGCTCACGGCACTTCCAGCGTGATCTCGCAGAAGCTCGCCCTGAAGCTCGCCGACTTCGTCGTCAACGAGACCGGCTTTGCCGCCGACCTCGGCGCCGAGAAGTATTTCGACATCGTGATGCCGGCGACGGGGATCAAGCCGTCGGCCGTGGTCCTCATCGCG
>DASSPO010000029.1:0-29610 GCA_035699585.1 Bauldia sp.
AGCGCCTGCTCAAACCATCACGGTCATCCCCGGCGAGCGCCGAAGGCGTGAGGTAAGGGGACCCGGTCCCGCTACCGGAAGCGCGGAGGCCGGGGTTGAAAGACGCCGCGGCAGGCGCTCGGACGGGCGCCGTCAATTTGAAACCGACACATTGTCGTCCCGGGTGCTGCGCAGCGCGAAGCGGTGCGCTGCTAACCCGGGACCTCGTTCGTCAACGCAAGATCATGCTTCACCGAACGAGGTCGTGAAGGATCAAGCCGACGGCGCGGTCGATTGCTCGATCCGAGGCGCGTAACTCCCCCCTCACCCCATCGCCGCGAGCGCCGCATCGACCCCGACGATGCGCCGCACGTCCTCCGGCGTGGCGCCCGCTTCCCGGAGCGAGCGGAGGCTGGTGTCGCGGTCGGACTTCGAGAGCTTCCGCCCGCTCGCGTCGGTGATCAGCCGATGGTGATGGTAGGCCGGCGTCGGCAGGCCGAGGAGCCGCTGGAGCAGCACATGCGGCGCGGTGGCATGGAACAGGTCGCGGCCGCGGACGACGTGGGTCACGCCCTGCGCCGCGTCGTCGACCGTCACCGAGAGGTGGTAGCTGGTCGGCGTCTCCTTCCGGGCGAGGATGAAGTCGCCCCACACCGTCGGGTCGGCGGCGATCGTCCCGGTCTCGCCCGCCGGCCCGGCGCCGGTCTCGACCCACGACAGCCGCCCCGCCATCGCCGCCGCCTCGGCGGTGCGGAGCCGGAGCGCGTAGGGCGCTCCGGAGGCGATCCTACGTGCCGCCTCCTCCGGGTCGAGGTCGCGGTCGGCGCCGGGATAGAGCGGCGCGCCGTCGGGGTCGCGCGGCCAGCCGGCCCCGCGCGTCATCGCGGCGATCTCCGCCCGCGACAGGAAAGACGGGTAGACCAGCCCCAGCGCCTCGAGCTTGCGCAGGGCCGCGGCATAGTCGGCGAAGTGCTCGGACTGGCGCCGTACCGGCTCCTCCCACGCGATCCCCAGCCAGGCGAGGTCGCGGAAGATCCCGGCCTCGAATTCCGGCCGGCAGCGCGTCTTGTCGATGTCCTCGATGCGCACCAGGAAGCGGCCGCCGCTGCGCCGGGCGAGCTCGAAGTCGAGGAGCGCCGAGAAGGCGTGGCCGAGATGCAGCTCGCCGTTGGGGCTCGGCGCGAAGCGAAAGACGGGCTGCATCGGAAGCGGCGCGGGTTGAACCTGATCGACGCTTGCTTTAGCAGCGGGCGCCTCAGCGGGGAACCTCGATGCGAACCATCGAAAGCGAAACCGACATCGCCGAGGGCCTGGCCTTCCTCACCCGTCGCGACCGGCGCCTGAGGCCGGTGCTCAAGGTGGCGGGCCGCGTGCCGCTCCGCCGCGCGCCGCCGGGATTCGCCGGCCTTGCCCGCGTCGTGATCGGCCAGCAGGTCTCGACCGCCAGCGCCAACGCCATCTGGGGCCGCTTCGTCGAGGCATTTCCCGACGGCCGGCCGGAGAGCTTCGCCGGAGCCGACGACGCGGTCCTGCGCGCGATCGGCCTCTCCACCGCCAAGATCGCGACGCTCCGCGCCGTGGCCGCCGCCCATGCCGGTGGCCTCGACCTCGATCGCCTCGCCGAACTCCCCGGCGAGGCGGCCCACGCCCGCCTCACCGCCATCCGCGGCATCGGCCCGTGGACGGCCGACGTCTACCTGCTCTTCTGCCTCGGCCATGCCGACATCTTCCCGGCCGGCGACCTCGCGCTCCGGAACGCCGTCGCCGACGCCTTCGGCCGCGACGGCCCGCTGCCGGTCGCCGAGCTTCACGCCATGGCGGAGATGTGGTCGCCGTGGCGGGCAGTCGCGGCGCGGCTGTTCTGGTCCTACTATCGCGCCCGCCGCGCTATCGCGGCGGCGCCGCTCTGATGCGGGGTTGAGATGATCGACGGACCGAGACTGCCGCCCGCAAACGGCGGGCCGGCGCGAAAACTGGTGGTGTTTCTCCACGGCTACGGCGCCGACGGCAACGACCTGATCGACCTCGGCCGCATGTTCGCGCCGATCCTTCCCGACACCGCCTTCGTCTCGCCCCACGCTCCCGATCCCTGCGCCGAGGCGCCCATGGGCCGGCAGTGGTTCCCCCTCGCCCTCGGCGACCTCCACGCCTATTGGCGCGGGGTCGAGCAGGCCGCGCCGAAGCTGCAGTCGTTTCTCGATGCCGAGCTCGCCCGCCTCAAGCTCGCCGACCGCGACCTTGCCCTGGTCGGCTTCAGCCAGGGAGCGATGATGGCGCTTCACGTCGGCCTCCGCCGCAAGGCGCCGATCGCCGGCATTGTCGGCTATTCGGGTCTCCTCGCCGGTCCCGAGCACCTGTCCGGGCCGAACGTCCACAAGGTGCCGATCCTTCTGGTTCACGGCGCCGCCGATCCGCTGATCCCGGTGGTGGCGCTCCACGCCGCGGTGCAGTCCCTTGGCGCGGCCGGCTTCACGGCGGAATGGCACGTCTCACCCGGCCTCGCCCACGGCATCGACGAAGCCGGGCTCCGCCTCGGAGCGGACTTCCTTCGCCGGGTGCTCGCGGGCTAAGGTCGCGCCCTTGTCGGTGTCGTGGCCGGAGACGGGGGAGAACAGCAATGGCGACGATCGTCTGCTACGGGGATTCCAACACCTGGGGCGCCGTCCCCATGCCGAGCCGGCCCGAACTGGACCGCTTCGCGCCGGGGGACCGCTGGCCGGGCGTGCTTCGCGAGA
Source organism: Bauldia sp. (assembly GCA_035699585.1). Lineage (GTDB taxonomy): Bacteria > Pseudomonadota > Alphaproteobacteria > Rhizobiales > Kaistiaceae > Bauldia. The sequence goes on from DASSPO010000029.1 coordinate 2,715, forward strand.
AGCTCGGCCCCTCGCACACGGTCATCGAGGAGGGGCTGAACGGCCGCACCACCGTGCACGACGATCCGGTCGACGGCGCCCACAAGAACGGCGCGCGCTTCCTGCCGGTCGTACTGGAGACGCACGCGCCCATCGACCTCGTGATCATCAAGCTCGGCACCAATGACCTCAAGCAACGCTTCTCCGTCCCGGCCTGCGACATCGCCGACGGCGCCGGCGTCCTCGTCGACCTGGTGAAGGCCTCGGCCAACAAGCCGGCGAGCGCGCCGCCAAAGGTGCTGCTTGTCGCTCCCGCGCCGCTGGTCGAGCTCACCTGGCTCAAGGACATGTTTGCCGGCGGCCTCGAGAAGTCCCGTCACCTCGGCGCCGAATACAGGCGCGTTGCCGCCGACCGGGGCATTCCCTTCCTCGATGCCGGCGAGGTCATCACCTCGAGCCGGGTCGACGGCATCCATCTCGACAAGCCGATGCAGCGCAAGCTCGGCGAGGCGATCGCCGCAATGGTGCCGGGAATCCTTGCCGGGTAGGTCGCCGGCGCCGGGGTTGCCGCCGCCGCCGACGCGTGCCACGAGCCTCGGCGGCAACTACCGTGTATGCTGTTCTGTGCTAAGAGTGTCGTCGAAATCCCGGGAAGAACCATGCCATCACCCGCTGCCGCCCGCGAGACCGCCTCTGTCCATCATTTGCCGAATGCGCTTCCCGAGCATCCGGACAATCCCGGCGTCCCCTTCGACCTCGATCCGGTCGCCGCCGTCCGCGTCAACCTGTCCGCGGTCGAGCGGCGCGCCGCGACCCTTCCCGGCCGCCGGACGGTGAAGAAGGAATGGCAGGCGGCCTGGCTGATCCGCGCCATCGAGTGCATCGATCTCACCACGCTCTCCGGCGACGATACCGAGGGCCGCGTCGAGCGGCTCTGCGCCAAGGCGCGGAAGCCGCTTCGCGATGACCTCAAGGAGGCCCTCGGTCTCGGAAGCCGCCGGCTCACGGTCGGCGCGGTCTGCGTCTATCACCGCTTCGTCGCCACCGCCAAGGCGGCGCTCGAGGGCTCCGGCGTGCCGGTCGCTGCCGTCTCCACCGGTTTCCCGGCGGGGCTGGCGCCCTTCGAGACGCGGGTCCGCGAGATCGAGGCCTCCGTCGCCGACGGGGCTGACGAAATCGACACGGTGATCACCCGCGAGCATGTGCTGCGCGGCGACTGGAAGGCGCTCTACGACGAGGTGCGGGCCTTCAAGGAGGCCTGCGGCCGCGCCCACATGAAGACCATCCTCGGCACCGGCGATTTGAAGACGCTCCGGAACGTCGGCAAGGCCTCGATGGTGGCGATGATGGCCGGTTCCGATTTCATCAAGACCTCGACCGGGAAGGAGGGCGTGAACGCCACGATTCCCGTCGCTCTCGTCATGCTCCGCGCCATCCGGGCCTACCGCGAGATGACCGGCCATGTCGTCGGCTTCAAGCCGGCCGGCGGCATCTCGACCGCCAAGGACGTCATGACATACGAGTTCCTGATGAAGGAGGAGCTGGGCAACGCCTGGCTTCAGCCCGGCCTGTTCCGGATCGGCGCCTCGTCGCTGCTTGCCGACATCGAGCGGCAGCTCGAGTACTACGTCACCGGCCGCTACGCCTCCTTCGACCACCACGCCATGGCCTGAGACCCATGTCCATCGCCGAAATCCTCGACGACCTCGACTACGGTCCCGCCCCGGAGAGCGACGCTGAGGCCCGCGCCTGGCTCGCCCGCCACAAGGAGGGCACGCTCCTCTATATCGGGGGCGAATGGCGGCGGCCGAAGTCCGGCCGCTTCTTCGACACCGCCGACCCGGCGACCGGGGCCGTGCTTGCCAAGGTCGCCGAGGCCGGCGCGGAGGACATCGACGACGCGGTCGCCGCCGCCCGCAAGGCGCAGGCGAAATGGGCCGCGCTTCCCGGTCACGAGCGGGCGAAGGTGCTCTACGCCATCGCCAGGATGATCCTCAAGAACAGCCGTCTGTTCGCGGTGATCGAGGCGCTCGACAACGGCAAGCCGATCCGCGAGACCCGCGACATCGACGTGCCGCTGGTCGCCCGTCACTTCTACCACCACGCCGGCTGGGCGGAGCTCCAGGGCCAGGAGTTCCCCGACCGAGTGCCGGTCGGGGTCTGCGGTCAGATCATTCCGTGGAACTTTCCGCTTCTGATGCTCGCCTGGAAGATCGCGCCGGCGATCGCCCTCGGCAACACCGTCGTCCTCAAGCCCGCCGAGTACACGCCGCTCACCGCGCTGCTCTTCGCCGAGATCTGCGCGATGGCCGGCGTCCCCGCCGGCGTGGTCAACATCGTCACCGGCGACGGGGCGACCGGCGAGCTGATCGTGCGCCATCCCGGGATCGACAAGATCGCCTTCACCGGCTCGACCGAGGTCGGGCGGAAGATCCGCGAGGCGACCGCCGGCTCGGGCAAGGCGCTCACCTTGGAGCTCGGCGGCAAGTCGCCGTTCATCGTCTTCGACGATGCCGACCTCGACTCGGCGGTGGAGGGCGTCGTCGATGCGATCTGGTTCAACCAGGGCCAGGTCTGCTGTGCCGGCTCGCGGCTTCTCCTCCAGGAGTCGATCCACGACGCCATGATCGAGAAGCTCAAGGCCCGGCTTGCGACGCTTCGCGTCGGGCCGCCGCTCGACAAGGCGATCGACGTCGGCGCCGTGGTGGCGCCGGTGCAGCTCGAGCGCATCCGCTCGCTGGTGGCGCAGGGTGTCGCCGAGGGCGCCAGGGTCTACCAGGCGAAGTGCGAGGTGCCGGGAAAGGGCCTCTACTTCCCGCCGACGCTGATGACCAATGTCCAGCCGGCGCAGACCTGCGCCCGCGTCGAGATCTTCGGCCCGGTTCTGGTGGCGATGTCCTTCCGCACGCCGGAAGAGGCGGTCGCGCTCGCCAACAACACCGAGTACGGCCTCGCCGCGAGCGTCTGGTCGGAGTCGGTGAACCTTGCTCTCGACATCGCGCCGAAGCTGAAGGCGGGCGTGGTCTGGGTCAATTCGACCAACCTCTTCGACGCCTCCTCCGGCTTCGGCGGCTACAAGGAAAGCGGCTACGGGCGCGAAGGCGGACGCGAGGGCGTCTTCGCCTATACCAGGCCGGCGTGGCTTCGGAAGGCGAAGCCCCTCGCCGAGGAGAAGCCGGAGAAGGCCGAGCTCGGCGCCGCGCCGGCGCTCCCCGGCCTCGTCGACCGCACCGCCAAGATGTATATCGGCGGCAAGCAGCAGCGGCCCGACGGCGGCTACTCCCGGCCGATCCTCGACCGCGGCGGGAAGCTGATCGGCGAGGTCGGCGAAGGGAACCGCAAGGACATAAGGAACGCCGCCGAGGCGGCGCGGAAGGCCGCCGGCTGGGCCTCGGCGAGCGAGCACAGCCGCGCCCAGATCCTCTACTTCATCGCCGAGAACCTGTCCGCCCGGGCGGACGAGTTCGCCGCCCGCCTGGCGGCCTTGAGCGGGGCGCGCCGCACCATTGCAAGGGCCGAGGTCGAGGCCTCCGTCACCCGGCTCTTCACCTTTGCCGCCTGGGCCGACAAGTACGAGGGCCTCGTCCATCGCCCGCCGTTCCGCGGCCTTGCGCTTGCCGTCAACGAGCCGGTCGGCGTGGTGGGCATCGTCGCCCCGGAGGCGCCCGCCCTCCTCCCCTTCGTCACGTTGATGGCCGCGGCGATCACCACCGGCAACACCACGGTGATGATTCCGTCGGAGAGCGCGGCGCTTGTTGCCACCGATCTCTATCAGGTGCTCGATACCAGCGACGTTCCCGGCGGCGTGGTCAACATCGTCACCGGCGACCGCATGAAGCTCGGCCTGGAACTGGCCAAGCACGACGCCGTCGACGCGATCTGGTCCTTCGGTCCACGGGCCATGGCGGAAGCCTTTGAGAAGGCATCGACCGGCAACCTCAAGCAGACCTGGTGCGAGACGGTCGTCCGCGACTGGACTGACGACAGGATCAGCGCCGGCCGCGACACCCTCGCCCATGCGACGCAGGTCAAGAACGTGTGGATTCCGTACGGGGAGTAGGGGCGGCTCCCTGCCAAGCGCCCGCTGGAAATGTCAGAACCTCGTGATCTTCACGGATCGCCTTGAACCGGCCGACCTCGCCGTAAGGGAGTCCGAAGCCGTCGACTGGAACGAGTGGCGCAAGGCTCGCACCAGGCTTCTCGGGCCCTCGTGACGGGACTCACCACCCCCACTGGAAGGCCACCCCCGCATTGCCCTTGCCGGTCTGGGTGACGGCGGCGTCGGTCTTTCTCCCGAACTGGAAGAGCCCGAAGGCGTTGCCCTGGCCGTTCTGCTGAAGCGTCCCGCTGTGGCCCTTGCCCTCCTGATGGATGATGCCGAGGTTGCCGCGGCCCTGCTGCGTCAAGCCGGCGCTGTTGCCGCTCCCCTTCTGGGTGATGCTCGCGCCGCCCTTCACGTCCTTGACGATCGAATAGAGCGCGAGTCCGGTCTGGACCGCCCGTGTCTGCTTCTGGTTCTGCGGCGTGAAGGTGAGCGACACGGAGCCGCCGGCGGCGGCCGGAGCGGCGAGCGCCCCGGTGAGGGCGACTGCGATGAGCGCGGCACGGAGGGTGCGGGTCGGGGTCATGGTCGTCTCCTTTCTGTCGGAAGGCGACCCTAGCCGGGCGTGGCGAAAGCCGACCTGAACCCGGCGTTCAGTTACGGTTCATGCCGGGTCGAATGCGGAGCCACGGTCCGCGACCGGGCATAACCGGCCCGCTTATCCCCGCTGCCGCGGCCGCATCTATGATGCCGCCATCCCCGCCCGTGAAGGGGCGTCTACCGGTGACGGCCAGTTGACGGGGCGGGGTGCGGCGCCTGCGGCGTGTCTCGATGAGAGGCAGCGGGGGGTGTGCGTTGCCGGTCTCGGCCGCATCCTCCGGAGAGGACGACGGTCCGAACGCCCCGGGGAGCCTCGACCAGGTCCGCCCACCGCCACTACGAGCGGTCGCCACAGGTTGGCTTAAGGGCGGGGCGCCGGGCCGAAGGGGAAACCCGACGGTCAGGCGAGGCCGGGTACGGGCAAGTGCCCCGTGCCCCACGCCGCCACCCCGTACCGGAAGCGCGGAGGTCGAGGTTGAAAGACGCCGCGGCGGGCGCTGTCACGGCGCCGTCATAGACTACCTGGAAGGCGACCGCGACAGCGCCCGCCATCCCCTTCGCTTCCCGCGAAGGACCGACATCGGGGGGGGAACAGGCAACGACCCGGCCGATCGCGGCGCGGGAAGGAGGAGGTGTGTCTTGATCCACTCCCTGTCATCCCGGACGGAGCGCGGCCCCAGGCGGCCCGCCCCGGACCGCGATCCGGGGTGTAGCCGACCGGGGACCCCGAACCGGGAGGGCTCCTGTGCGACGCGCGCTGAAAAGCTTAGCCAACGCCATCGCGGTCCCGGCTCTCGCCCCGCGGGCTCGGCCGCGATGACAGGCGCGTATGCAAAAACCTGTGGAGAGCCCCATGCGCGCCCGCAAACGTGACGAGAAGGGAGAGCCGCTCGAGGACGTCGAAGTGAGGCTGGCCCGCCGCATCCACATCTGGGCGCAGACCTGGCGGCGCTGCCCGAAGAAGGGCTGCCGGCGGACGCGCCGCTGCCTCCGCTTCGACGACTGCGCCGGCGTGTCGAAGGAGCCCTACTGGCCGAGCGAGAAGGACAGGCGCCGCTATTTCGATCCGCTCCGCGCGGCGCTCCGGCGGAGCGAGGGTCTCCCGGCGAAATACGACCCCGATGAGCGCGACCGCAACCGCCCGCTGCCGCAAAGGCCGGGGCGGGTATGATGGCGGGGCGATGCCGGCCGAAGCCGGCGACGCCCCGTCTTCTCCCGCCGGGGCGAGATGAGCGGGCGCCCCGCTACTCGGCGATCTCGAAGATGATGTTGGCGTTGGCCGAGACGCGGGTCTCCCCCGGCATCACCGGCACCGAGGGCGCCGCCGCGTCGAAGGCGGCGCGCTCGGCGCGGAACACCGGGAAGCTGCCGCCGCCCGAGATGTCGAGGATGCGCACGATCCTGACGCCGGCCGCCGCCGCCATCAGTTCGGCCTTCCGCCTGGCGTCGGCGATCGCCTTTCGCAGCGCCTCGTCGGCCGCCGCCGCCGGGTCGGAGACGTCGAAGTAGATGCCCGAGATCTGGTTGGCGCCGGCGCTGACCACCTGGTCGAGAAGCGCGCCCGACTTGCCGATTTCGCGGACCGTCACCCGCACCTCGTTCTGCACCTGGTAGCCCACGATCTTGGGGAGGGCGACGATGCCGCCCTCGCCGTCGGCCCGCGGCGGCCGCTCCTCGTAGACCGGGAACACCGAGAGGCCGCTCGTCTGCACGTCGCGGGCCTCGATCCCGGCGCCGGTGATCGCGGCGATCACCCGCGCGGTCTCGGCCGAGTTCTGGTCGAGCGCGGCGCGCGCCGTCTCGGCGCGGGTGGTGACGCCGATCGTGACGATGGCGATGTCGGGGACGACCATCACGAAGCCTTCGCCCGAGGCGTTGAGGCTCGGGATGCGGGGCTCGACCTCGGCACCCGCCGGAACGGCGAAGATGGTGAGCGCCGCGAAGGCCGCGGCGAAGGGCTTGACGATGCGGTTCATGGGGATTCTCGGTCCTTGGCTTCGGCCCACCTCTTGTGGCCGCGTCTCCTGCCCCTCCATTCCGGCCGTATTTGGGCGCGGGCCCCGCTCTCCCCCCGCGATTTGCCGTCTCCGCGGTTTGCCCTTATATCGGCGGCGATCCCTTCCGGGCCTGTAGCTCAATGGTTAGAGCCGGCCGCTCATAACGGTCTGGTTGCAGGTTCGAGTCCTGCCGGGCCCACCAGCCTTCGCTCTTGCCGGAGGCAGCTCCGTGAGAGGCGACGCGCGTGTACGAGAACGGCATCATCGTGGTTGGCGGCGGCCATGGCGGCTCCCAGCTCGTCGCCTCGCTCCGGGGCGAGGGCTATGACGGGCCGCTCACGCTTCTCACCGCCGAGACCGACATCCCCTACCAGCGCCCGCCCCTCTCCAAGGCCTTCCTCAAGGACGCCGGCCACGACCTCCTGCCGCTCCGGCCCGAGTCGTTCTATGCGAAGAACGCGATCCGCCTCTTGCTCTCCGCCGAGGTCTCCTCGGTCGACCTCCGCGGCCGCCAGCTCCGCCTCGCCGACGGCGCGGTCCTTTCCTTCGACGGGCTCGCGCTTGCCACCGGCGCCCGGCCGCGCCTTCCTCCCGTCGAAGGCACCCACCTTGCCGGCGTCCACGTCCTCCGCGTCGCGGCCGAGGCCCGCGCCCTCCGCGACCGGCTGGCGGCGGCGAGCGACGTGGTCGTGGTCGGCGGCGGCTTCATCGGCCTCGAGGTGGCGGCGACCGCGCGGCTTCTCGGCAAGACCGTAACGGTGCTCGAAGCCACCGACCGGCTGATGGGCCGGGTCGTCGCGCCCGAGATCTCGCGCCACTTCCTCGACCTTCACCGCGGCTGGGGTTCGGACATCCGCCTCAACACGCCGGTCGGCCGAATCGTCGGCGAAGGCGGCCGGGTGGTCGCCGTCGAAACCGCGGCGGGCGACCGCATCCCCGCCGACCTCGCGCTGATGGGCATCGGCGTCGAGCCCAATGTCGGCCTGGCGGGAAACGCCGGCCTTGCCGTCGAGAACGGAATCGTGGTCGACGAAACGATGTCGACGGCGGCACCCGGGGTGGTCGCGGTCGGCGACTGCGTCTCCTTCCCGCACTGGCAGCTGAAGCGCCGCATCCGCCTCGAATCGGTGGAAAATGCCGTCGACCAGGCGAAGACCGCGGCCAAGACGCTCCTCGGCCGGCCGGAGCCATTCCGGGAGGTGCCGTGGTTCTGGTCCGACCAGGGCGACGTCAAGCTGCAGATGGTCGGTCTTCCCTTCGGGGCCACGCGGAGTGTCGTGCGCGGTCGCCGCGAGGACAATCGTTTCTCGGTTTTCCACTTCGCCGGCGACCGGCTGCTTGCGATCGACTCGGTCAATCGCGCCGCCGACCACATGGTCGGCCGGCGGCTGCTTGCCGCCGGCATCTCGCCGACGCCGGAGATCTGCGCCGACGAGACCATCGACCTGAAAGCGCTGGCGGGAAAGGTGACGGCCGAGGCGTAAGGCCCGGCCCCGGGGATTCAGGTGAGCATGCCCTTCACGAGGGAACTCGCCTTGCCGAAGTCCATGCGCCCCGGATAGCGCGCCTTGAGCGCCTGCATGCACTTGCCGATGTCGCGGAGCCCGTGGGCGCCGGTCAGCTTCACCGCCTCGGCGCACACCGAGCGGAGCTCGGCCTCGTTGAGCTGCTTGGGGAGGAAGGACTGGATGATGTCGATCTCCTGCCGCTCCTCCTCGGCGAGGTCGAGGCGGTTGCCCTCCTCGTAGGCTTTCGCCGACTCCTGCCGCTGGCGGATCATCCGGGAGAGTATTTCGAGGATCTCGTCCTCGCTGACCGGATCCTTGCCGGCGCTCCGTGCCGCAATGTCGCGGTCCTTGATCGCCGCATTGATCAGGCGGAGCGTGGCGATTCGCCTCTTGTCCTGCTCACGCATTGCCTGTTTGAGGGCGGCGTTGATGGCATCACGCATCAAGGGTCTCCACTGACGCGACGCGCGAGAATAAACCCTGCCTCGCCGGCGCGCAACTCTGGCTCTTTTTGTAAGCTATTGTTTTGATTGGACTTTTTTACTTCGTCCACAGGCTTCGGGCAAACGGACCTTGTTGTTCCTGACCGCAGTTCGCCTCGGCGGCGATCTTCTCGGCCTATCCGTTCGCGACGACTATATGATGGTAACGGGATCATGAATCAAGTGAACCCTGGCCCGGGCGCTTGCCGGGGCCCTCGGGCGCTGTTAACGCAAGGCCGGCCCAAATGTTTCGCGCGGCGCTCGCTGGGGACACGATCCGGATCGATAAGGAAATGACGAGACCCGATAGATGGCAGGCGCCCGCCGCCACTGCGCTTCTCGTGCTCGCCGATGGCACGATCGTCGAAGGCGCTGGCCTCGGCGTCGAAGGCGAGGCGCCGGGCGAGATCTGTTTCAACACGGCGATGACTGGCTACCAGGAGATCCTCACCGACCCTTCCTATGCCGGCCAGATCATCACCTTCACGTTTCCCCACATCGGCAATGTCGGGGTCAACGACGAGGATATCGAGACCGTCAACATGGCGGCGGCGTCGGGCGTGCGCGGCTGCGTGCTCAAGACCGACATTACCGAGCCCTCCAACTACCGCGCGACCCGTGGCTTTGACGCCTGGCTCAAGGCACGCGGCATTATCGGCATCGCCGGCGTCGACACCCGGGCGCTGACCGCCCTCGTCCGCGAAAAGGGCTCGCCGAACGCGGTGATCGCGCACCGGCGGGATGGAAATTTCGACCGCGCACGCCTTCTCGCCGAGGCTCGCGCGTGGCCCGGCCTGGTCGGCATGGACCTCGCGAAAGAAGTCACCACCGGCCAGAGTTACACCTGGGACCAGACCCCGTGGCAGTGGGGCAAGGGCTACGGGCGGCAGGAGCGCCCGACCCGCCATGTGGTCGCGGTGGACTACGGCATCAAGCGGAACATCCTCCGCCTCCTCGCCGATCACGGCTGCCGTGTGACGGTCCTGCCGGCGACGGCGACCGGCGAGGAAATCCTCGCCCACAAGCCGGATGGGGTGTTTCTCTCGAACGGCCCCGGCGACCCCGCGGCGACGGGCCAATATGCCGTTCCCGCGATCCGCGAGGTGCTTGCCTCCGGCACCCCGACCTTCGGCATCTGTCTCGGTCACCAGATGCTCGGCATTGCCCTCGGCGGGCGGACCGTGAAGATGCACCAGGGTCATCACGGCGCCAATCATCCGGTCAAGGATCTCACCACCGGCAAGGTCGAGATCACCTCGATGAACCACGGCTTCGCCGTCGACACCGCAAGCCTGCCCGCCACGGTCGAGGAGACGCACGTTTCGCTTTTCGACGGATCGAATTGCGGGCTCCGTCACAGGGAGCTGCCCGTTTTCTCAGTGCAGTATCACCCGGAAGCCTCGCCGGGGCCGCGCGACAGCCGCTACCTCTTCCGCCGCTTCGTCGACCTGATGGACGGCAACCGCTGAGACACCCCAAATGGCGAGCGCGGGCGAAGGGGTCATCACCAAGGCGCGCCTCGATGCCCTGACCGACGGCGTCTTCGCCTTCGCAATGACCCTCCTCGTCCTCAACCTCGAGGTGCCGGAGGACTTCGACCCGAAAGGCCCAGGCGACCTCCTCGACGCGTTTGCCGACCACCTCGATGCGATGGTCGCCTACGTCATCAGCTTCTTCCTGCTGGGGCGGCGGTGGTTCGGACAGGCGCGCATCAAGCCCGAGCCGGACACGGCGAGCGCGCTCTATGCGAAGTGGGTGCTGATCCACCTTTTCTTCATCACGCTGGTGCCGTTCTCGACCGAGATCGCCGGCCGCTACGACCTTGCGCCGGCGGTCTGGCTGTTTGCCGCCAACATGTCGCTTGCCGCCCTCGCCGCGATCCGCCTCAGCTATGTGAGCGAGAAGGACTCGGGCCTCGTCGATCCCGACAGCGGCCGGCCTGAGCTCGGCCTTCTGATCGCCTCGGCGGCCGTCTCCGTGATCGTAAGCTTCTTCGACACGGATCTCGCGATGCTCGCCTATCTGCTCAACATCGCGGCGCCGGTCGTCAGGAAGCGGTTCGGCCGGGCCTGAGTTCCGCCCCTCACGGCCGGATCCTCAGACCGGGCCTCCGCTGACGCGGGTCGCCTCTAGCCCGAATTTGCCGTGGCGAAGGTATCGCAGGCGTCGAGCCTGCCCTGTTCGTAGCCCCGCTTGAACCACTGGCTGCGCTGCGCCGAGGTGCCGTGGGTGAAGCTGTCGGGGACCACATAGCCCTGCGTCTCGCGTTGCAGCGTGTCGTCGCCGATCGCGGCTGCCGCGTTGAGCGCCTCGTCGATGTCGCCGACCTCGAGGAGGCCCTTGGCGTCGGCGTCGTGCGCCCAGACCCCGGCGAGGCAGTCGGCCTGCAGCTCGAGGAGGACGGAGAGCTCGTTGGCGCGCGCCTGGCTGCTCTGGCGCCGCGCCGCATCGACCTCGGGCAGGACGCCGAGGAGGTTCTGGACGTGATGCCCGACCTCGTGGGCGATGACATAGGCGTTGGCGAAGTCGCCCGGGGCGCCGAAGCGGCGGCTCAGCTCATCGAAGAACGACAGGTCGAGATAGAGCTTCTGGTCGCCGGGGCAGTAGAACGGGCCGGCGGCGGCGCTGGCGAAGCCGCATGCCGAACTCACCTGGCCGGTGAACAGCACCAACGTCGGCTCGCGGTAGCGCTCGCCGCCCTCCTCGAAGATGCGGCCCCATGTGTCCTCGGTGTCGGCGAGGACGACGGCGGCGAACTGCCCCGCCTCGTCGGCCGGCACGCCGACGCTGCCCCCGCCCGGCTGCTCGCCCACGCCGATCGGGGAGCCGCCGTCGCTGAAGACGCCGGAGAACCAGAGGATCGCGAGGATGATCAGGATGCCGACGAGGCCGATCCCGCCGCCGCGTCCGCCCATCGGGATGCCGATACGCGGGCCGCCGCCAAGGCCACCGGGAAGGCCGAACCCGCCCCGGCCGAACCCGCCGCCGAATCCGCCGCCTTGACCGCGGCGGTCTTCGACGTTGCTGCTCCCCTGTCGTCCGCGCCAGCGCATGGTCGATTTCTCCCGCTCGGGCCAAAGGGAGGGCCTCGTCCCGAAGATAGGCGAGAACCGGCCCGCCTACGAGGGTGGAAAACGGCGGCGCAGGCCCGCCGGTTCCATGTCGGGCCGCGAACCGAGGCCCGTTCGCGGGTGGAGGCCCCTTCGCCGCTCGCCTCGACGGGGCGGATACCTTGACGTTTCCCGAGTTTCGCCTCGGCCGCCTCGCTGGTTCGCGATACGGTTGATTCGTAAGCGTGTGTACCCTTCCGCCAAGCGGCGGGGTGCGGGAGAAGGAAAACGGGCTTCCTCCTGCGGGCCGAGCCACCTTCCCCCTTCCCGGCTTTTCGCCTATAAGGCCGGCCCAGCCTGAAAGGTCTCGTTCACACGCCCCGGGCGGGCCGCCGCGCCGGGGTTTTTGCCGCCGTTCGATATGCCGAAGCGCACAGACATCGACTCGATTCTCGTCATCGGCGCCGGGCCGATCGTCATCGGCCAGGCGTGCGAGTTCGACTATTCCGGCACGCAGGCCGTGAAAGCGCTCAAGGAGGAGGGCTTTCGCGTCGTCCTGATCAACTCCAATCCGGCGACGATCATGACCGACCCGGAGCTGGCCGACGCCACCTATATCGAGCCGATCACGCCTGAGATCGTGGCGAAGATCATCGAGAAGGAGCGCGCCGCCCGGCCCGACGAGAAGCTGGTCCTCCTGCCCACCATGGGCGGGCAGACTGCGCTCAACACGGCCCTGTCGCTGCGCAAGATGGGCGTCCTCGACCGGTTCGGCGTCGAGATGATCGGTGCCACCGCCGACGCCATCGACAAGGCCGAGGACCGCGAGCGCTTCCGCGAGGCGATGCGGAAGATCGGCCTCGAGACGCCGCGCTCGGAGCTCGCCCATTCGCTGGTCGATGCGCTCAAGGCGCTCGACGTGATCGGCCTGCCGGCGATCATCCGGCCGTCCTTCACCCTTGGCGGCACCGGCGGCGGCATCGCCTATAACCGCGAGGAGTTTCTCGAAATCGTCGAGCGCGGGCTCGACGCCTCCCCCACCACCGAGGTGCTGATCGAGGAGTCCGTGCTCGGCTGGAAGGAGTACGAGATGGAGGTGGTCCGCGACCGGGCGGACAACTGCATCATCGTCTGCTCGATCGAGAACGTCGACCCGATGGGCGTGCATACCGGGGATTCGATCACCGTCGCCCCGGCGCTCACGCTTACCGACAAGGAATTCCAGATCATGCGCGACGCCTCGATCGCGGTCCTCCGCGAGATCGGCGTCGACACCGGCGGCTCGAACGTGCAGTTCGCGGTCAACCCCGCCGACGGCCGGCTGGTGATCATCGAGATGAACCCCCGGGTTTCGCGGTCCTCGGCGCTCGCCTCCAAGGCGACGGGGTTTCCGATTGCCAAGGTCGCGGCGAAACTCGCCGTCGGCTACACCCTCGACGAGCTCGACAACGACATCACCGGCGGCGCCATGCCGGCCTCGTTCGAGCCGACCATCGACTACGTGGTGACCAAGATCCCGCGCTTCGCCTTCGAGAAGTTTCCCGGCGCCGAGCCCGTGCTCACCACCTCGATGAAGTCGGTCGGCGAGGTGATGGCGATCGGCCGCACCTTCGCCGAGTCGCTGCAGAAGGCGCTCCGCGGTCTCGAGACGGGCCTAACCGGGCTCAACGAGATCGTCATCCCCGGCCTCGGCGAGGGCGACGACAAGAACGCGATCCGCGCCGCGCTCGGGCGGCCGACGCCGGATCGCCTCCTCACCTGCGCCCAGGCCATCCGCCTTGGGATGAGCATCGAGGAGATCGCCAACGCCTCGCATATCGATCCCTGGTTCCTGCGGCAGCTCGGCGGCATCGTCGAGTCGGAGACGAAGCTTCGCGAGGATGGCCTGCCCGATACGCCGGGTCCCCTCCGCAAGCTCAAGGCGCAGGGCTTCTCCGATGCGCGGCTCGCCCAGCTCGCCAATACCGGCGAGGCCGAGGTCGCCGCGCTCCGCGCCCGTCTCGGCGTCCACCCGGTCTACAAGCGGATCGACACCTGTGCGGCCGAGTTCGCCTCGCCCACCGCCTACTTCTATTCGACCTACGAGGTGCCTTTCGCCGGCGCCCCGGCCGACGAGGCCAACCCCACCGACGCACGGAAGGTGATGATCCTCGGCGGCGGGCCGAACCGCATCGGCCAGGGGATCGAGTTCGACTATTGCTGCTGCCACGCCTGCTTCGCCCTGTCGGCGGCCGGCTACGAGACCATCATGGTCAACTGCAATCCCGAGACGGTCTCGACCGACTACGACACCTCCGACCGGCTCTACTTCGAACCGCTCACCGCAGAAGACGTGCTCGAGATCGTCCGCGTCGAGCAGTCGAAAGGGACCCTCCACGGGGTCATCGTCCAGCTCGGCGGGCAGACGCCATTGAAGCTCGCCGCCGCGCTCCAGGAGGCGAAGGTGCCGATCCTCGGCACCTCGCCCGACATGATCGACCTCGCCGAGGACCGCGACCGCTTCCAGAAGCTGATCGGCAAGCTCGGCCTCAAGCAGCCGAAGAACGGCATCGCCTATTCGGTCGAGCAGGCGCGCCTCGTGGTCGGCGACCTTGGCTATCCCCTTGTGGTTCGGCCCTCCTACGTTCTTGGCGGGCGCGCCATGCAGATCATCCGCGAGGAAGCGCAGCTTGGCGATTACCTCCTCGGCACGCTCCCTGAGCTTGTGCCGAGCGAGGTGAAGGCGCGCTATCCCAACGACAAGACCGGGCAGATCAACACCGTGCTCGGCAAGAATCCCCTCCTCTTCGACCGCTACCTGTCGGATGCGATCGAGGTCGACGTCGATGCGCTCGCCGACGGCAGGGACGTCTTCATCTGCGGGATCATGGAGCACATCGAGGAGGCCGGCATCCATTCCGGCGACTCGGCCTGCTCGCTTCCCCCGCACTCGCTCGATGCGGAGAAGATCGCGGAGCTCGAGCGGCAGACGAAGGCCCTGGCGCTTGCCCTGGAGGTGAAGGGCCTCATGAACGTCCAGTACGCCATCAAGGACGGCGACATCTATGTGCTTGAGGTCAACCCGCGCGCCTCGCGCACCGTGCCCTTCGTCGCCAAGACCGTCGGCGTGCCCTTCGCCAAGATCGGCGCCCTGATCATGGCCGGTGCACCGCTCGCCGGGTTCGGCCTGAAGCCGAACGGCGTCGACCATGTCGCCGTCAAGGAAGCCGTGTTTCCTTTTGCCCGTTTCCCCAACGTCGACACGCTCCTCGGCCCGGAGATGCGCTCGACCGGCGAGGCGATGGGTCTCGACCGCGACTTTGCCATCGCTTTCGCCAAGAGCCAGCTTGGGGCGGGCGGCCTGGTTCCGACCGGCGGCACGGTCTTCGTCTCGGTGCGGGACAGCGACAAGCCGCTGATCCTCGATGCGATGCGGCGGCTCGAGCGGATCGGCTTCAGGATCGTCGCCACCAGCGGCACCCAGCGCTATCTCGCCGCCGAGGGGGTCGCCTGCACCAAGATCAACAAGGTGCTGGAAGGGCGGCCGCACATCGTCGATGCCATCAAGAACGGCGACATCCAGCTGGTCTTCAACACCACGGAAGGCGCTCACGCCCTCTCCGACAGCCGCTCGCTCCGTCGCGCCGCTCTTCTCCACAAGGTGCCCTACTACACCACGGTCGCCGGCGCCGTCGCCGCGTCTCTTGGCATCGAGGCCTATCGGCGGGGCGAGCTCGAGGTGCGCCCGCTCCAGGCCTATTTCGACAAGCCCGCTGACGGGGTTCGCCCCGTTCCCCGGACGTTCCGGTCGTAACAAAGGTGCTTGAAGCCGGGACAGACTTGTCGGATGCTCAAAGCGCCGGCGTGGTTCGCGCCCGCCTTTCGGTGCAACCGCAGGCTTGGCCGGACCCGCCGCAAAACCGGTCGCGGGGCGCGCGCCTTTTTGGAGCGAGCCTTGAAGTCCGGGTACTGCAGCACTATCTCGCCGCGGCCTATCCTGGCCGTTTTAGCGGTTGCGGCGCGGAGTTCCGTGGGAACGGGGTTCCGGGCCTGTTGTTATAGTCGGCCAGGGGACTCGGCCGAGCGATACAAGTGAGGGTTGAACCGTGATGGAAAAGATTCCGATGACCGCTGCCGGCCATGCGGCGCTGGAATCCGAGCTGAAGCGGCGCACCTCTGAGGAGCGCCCGCGGATCATCGAGCTGATCGCCGAGGCGCGCGGCCATGGCGACCTGTCGGAGAACGCCGAGTACCACGCCGCCAAGGAAGCGCATGGCCTTAACGAGGGCCGCATCGCCGAGTTGGAGGACCAGCTCTCGCGCGCCGAGATCATCGACGTGTCGAAGCTCATGGGCTCGAAAACCATCAAGTTTGGAGCGACCGTCACGCTCGTCGACGAGGACACCGAGGAGAAGAAGAAGTATCAGATCGTCGGCGACGTCGAAGCCGACGTGAAGGACGGCAAGATCTCCATCTCCTCGCCGATCGCCCGTGCCCTCATTGGCAAGGGCAAGGGCGACACCGTCGAGGTCGCGGCCCCTGGCGGCGCGCGCTCCTACGAGATCATCGACGTCAAGTACCGGTAGGCTTTCGGATACGTCCTCGTCGGCGCGACTTCGGCGTCGTCGGGTCGGATATTGCGGGCGTGCGAGGTGCACGGCGTAGTGGTGCGCCCCGCATCGCCGTGATTCCGATCGCTCGACGACATCCTGGAGCAGTCGCTTCTCGATCGTTTTTGCCCAAGACGTTCGCGCCGGGGCATGCGGAGAGAGCCGTCGGCCCGCTTGCCGCGGCGTTCAGCCGGCGGTATCCGCCACCCGCACCGGCACAGCGGGCTCGTTCTTGAGCCGGCGGATGACGAGCGAGGTGCGGACGCTGTCGACCTCCGGCGCATGGGTCAATTCGTCGATGATGAAGGCCTGGAAGGCGCGGAGGTCGGGCGCGACGCACTTCAGGATGAAGTCGATGTCGCCGGAGAGCATGTAGCACTCGCGGACGATGTCCCAACCCATGACCTTGGCCTGGAAGGAGACCAGCCCGGCCTCGCTCTGGCTGGCAAGACCGACCATCGCAAAGGCCGTCACGTCGAAGTCGAGCGCCTTCTCGTCGATGAGCGCACGATAGCCCTCGATGATTCCCGCTTCCTCGAGGGCCCTGACGCGACGGAGGCACGGCGGCGCCGAGATGCCAACCCGCCGGGCGAGCTCGACATTGGTCATGCGCCCGTCGGCCTGAAGCTCCTTCAGGATCCTCCAGTCGATGGCGTCGAGCTCGGCCTTCACGCTTTGCGGCCTCCACCGGTTCCGTTTGTCGACCGTCCGTCGTACACCGGCAACGTTCTTGGTCCAATTCTCGCATGATTCGGTGGAATGCGCGGGACCGGCCGTCGCTTCCTGCCGCTCACAGCTTTGTTTGTGGCGAGGAGCCATGCGCTTCTTGCAGAGGATGGGGTGGAGCACCTAGATTCGGGGCCAATCGGTAAGCTGCCCGGCGCCATCGAACGCCGGCTGAAAGCGGGGTCAGATGCACCATAAGGTCATCATCATCGGGTCCGGCCCGGCCGGATACACCGCGGCGATTTACGCTGCGCGCGCCATGCTGGAGCCGTTGATCATCACCGGCAGCGAGCCCGGCGGGCAGCTCACCACCACCACCGACGTCGAGAACTATCCCGGCTTCGCCGAGGTGATCCAAGGCCCTTGGCTCATGGAGCAGATGCGGGCCCAGGCCGAGCATGTCGGAACGGCCTTTCTTGTCGACCACATCACGTCGGTGGACCTTTCGCATCGGCCGTTCCGCCTCCATGGCGACAGCGGCAACAGCTACACATGTGACGCGCTGATTGTGGCCACCGGCGCCCAGGCGAAGTGGCTCGGCCTCCCGGGCGAGCAGCGGTTCCGCGGCTTCGGCGTCTCGGCCTGCGCCACCTGCGACGGTTTCTTCTATCGCGGCAAGAAGGTCGCCGTGGTGGGCGGCGGCAACACCGCCGTCGAGGAGGCTTTGTTCCTGACCCGTTTTGCCGACAAGGTGACGTTGATCCACCGGCGGGACTCGCTCCGCGCCGAGAAGATCCTCCAGCATCGCCTGTTCGCCAACGAGAAGATCGACGTGATCTGGGACACCGTGGTCGCCGATGTGGTGGGTGACGCCGGGCCGCCGCTGTCCCTGACCGGCCTCAAGCTCCGCAACGCGAAGACCGGCGCGACGAGCGAGCTCGGCGTCGACGGCCTGTTCGTGGCGATCGGCCACGCGCCGGCGACCGGGTTCCTCGGCGACCAGCTTCGCATGAAGTCCGGCGGCTATGTCTGGACCGCGCCGAACTCGACCGCCACCTCCATCCCCGGCGTCTTTGCCGCCGGCGACGTGACCGACGACGTGTATCGCCAGGCGGTGACCGCGGCGGGCCTCGGCTGCATGGCGGCGCTCGAAGCCGAGAAGTATCTCGCCGAACTGAGCGAGACGGCCGAGGCAGCTGAATAGCGCACGCATGGACTGGGACAAGCTCCGCATTTTCCACGCCGCGGCGCAGGCGGGCTCCTTCACGCATGCCGGCGAAAACCTCAGCATGAGCCAGTCGGCGGTGAGCCGGCAGGTTTCGGCGCTGGAGCAGGATCTCGGCGTGGCGCTGTTCCACCGCCACGCCCGCGGCCTCATCCTCACCGAGCAGGGCGAGCATCTGTTCCGCACCGTCAACGACGTGATGCTGAAGCTCGAGGGCGTGCGTTCGCGGCTCGCCGAGTCTTCCGAGAAGCCGACCGGCCCGCTCCGGCTCACCACTACCGTGGGGCTCGGCTCGACCTGGCTCACCGACCGCATCCACGAGTTCATCGACCTCTATCCCGATGTGCGGCTTCAGCTCATCCTCGACGACGAGGAACTCGACCTCGGCATGCGCGAGGCGGACGTGGCGATCCGGCTCCGCCAGCCCTCGCAGCCGGACCTCATCCAGCGCCGTCTGTTCACCGTGCACATGCACCTCTACGCGGCGCCGGCCTATCTCGAGCGCTTCGGCCGGCCGCAGACCCTCGCCGATCTCGACGGCCACCGCATCGTCACCTTCGGCGTGCCGGTGCCGCAATACTTGAAGGACGTGAACTGGCTCGAAGTCGCCGGCCGGGAGCCGGGCAATCCGCGAACCGCGATCCTGAGGATCAACAATCTCCTCTCGATCAAGAACGCCATCACCCGCGGCATCGGCATCGCTGTCCTGCCCGACTACATGGTGGGCAAGGATCCGTCACTTGAACGCCTGCTGCCCGAGGCGGAAGTACCGAGCTTCTCGACTTATTTCGTCTACCCCTCGGAGCTCAAGAACTCGGCGCGGGTGAACGTATTTCGCGACTTCCTTGTCGCCAAGGCGCAGAACTGGTCGTTTTGACCCCGCAATCTCGGGATGTTGCAAATATATCTCATCGACGGCGTTTCTTGTTCATGACCCGATCTTTGGTCTGCGCTTCTTTTTTGCCGGCGTACAATCGGACGTCGATGTGGTGATTCGTTCGTCAATTCCTCCCTACGCACGTTCCACCGCGTCGGCTGTTCCCCTCTGGAAGGTTTGCCGCTCGCGTCGCTGATGCGGCAAAGAACTTGCCGGGCCCCAACGGGCCCGGCTTTTTAGTCTTGACCGAGGTGTGGAGCGTCGGCTCCGGCGCCCGCGGGATGGTCCGGGCTTCCCCCGGATTCGGCCGCGGCCCTAGGGCTGGATCTGCACGAACCCGTCCTGGACCAGTTCGATGATGCGGAAATTGGCGCCGGTATTGACCTTGGCGCCCGGTATCAGGTCGGCATTGATCCAGCCGGCGGCCTTCATCGTCTCCCCGCATTCCTCGAAGGCCACCCCGGCCTTCATCAGGGCCAGGATCTGATCCTTGTAGGGATTGCCGCCGGCCCAGTTGCGGACCCGGTCATAGGTCTTGTCGTCGAGGAGCATGTAGCCGGCATCGCCATGGAAGATGGCCACGATCTCGGCCCTGGTTCCATCGGCACGGAATCGCTCGATCATCACCTTGAGAAACTGGAGGCCGGTCGGCTCGTCGCCCTCGAAGACGGTGTGGTCGAGGTTGAACACGACCTTGGCTTCCTTGAGGGCCACCGGCACATCGATGGTGATGCCGTCGGCCGTCTCGGCGGCGAGCGGCCGCGCGACGCCGGCAAGCAGCGCGACAAGAACGAACGCAGGCAGGTTCATGGCCCGTCATCTCCCCGGAACGACCGGCGGGCAAGGTGGAGACGGCCGGCTCACATGTAAAGCGGCTCGTCGGCGAGCTGCGTGTAAAGCCCGGAGACGAATTCGGCGTAGCCGTTGAACAGCCGCGTCGGGATCGACTCGTTGGTGGTGATGTCGCGTTCCATCGCCTGGCTCCAGCGCGGATGCGGCACCTCGGGATTGACGTTCGCCCAGAAACCGTACTCGTTGGGGGCGAGCTGCTCCCAGAAGCTCACCGGCCGCTCGTCGGTGAAGGTGAAGCGGACGATCGACTTGATCGACTTGAAGCCGTACTTCCACGGGAGGTGGACGCGAAGCGGCGCGCCCATCGACTTGGCGACCGGCTTGCCGTAGGCGCCGGTGACCAGGAAGGCGAGCTCGTTGGTCGCCTCGGCCATCGTCAGTCCCTCGACATAGGGCCAGGGGTACCAGATCTGCTTCTGGCCGGTGGCGACGTCCGGCATCATGAAGGTTTCCATGCGCAGATAGGCCGCGTCGCCGAGCGGCCGGGCGAGCTTGACCAGTTCGGCGAGCGGGAACCCCGTCCACGGCACCGTCATCGACCAGGCCTCGACGCAGCGGTGGCGGTAGAGCCGCTCCTCGAGCGGCATCTTGCGGATGAGATCGTCGATGGCGAATGTCTGCTCCTGTTCGACCATCCCGTCGATCTTCACCTCCCACGGCCGGATGGGCAGCGCCTCGGCGGCGCCGGCGATGCTCTTGTGGGTGCCGAACTCGTAGAAGTTGTTGTAGTTGGTGTTGGTCGATTCCGGCGTCACTGGCCGGTCGATCGTGTATTTGCTGTTCCGCGGCGCCGGGTAGAGATCGGCGGTCGGGTCGGTCTCGGCGACGGCGCTCCCCGGCAACGCGGCCGCGGCGAGGCCGAAGCCGCTCGCCGCAAGGATCTGCCGGCGATTGAGATAGACGGATTCCGGCGTCGCCAGACGCTCGGGGATTTCCCATCCCCTCTTCTTCTTGATCAGCATGGCGCTTGCTCCCGCGGGGGGTCGGTTCCACGCGAGACCTAGCGCCGGGAAGGCGACACGATCAAATCACGAAGGTGTGGCTCGCGCCCGCGGCGCGATCACGCCGCCTTGGCCCCGCTCGCCCGCTCGATCGCCTGGTCGGCGAGCTTGCCCGAAAGCTCGGCGAGATGGTCGAACTTCGCCCTGAACGAGCCGACCCCGGCGGTCGCCGAGCGGAGTTCGACGATCAGGTCGCGGATCTCGGCCTGTGGGATCATCGCCTCGACCACGTCCCAACCCTGCCAGCCGGGCCGCGCGTCGAAGCCGAGCAGCTGGCCGCGGCGTTGCGAGACGATGGCGTTGACCCGCGGCGTCGCGTCCGAGGGCACGGCGATCTCGACCTTGAGCACCGGCTCGAGCAGGACCGGCTTGCACTGCGGCATGCCCTCGCGCATGCCGATCTGCGCCGCGGTGCGGAAGGCCATGTCGGAGGAGTCGACCGAGTGGTACGAACCGTCGGTGAGCGTGACGGCGATGTCGACCACCGGGAATCCGAGCGGCCCCTTGTGGAGATACTCGACGATTCCCTCCTCGATCGAGGAGAAGTAGTTGCGCGGCACGGCGCCGCCGGTGATGCGCTCGGCGAACTGGAAGCCCGAGCCGCGGGGGAGCGGCTTGATCTCGAGCACGACATCGCCGAACTGGCCGTGCCCGCCGGACTGCTTCTTGTGCCGGCCGCGTACCGTGACCGAACCCCGGATTGTCTCCTTGTAGGGAACCTGCGGCTCGTGCGTCTTTACCGCCACGCCATACTTGCCCGTCAGTCGCTCCATGGCGACGCGGAGGTGCATCTCGCCCTGCCCTTCGAGCACGGTCTCGCCGGTGTCCTGCACATGGGTCACTCGCAGCGAGGGGTCTTCTTCCAGCGCCTTCTGAAGCGCCGAGGAAAGCTTCACGTCGTCCTTCCGTTCGGCGGAGGCTACCGCCATGCCGAGCACCGGATCGATCGCCCCGAGCTTCACGAGCTGCGGCGGCGGCGCGTCGCCGGTCGATAGCGTCATCCCGGTCTTGGCGCCTTCGAGCTTGCCGAGACCGACCGTCTCGCCGGCCTGCGCGGCTTCGCGCTTGTGCGCGGTGAGGCCCATCAGCCGGAAGATGCCGGACACCCGTCCGACCTCGCCGTTGGGCCCGGTCAGCTCCGCGCCCTCGGCGATTGATTTCGTCATCACGCGCGCCACCGACAGCTTTCCGCCGTGGGTGGTATGCAGCGTCTTCAGCACCTGGACGACCGCGTCGGCCCCGTCGGCCAGCCCGAGCCGCTCGCGGGTCTCGGCGATCCCGGGAGACTCGTGGCGGATCGCCTTGAGCAGGCGGCCGACGCCGTAGGCCTTTTCGGCCGAGCCGATCAGCACCGGGCAGATCGAGCCGGCGCGCATCTCCTTGACCAGATCCTTGAACACGCTTTCGCGGTCGGGCTGGATGTCTTCGAGCAGCTGTTCCATCAGCCCGTCGTCGTAGTCGGCCAGCGTTTCGAGCATGGTGAAGCGCGCCTCTGCCTCGCGGGCGCGGTCCTCGTCGCTCATGTCGATCACTTCGCTCGCCGCGTGCTCGCGATAGACGAAGGCGCGCTCGAGGGCGAGGTCGATGAAGCCCGAAACCACGCCGCCCTGCCAGATGGGGATATGGCGGAGCACCAGCGGCACGCCACTCGCCATCTGCAGCATCTCGAGCGTCGAGCGCACGCTCGCCTCGGGCTTGTCCATCTTGTTGAGGAAGAGGAGGCGCGGAACGCGTTTTTCTTCGAGCGTCTTGAGGATGACCTGAAGGGCGGGAATCTTCTTCTCGTCGGCCTCGGCGACGACCACGGCGAGGTCGACGGCAGGCAGGATCGGCTCCGCCTCGAAGGCGAATTCCACCGAACCGGGGCAATCGAGAAAGGTCAGCCGGTCGCCCATGAAGTCGGTTTCGGCGATGTTGACCTCGACGCTCATCTGATGCGCCCGCGCTTCGGGCGACGCGTCGCCGACCGTGTTCTTTTCCGCGATCGTCCCCTGCCGGGTGATCGTCCCGGTCCGCGCCAGGATGGCCTCGAGGAGAGTGGTCTTGCCGCTTGCGAATGGCCCGGTCAGTGCGATGCACTTGGGCCCTGCTACTCTGCCGCCGTTTGCCATTTGGCCTGCCCTCCCGTTCTTGATTGTCCGGGACGCGAGGCCGCGCGCCCCGAAACAATCGTCTCAGGGAACGCGGCTCATGACAAGGGCGGCGAATCGGACCGCCCGCGGCGAGGTGGAACGGGTTCGCCGATGGCTGCTGAGGGGCCAACGGACGGCGGCCCTTGCCCCGGCTCGCGCACCGGGAAATCGCCGCCGCAGGACCCGCGCCCCGCACTTGCATGCCGTTTCCCGCAGCCCTGGTTGACGCCGGCAGGGCCGCCGAGACTTTGTTTGGGATCGCCGCCGGCCCATCGCCCGTTATTCGGCTTCCGCCGCTCGCGGGATGATTGCGAATGGCTTGATCAATAAGGGGTAAGGGTGCATGGCATGCCGCGGAGAACGCCATATGCTCATCGCCTACAGCCTTTCCGAACACGGCCCGAGGACGATTCACGCCGCCGGCGGCGAGACGGTGCCCGCGGACGCGAACTGGATCGACCTGATCCAGCCGACGCGGGAGGAGGACCGTGCGGCGGAAGCTTTCCTCAATGCCAGCCTGCCAACCCGCGAGGAGGCGCAGGAAATCGAGTTTTCAAGCCGCTTCTACGTCGAGGACGGCGCGGTCTTCATGACCGCCTCGGTGCTGACCGGCGTAGACCTCGGCAAGCCGACGCTGGTACCGCTGACCCTCGTCGTCGCCGGTGACAACCGGATCGCGACGCTGCGCTACGAGGACCTCCGCGCGCAAAAGCAGTTTCTTGCCCGCGCCACCAAGCCGGGTAGCGGTTGCGCCACCACGCCGGGAGTCTTCTTCGGGCTGATCGAAGCGATCGTCGACCGGACGGCCGACGTTCTCGAAAAGATCAGCGCCGATGTCGACAGGATCAATTCCGAGGTTTTCGCCACCCGGACGGAGACGCGGCGCGGCCGCCGCCTCGCCCAGCTCATGGAAGGGATCGGCGCGCAGGGCGATCTTGCGGCCAAGGCGCGGGAGAGCCTCTCCTCGCTGGAGCGGCTGGTGCAATTCGCCGGCATCGCTCTCCCCAGTAGCTTCGGCAAGGGGGCCAACAAGAACCGGCTGAAGCTCCTCGCCCGCGACGTGCGCTCGCTCGAGGATCACTGCGCCTTTCTCTCCAACAAGATCCTGTTCCTGCTCGACGCAACGCTCGGCCTGATCTCGGTCGAGCAGAACGAAGTGATCCGCATCCTCACCGTCGCGGCGACCATCTTCTTCCCGCCGACCTTGATCGGCACCATCTACGGGATGAATTTTCAGAACATCCCGGAGCTCAACTGGCACCTCGGCTACCCGCTTGCCATCATCCTCATGCTCGCCTCCGCCGTGCTGCCGTATCTCTACTTCAAGCGACGGGGTTGGCTGTGAAGCGCTGATCTGCGGGGTTGCGGACTGGAGGATCTACGGCCGCCGGTTCTTTGCGTCCCAGTTCCGTTCGAGATTGGCGATCAGCGCCGGACTGAAGTGGCAGTAGGCCTGCTCGCGCGCATAGACCGAAGCGTAGCGGCGAAATGCGTCGAGGGGCTCCTGCGCGACCCGGAAGGCGCGTCGGTTGCCGACCGCGCTCACCGGACCTGCGTCGGTGAGACCCGTCACCACCCGGTCGATCGCGGCATCCATTGCATCGGCGGAGGCAATCTCGTCGCAGATCAGTCGTCCCTCCAGGCTGTCGCAGGCGAGCTTCCGCTCGTAGAGGATCGCCTCGCGCGCGATCCGCTCGCCGGTCAGTCGCGGCAGGCGGAGATTGGCGAAGCCGGGGATGATCCCTTCCTTGCGGGCCGGCAGCGACATGAAGGCATCGTCCGCCGCGAGCACGTAGTCGGCCACCAACAACAGCTGGCAGTGGCCGCCGATGGCGAAGGAATCGACCGCCGCTATCCAGGGTTTCTCGATGCTGCGCCCGGCGAGGTCGTCGGGGACGGCCCCCGGCCGGGCGACACCACGGAAGAGCTTGTGGACGTAACCGAGGTCCCGCTTCAGGAACCACACGAACGGTATCTTGCCGCGATAGAGGTGCGTGAGGTTGATACCCGCGCCGAAGACCCTGCGGCCATTGTATTTGGGATGGGCGACAGGTCCGCCGCGGAGCACCATGATCTCGCTCGCGGGATCAAGGATCGCGACGTCGACCGCCGTCTCCATCAGATCGAGGGTCGAGTCGTCCTCGGCGTTGAGGAAACGTGGATTGGCGGCGGTAAGCTGCAGCGCCTTGCCGCGCCGCTCGAGCTGCACCGGGCCGAGATCGAGCCGGCCGTCGGCCGCAAGGCGCGCCGCATGCTCGGCGCTTTCCGGCAGGGGGAGCAGCATGGCGTGGCAAAGGTGGGCCCCGGTCCGCGGGCTCGCCAGCACATGGGCAAGGAGGATCCCCTGGTCGATCTCGACGCCGTCCTTGTCGCCCTGGTTCAGCGCCGCCTCGGCGGCGACCTCCTCCGGCGAGGGCGCGAGCCCGGGGATCGCGGCTGCCACGGCGTAAACCAGATCCTCCAGCCTGAGCATTTCGCGGGCGGTGAGTTCGTCGTAGACGGCCTCGGCGTGAACGGCGAGGAAGCGCTCGCGGGCTTCCCGCGCCCGCCCGAGGATCAGGGCCACGGCTGCGGCCTCCGCCTCGCTGCGCTTCGGTTTCCGCGGCAGGCTCGCCACCAGCGCCGCCGACCGCAGCCAGAAGGCCGAATAGCGGTTCCGGTCCGTGGCGAGATCGGCCGTCCTCGTCTGCTCGGAGGCGAGCCACTCGGCCGCGGCGTCGTTGCCGATGCCGGCGCGAACGAGCAAGGCAGCAGGCTCCTCGGGAGCCGTGATGGGGGGCGGCGAGACGGCGTCCATCGTTGGCTCCCTTTCCGTCAGTCCTTCGGTCGCCGGTCGATGACCCGTTTGGCCTTGCCCTCGGAGCGTTCGATCGTCCCCGGCGGGACGACCCGCACCGCGCAGCTTACACCGACATGCCCCTTGATGAGATGTTCGGCCTCCCGTTCGAGCGCCGTACGGGTCTCTGCTCCGATCGGGGCGGCGTCCGGCCGCGCCTCGACCACGACGGCCAGTTCGTCGAGGCGGTGGGGGCGCGTCACCTCGAGCAGGTAGTAGGGCGCGAGTCGCGGATCGAGGGCGAGCGCCGCCTCGATCTGCGAGGGGAAGACATTGACGCCGCGGATGATGAGCATGTCGTCGCTCCTCCCCTTGATCCGCTCTATACGTCGCATCGCCCGCCCGGCCCCGGGGAGGAGCCGCGTGAGGTCGCGGGTCCGGTAGCGGACGAGCGGCATCGCCTCGCGGGTGAGCGGCGTCAGCACCAGTTCGCCCGCCTCGCCTTCGGGAAGCACCGCGCCGGTCACGGGATCGATGATCTCGGGATAGAAGTGATCCTCCCAGATCGTCAGGCCCTCCCGGGTCGCCGTGGTTTCCTGGGCGACGCCGGGTCCCATCATCTCCGACAGGCCGTAGTGGTTCATGGCTCTGAGGCCGAGTCGCGCCTCGATCTCGTCGCGCATCGCCTCGCTCCACGGCTCGGCTCCGCAGATCGCCAGTCGAAGGCGGGTGGCGCGCGGGTCGAGCCCCTGGCGCTCGAACGCGTCGGCGATGGTCAAAAGATACGAGGGCGTGGCCGCGATGATCGATCCACCGAAATCCATGATGAGCCGCACGTGCCGTTCGGTCGATCCGCCGCCCGCCGGCACGACCATCGCCCCGAGCCGTTCCGTGCCGTAGTGGAAGCCGAGCCCGCCGGTGAACAGGCCGTAGCCATAGGCATTGTGGATGATATCCCCGACTCCGCCGCCGGCTGCGCGTATCGACCGGGCCATCAGGTCGGCCCAGATGTCGATGTCGTTCCTGGTGTAACCGACCACGGTCGGCTGTCCGGTGGTGCCGCTCGAGACATGGACCCGGACGATGTACTCCTCCGAAACCGCAAACATCCCAAAGGGAT
>DASSPO010000030.1:0-2676 GCA_035699585.1 Bauldia sp.
GAACTCGATGCCACCGGTGTCGACATAGAAACCGTGCTGGAGATGGAAATAAAGCGCGGCGCTGGCGGTGGTGACGGTCGCCGCGGCCGCGGCGGGCCGGGTCAAGAGGCCGAGGGCGATCAGCGTACCTCCTATCGTTTCGACAAGGCCGACAGCGATCATGATCGGATACGCCGGCTCCAGTCCGATCGCTCCGAAGAAAGCGAGCATTTCTTCCTGACTGCCGGTGATCCCGAACAGCTTCCAGAGGCCGTGGGGCACAAGAAACGCCCCGGCTGTGAACCGAAGCAGTGCATACGCCGGCTCGGCGAGCGCCGACCATAGCGGCGTCAGAAAAGGAATGATTGGTCGCATGCGACGGGGATCCGACTGTTATGTCGCAGTCATAACACGCGGGCGGGTCCGGCTATTCGGCGACGTCCGCCGCGGCGCCAGCCGAGATGCTACCCCTCGGCCGCCGAGATCGTCGGGTGGGCGATCGTTATCCCTTGCATGCACATCGACATCCCGGCCACTTCGCCGGTCACGCGGACGCGATCGCCAGGCTTGAAGCCGCCGGCGGTCGGATCGGCGATCGTGTATAGTTTGCCGTCGTCACCGCGGAGTGACGGGCACTCGACGCCCTCATTCGACAACGTGCCGGTCACGTCGATAGCGGTTCCCGGCGCAGGGCCGGGCTCGACCACTGCGAAAGGCTCCGAGACCAGGCGGACGCGCTGGTCCTCCGTCTCGGCGGTGAAGACCATCATCTCGCCGGGCCTGGCCCAACTCGGGACGGGAACCGCCACCTCCACCACGCCACGGTCTGAGGCGACTGGCGTCGCGATCACCTGGTAGGCCTCTTGCGGCGGTCCGAAGCCAAGTTTCACCCTAGCGTTACCGGGCAAGCCTACGGCCGTTACCATGACGCCGCTGCCGGGCCCCGCCGTAGGAGGCGTGACGGTGAGATTGGCGCCGACATACGCCTGGGCGTCCTCGAAGCCGGGCAGGCCCATGCGCTTACCGAGATCGATAAGGTCGCGGTTGAGGTCGGGATTGTCCGCCAGGAAGTCCGAGGCATCCCGGCCGGCCTCGCGCGCG
This sequence comes from Bauldia sp., assembly GCA_035699585.1. Lineage (GTDB taxonomy): Bacteria > Pseudomonadota > Alphaproteobacteria > Rhizobiales > Kaistiaceae > Bauldia. The sequence goes on from DASSPO010000030.1 coordinate 1,081, forward strand.
GCGTCCTCGATCTGCCGGCCCGCGTCCTGGACCGCCTCGCGTGCCTTGTCGAGCAACGTTTGCGCCGGAGCGGTTTCGATCGCGACGACCGCTACGATGGCTGCGCCGGCAAGCGCAACAAGAGAACCGCGGATCATGATCCCTTCCCGAAAGTTTCCCTGAAACCACATGGGCAGTTGTTTCCTGCTCTTGAATTGCGCCGGAGCACCGGCGAAGCTCCTGCCTTGCACCCTGAAGGAGGACCGACAATGCTGTCGCGAATCATGTGCGCCCTTGTCGTCGCTGGCCTTGGCGTTTCTATGACGCCGGCCGTTGGCCAAGACGCCCCCGACCTCACCGGAAAATGGACCGGCGTCTTCACCGGCGGTGTCCGTTTCGGCGGCGGCGACCTTGCCCCGGCCGACGAGACGCCCACCTTCGTCCATCCCGAGGGCCGGCCTGAATACACCCTAACGATCGAGAAGCAGGAAGGTCGCGGGCTTATGGGCACCTGGGGCTCGGTGAATGGCAGCGAGACCATCCAAGGCGTAATCCGGCTCGACAATGCCGAGCTCCTTTTCGTCGACGAAGATAGCTTCTTTCACGGCAGGCTCGTTTCGCCGACCGAAATGGAGTTCTGCAACCAGACCATTGCCCTGAACGAGCGCTTCGCCCTTTGCCTCCTGCTCAAGAAACAATAGGACGGCCCAGGCGATGACTGCGCGCGGTCGGCAATAGGCCATTCGCGCAAGCCTCGCGCGCTTTCGCCGTCAGGAACCGGTCCGCAGCTCCATGTGGGTGCATATGCGGCTCCGACCGTCGTCGCCCGTGGCCGGATTCGCATCAGATCGCCGACCCATCCATCTCCTCGCCGGTGTAGGGAGCGAGTGCCGGGCGTGTACCTCTGGACGCGACGGCGGCGGGGAGTGGCATCCATGCGGCAAGCTCGCCCTCGCCGTAGACGACGCGAGCCTCCGGATCGGAGTCAGTGGCAATCCACCCGGGCTCCGCCTGCGGGTCGGGTCTGGCCCACTTCACCACATCAACTTCCGCCCCGCCCTGTTCGCTCGCGCGTACCGTCACCAGGATTCGGGTGCCGTCCTTGGGCGCAGACCGCATCGATCGCCATTCGGTGGATTGGGTTTCGTTCATGCTCGCCACCTCGGTCGGATTGCGGCGAGCATGGAACGCAGCGCCGCGGAGGGCAACCCCGGAACCTCCGTGAGTATCGCTCGTGCTGTAGCGTAGGGAGATACTCCTATAGCCCGCCCATCTTGCGCACTGCTCTCCACTCCGCCTCCGTGACCGGCTGCACCGACAGTCGGCCGAGCCTGACCAGCGCCATGCCGGCGAGCTTCTCGTCCGCTTTGACCGCCGAAAGCGGCACCGGTTTCGGCAATTTCTCGACCGCCCTGATGTCGACGCACTCCCATTGGCCAGTGTCGTCCGTCGAGTCAGGGTGCACCTCTCGCACCACCTCGACGATGCCGACCAACGCCTTCTCGTCACCGGTGTGGTAGTAGAAGCCGCGGTCGCCCTTTTTCATCGCTTTCATGTTGTTGCGGGCGGCAAAATTGCGGACGCCGGTCCATTCACTGCCGGATTTCCCTGCCTTGA
>DASSPO010000031.1:0-23862 GCA_035699585.1 Bauldia sp.
CATCCACAGGAACAGGAGGAGGACCGAAGGCGCGGTGGCGAGGCGCCCGATTGCGGTCGTGTGGCGAGTGGCCATGGAGTCCCTCCGCGCCCTGCGGCATTCGCCGCCTCGACAAAGGCGCCACCCGGCAGGGAGAACCGGGTGACTCAGTCTATGACCAGGCGGGTCGGGGACCCGCCCGGTCGCTCGCGGGTGGTCTTTTACTGGATGTAGCCCGCTTCGGTCATCTCGCGCGTCGCCGTCTCCTGGGCCTGGGCGAGCGCCTCGTCGATCGACATCTGGCCGGCAAGCGCGCCGGAGAACAGTTGGCCGACGGTAGTGCCGAGGCCCTGGAACTCGGGAATCGCGACGAACTGGACGCCGACATAGGGCACCGGCTTGACCGTCGGATTCGTCGGGTCGGCCGAGTTGATGGAATCGAGCGTCATCTTGGCGAAGGGCGCCGCCGCGAGGTACTCCGGATTGTTGTAGAGCGAGGTCCGGGTGCCGGGAGGCACGTTGGCCCAGCCTTCCTTCGAGGCGACGAGCTTGAGGTAATCCTTGGACGTCGCCCAGGCGATGAACTTTTGCGCGGCCTCGGTCTTCTGCGAGCCGGCGGGCACCGCCAGCGACCAGGCCCACAGCCAGTTGGCGTTCTTGCCGAGGCCCTTGTTGGGGGCGAGCGCGAAGCCGACCTTGTCGGCGACGCTCGACTCCTTCGGGTTGGTGACAAAGGAGGCGGCGACCGTGGCGTCGATCCACATCCCGCACTTGCCGGAGTTGAACAACGCGAGGTTCTCGTTGAAGCCGTTCGACGAGGCGCCAGGAGGACCGGCGTCGTTCATCAGGTCGACATAGAAGTTGAGCGTCTCCTTCCACTCGGGCTGGTCGAACTGCGGCTTCCAGTTTTCGTCGAACCAGCGTGCGCCGAAGGAGTTCGACATGGCGGTGAGGAAGGCCATGTTCTCGCCCCAGCCGGCCTTGCCGCGAAGGCAGATACCGTAGACCTCGTTGTCCTTGTCGGTGATCTTGCGGGCGGCATCGGCGATGAAGTCCCAGGTCGGGGACTCGGGCATGGTGAGTCCGGCCTTCTCGAACAGGTCCTTCCGGTACATCACCATCGACGATTCGCCGTAGAAGGGCGCGGCATAGAGCTTGCCGTCGACGGTCAGACCCGCGCGAATGGCGGGCAGGAGATCGTCGACGTCATAGTCGGCGCCGAGCCCGTCGAGCGGCACAAGCCACCCTTGCTTGGCCCAGATCGGTACCTCGTAGGTGCCGATGGTCAGGATGTCGAACTGGCCGCCCTTGGTGGCGATATCGGTCGTTACCTTTTGGCGAAGGACATTCTCCTCGAGCGTCACCCACTCGACCTCGATATCGGGGTTCTTGGCCTTGAAGTCGTCGGTCAGGCCCTGCATGCGGATCATGTCGCCGTTATTGACGGTGGCGATGGTGAGCTTGGTCTGCGCGGAAGCCGCCGATCCGATGGCGATGAGGGAAACTGCGCCCAGAAAGGCGCCGAGCACGGTTTTCATCTTTTCCTCCCATTGCAACTGTGAGCTTTTGCTACAGTGCCAAATATATGCTCACATGGATGTCGCAAACTGTCAATCCTTTCTGGCGTTGTTTTGTCTTGGAATCTTTCGCGGAGTCTGCAATCGTTTGCAGAAGAGTTGTTCCGTAAACGAACATATGATCGAAATCGGTGCCGGCGCTCGCCGGGGAGGAAAGCAGACCTATGCCGCCGGACGTGGACCTGATCGTCTTCGACTGCGACGGCGTTGTCGTCGACAGCGAGATCCTGGCCTGCCAGGCTCTGGCCGACACGCTTGCCGCCTACGGCCTTCCGGTCGGCGTCGAAAGCGTCTTCGCGCGCTTCCTCGGACGCAGCTTTCGGGAGGTCGAAGCCTACTACGAGGGGAGCAAGGGGGAACAACTGCCTGATTCGTTCCGCGAGAACTTCAGGTCGAGAATCAGCGAAGTCTTCCGCGAGTCGCTCAAGCCGATCGCCGGGATTCGCAACGTGCTCACTTCGCTCGGCGGGCCCTACTGCCTTGCCTCCTCCAGCGATCCCGGGCGCATCAAACTGACACTTGAGGCGGTCGGGCTCACACCCCTGTTCGGCGAGCGGGTCTTCAGCGCCAACCAGGTCGCGCGCGGCAAGCCGGCGCCGGACCTTTTCCTTTACGCTGCGGAAACGATGGGGGCCTCGCCTTCGCGAACGCTCGTCATCGAGGATACCGTTCCCGGCGTGCTCGCCGGCAAGGCGGCGGGCATGAAAGTCTGGGGCTTTGCTGGCGGTAGCCATTGCGCCGGCCGCGACGTTGGGCGAAAGCTTGCCGCCGCCGGGGCCGATCGGGTTTTCGACCGGATGTCGGCATTTTTTGCGGGCTGAGACCTCTGGGACATGGACGCAGCGAAATCGGAGAAGTCGCGGCTCGACGAGGCCGCCCGCGCGGGCTGGCTCTACTTCGTCGCCGGCAATACGCAGGACGAAATCGCGCGGAAACTCAACGTCTCGCGGCCAACCGCCCAGCGGCTGGTGTCGCTTGCCCTTTCCGAGCGTCTGATCACCTTCCGGCTCGACCACCCGATCGCCGCTTGCATGGAGCTCGCGGCCGATCTCGCGACGCGCTTCGGCCTTGCGTTCTGCGAGGTCGTACCCGCCGATCCCGCGTCGGACAGCCTGGTGCTCGGCGTCGCCGAAAGCGCTGCCGTCTTCCTTGAACAGCGGCTTCGCGACCACAAGCCGAACGTTGTCGCGATCGGTACGGGGCGGACGCTCCGCGCGGCCGTCGAACGCATGCCTCGCATGAAGTGCCACCAGCACAAGCTCGTCTCGCTGGTGGGGCATATCTCCATGCAAGGCTCGGCAAGCTTCTTCGACGTCCTCGCCCGGCTCTCGGACCTCACCGAAGCCCCGCACTATCCCATGCCGCTCCCGGTCGTTGTGCCGACCCGAGACCAGCGGGACCAGCTCCTCCGGCTCGAACCGGTGATCCGGGTGATCGAGCTCGGGCAGGCGGCCGATGTGACGCTGGTCGGCATCGGCCGCATGGACGAGAGTGCGCCGCTACATCTCGACGGCTTCATCTCGGCCGAGGAACTGGCGGAAATGCGCCGGCTCGGCGCGGTCGGCGAGGTGACCGGCTGGGCCTTCGACGCCGCCGGCCGGATCATCGAGGAGGGTACGAACCTCCGGCTGACCAGCGTGCCGCGCGAGGTGCCGCCCTCGCGCCTGGTGGTCGCGGTGGCGCAGGGAACCGGCAAGATTCTGCCGATCCATGCCGCGCTCAAGGGCCGGATCGTCAACGGGCTCATCACCAACGAGACGACGGCGCGCTCGCTCCTCGATCTCGGCTGATGGCACGGCTCGGCTCGGGCGCGGGGCGGTGGTGGATCACAGGAACGGCTCGCCCGGAGCGGTCCGGCTGACACGGATTCCGCCCGGAACGAAGCGCCGCTGCACCGAGCATCTGCTCACCCGGAAAGCGGCAACCCAGCGGCCCCCAAGCCCCGTCCGACCGGCCTAATCCGGAAGCACCCTGAAGTCGGCCCCTTCGGGGACGGTCTGGCCGCCGTCGACCACGATGGTGGTGCCGGTGATGTACTCGGCGTCGTCGGAGGCGAGGAAGAGGAAGGCGTTGGCGACGTCGCGCGGCGTGCCGAGCCGCCCGAGCGGAATCATGTCGGCCATCGACTTGATGAAGGCTTCGCTGCGGTGGGCTTTGACCCCCTCGGTGAGGATGTTGCCCGGCTCGACGCCGTTGACGGTGATGTTGTACGCGGCGAACTCGATCGAGGCCGCCTTGATGAAACCGTTGATGCCGCCCTTCGAGGCCGAGTAGTGGCCGTGGCCGGGGCTCGAGACCCGCGGTCCGGTTATCGAGGAGGTGAAGATGATGCGCCCGGAGCGCTTCGCCTTCATCGGTTTGAGCGCAGCGCGGGCAAGCAGGAAGGCGCCTTTGAGATTGACCGCGAGCACGCGGTCCCATTCCTCCGGCGGCGTCGCCTCGATCATCCGCCAGGGGTAGATGCCGGCGTTCTGGACGGCGATGTCCAGAGTGCCATGACGATCGAGCGCCGCCGCGACGAGGCGCTCGGCATGGGCGGGGTTGGCAATGTCGGTCTCGACGAAATCGGCACCGAGCCGGGCGGCGGTCGATTTCCCCGCCTCGACCTCGCTGTCGCCGATCACGACCTTCGCGCCCTCCTCGACGAAGCGCTCGGCGATGCCTTCGCCGATGCCGCGCGCGGCGCCGACGATGACGGCGACCTTCCCCTCGAGACGTCCGGGCATCGTTTCACCTTTCCCCGTGGCAGACATTGATCGCGGACGCCCGCGACCGCATAGTCGCAGGCAACTCCAGCCGGGCGAGGCCGCGCCGATGAAGACGTGGCGGTCCCTTCCTCCGGTCGCATCCCTGCTCGCCGCCCTGGTCGCCGCGAGCGCGGCGCCGCGCGCCGGCGATGCACCGACCGCGGTCGACCTCAAGCTCGTGCTCGCGGTCGACATCTCGCCCTCGATGAGCGCCCGCGAGCAGCGGGTCCAGCGCGAGGGCTACGTCGCCGCCTTCCGCCAGACACGGCTCGTGGATGCGGTACGAGGCGGGGCCGTGGGGCGGATCGCGGTCGCTTACGTCGAATGGGCCGAGTTTCCGGCCGCGGTCATCCCGTGGACGATTGTCGAGGACGCGGAGAGCGCCGGGCAGTTCGCGGCCCGGCTCGAGAGTCTTCCCCTCCGTCAGGAGCTCCGCACCTCGCTCTCGCGGGCCCTGCTTTTCTCCGCCGCCCTTCTCCAAGACCCTTCGCTCGCCGCCGAGCGAAGCGTGATCGACATCTCCGGCGACGGGCCGAACAACAGCGGGCCGACCGTGCTTGGTGCCCGCGACGCGGTGGTGGCGGCGGGGATCGTCATCAACGGGCTTCCGATCATGCTCGACAAGACCGGCCAGGGCTTCTTCGAGACGCGCGGTCTCGACGATTATTATCGGGACTGCGTCATCGGAGGAGCGGGCGCCTTTGCCTTGCCGGTGACGCGGCTCGATGCCCTCGCCGAGACCATCGAGCGCAAGCTTCTCGCCGAGATCGCCGCGGCGGCCATTCCGCTTCGCCGCGCGGCCGAGCGCCGCGAGCGACCCGCCGATTGCGCGATCGGGGAAAGAATGGGAACGCCCACGGCGCGCTAGGTCGAGCATCGTCAGAGAAAGCGCCGGCGGATGTGGGTCTTGGCCGTGTCGAGAAGCACCGCCGCAAGCACCAGGCCGCCCTGGATCATCTGCGTGAAGTGCGGCGGCATCCCCATGACGTTGATCGCGGTCTGGATCGAGGAAAGGAGGAGCACGCCGGCGAAGACACCGGAAAGGCGACCATAGCCGCCCTTGAGGCTCACGCCGCCGATCACCACGGCGGCGAAGGCCTGGAACAACATGCCGATCCCGAGATTGGCGGTGGCACCGGCGGTGCGCGAGGCGAGCAGCCAGCCGGCGAAGCCGGCGAGCGCGCCGGAGAGGACGAAGGCGGCAAGCACGGCGCCGCCCACCTTGATGCCGGCGCGGAAGGCGGCGGTGGCATTGCCGCCGATCAGGAACAGGTGGCGGCCGAAGGGCGTCCAGGTGAGGATCACCGAGAAGACGACATAGGTGGCGATCAGTGCCCAGGCGAGGAGCGGAATGCCGAGGATGCGGTCGACCGCCATTGCCCGCATCGCATCGGGGAGGCCGTAGACGGAACGCCCGCCGGAAAGCGCCACCACCATGCCGCGGACGATGATGTAGGTCGCGAGCGTGACGATGAAGGCGTTGATCGCGAAGCGGACGACGAGCACGCCGTTGACGACGCCGATCAGGATGCCGACGGCGAGCGCCATCACCAGCGATACCGGGAAGGAGAGCCAGGCCGGATCGAGCGCGAAGCCGCCGCCGGCGCCGCCGGTGCCGAAGGTGAGCGCCACCACCATCGCGGCGAGCGCCATCACCGACTCGATCGACAGATCCATGTGGCCGGCGATCAGCGTCAGCGACAGGCCGACCGCGATGATGCCGACAAAGGTCGACTGCTCGAGGATGTTGAGGAAGATGCCGATCTGCAGGAAGTTCGGGATGGTGGCGGAGAAGATCGCCGTGACCACGATCAGGATGAACCAGACCAGATTGTCGAGCACGAACTCGACCGCGGCGCGCCGGCGCGAAACCTCGGTCGGGGGCGGGCGGGTATCGACGGTGTCGGTCATGGGGTGACACTAGCCCTGTGGCACGAGGAATGGCCCGAGAGAGACCGCGCGCAGTCCCCAACCCCACACGTCCCCGCGCAAACCGGGACCCGATCCATCCCGGTCGCAGTCCTGCAAGAGCCAGGTTCCCGCTTGCGCGGCCACGAGCGAAGGAGAAGCGTTTTCCATCGGCATGACGGAGCGGCGCGGGGCACGTCGCCCCGCGCCACCAAGATGAGGACGCCTACTCGACCGGCTTCACCGGCTCGGTCGGCGGCTTGAGATTGCCCCAGAACCTCGGGTCGTCGACATTGTCCTTGGTGATCGCGGCGCCCGGAATCTTGATGTTCGGACCCCATGCCTCGATGGTCAGCACCGAGGGCAGGCCGGTCACGTCATAGGTGCCGGGCTTGATCTCCTGCTTGTTGACGACCTTGTCGGCGAACATGGCGAGCGCCGCAGCCTGGGCGTACATCGGCTGTTCGACTTCGACCTGGAGCCATCCCTTGCGGATGAGGTCGAGGCCGACCGGCGCGCCGTTCGAGGACATCATCATGATCTCGCCAGGCTTCTTGCCCTGGGCCTCGAGCACGGCGGCGACGGCGACCGAGAGGTGCGCCGCGTGATTGAAGATGAGGTCGATGTCGGGATCGGTGAGCAGGCGATCCTGGGCAATGCTGCCGGCGGCATCGGCCGCCCACTGCATCGCCGGCTGGGTGATGATGGTGACGTCGGGATGGGCCTTCATCTTCTCCTCGAAGCCCTTCTGGATGTCGAGCGTATAGGGGTCGCCCGGATCCCCGAGGATCTGAAGGACCTTGCCCTTGACCGAGCCGTATTTCTCGGTGAGCAGGCGAACCGTCTCGTCGGCGGCAATTTGGCCGATTTCGACCGTGCCGGCGACCGAGGTGAAATCGGACGGCGTCGAGACGATCTGCCGGTCGAAGATCATCACCGGGATGCCGGCCGCCCTCATCTTTTCGATGCCGGTCTTGGCGGCGTCGAAGTCGACCGCGGCGAGGATCACGGCCGCGGGCTTGAGATTGATCACGTCGTCGATCTGGTTGAGCTGCGTGGTCGACTGGTTCTGGCCGTCGAGCGAGATGACCTCGTAGCCCACGTCCTTCATGAACTTGGTGATCGCGTCGATCGAGCCGGTCTGGAACTCGTCGAGCAGCGTCGGCACCAGGTAGTAGATCTTGCCCTTGGTCTCCTGGGCGAATGCGGCGGTGGCGGCGAGCGCCGAGAGCGCGAGGCCCGCGACCGCGCCTTTGACCGAACTCATCAGTCTTCTCATGTCCCTGCTCCCGTTTCTGCTTGGTGTGCCCCGCCCCTTGCGACGCGTCCGATGCCGCCGGTGATCATGCGGACGACCTCGTCGGGGCTGGTGTCTTCGGTCCTGACGTTACCGGCGACAAGTCCGTGACGGAGAACGATGATGCGGTCGGCGACCGCAAAGGCCTGTGCCATCACATGGGTGATGAGGATCACGCCGATGCCGCGGGCGCGCACCCGCTCGACCATCTCGAGGCCGCGGCGAGTCTGTTCGACGCCGAGCGCCGCGAACGGCTCGTCGAGGAGAACGAGCTTGCCGCCCCAGTGGACGAAGCGGTTCAATTCGATGGCCTGGCGCTGGCCGCCGGAAAGGTGCTCGACATTGACGCGGAGCGAGGGAATATGCGTCCCGCCCGCGGCGAGTGCCTTGGCCGTCTCGGCTTCCATCTCCTTGCGGCGAAGGATGGGGACGCCGAGGATCTTCCGGGTCAGTTCGCGGCCCATGAAGAAATTGGCGGCGACATCGACGTTGGTGCAGAGCGAGAGGTCCTGGTAGACCGTCTCGATTCCGGCCGCCTTGGCCTCGGCGGGCGAGGCGAAGACGTGGTCGCGGCCCTCGAAGATCATGCGGCCGGAAGAGGGCGCGAGGCCGCCGGCGATGATCTTGACCAGCGTCGACTTGCCCGCACCGTTGTCGCCGAGGAGCGCCACCACCTCGCCGCGGTCGACGCTGAAACTCACGCCGCGGAGCGCTTCGATCGCGCCGAAATTCTTGGCGATGCCGTCGAGGACGAGGAGGGGCTGTTGCGCGTTCATGCCGCCCGGGCTCCGGTCGATTCGACGATCGGGTCGCGCGCGCCGCGCCGCGGGCCGTCGGCAAACATCATGCCGAAGCGCGGCGAGAGCACGCCGGAGACGGCGAGCGCCGCGGCGCCGAGGAGCACCGCATCCTGGCCGACGGAGGAAAGCGTGAGGCGCGGGACGCGGCGGTCGCGCCGCGCGGCGATCGAGTTGGGGAGCGGCGCGGCGGCCTCGGCAAGACGCTCGATGAGGGACTTCGGGGCGAGGCCGCCGACGACGATGGTCTCGGGGTCGAACAGGTTCTCGATGGTGACCAGCGCGGTGCGGAAGAGCGGTGCGGCTTCGGCGACCCAGCGCTCCTCGCCGAGGCGATGCGCGTTGCGCTCCCAAGCCTCCAGCGAGACGTAGCGTTCGAGGCAGCCGCGATTGCCGCAGGGGCAAGGATCGCCGTCCGGCACCACCGGCATGTGGCCGATCTCCCCGGCATTGCCCCAGGCACCGCGGAGCGCCGCCCCGTCATGGACCATGCTGCCGCCAAGGCCGACGCCGAAATAGAGATAATAGAAGTCGCGGAAGTCGCGGCCGGCGCCGTAGAGCCGCTCGCCGTGGGCGGCGGCGGCGAGGTCGACCTCGATGAAGGCGGGGAGGCCGGTAGCCGTGGCCAGCGCCTGCCGCACGGGGACGCCCTTCCAGCCTTCGAGCGTGGTCGGCCCGACGAAGCTCATCGACTCGACGCCGAAGGGACCGGGCATGGCCATGCCGACGCCGAGCTTGCGTCCGTTCGGGCGGAGCGCCGACAGCTCGGCAACCATCGCCTCGATCTCGCGGAAGGCGGTGTCGGGATCGACCCGCGGCAGGTCGCGCCGGGCGCGTCCGATGACCTCGCCGGCAAGATTGATGAGGCCGGCCTCGAGGCCTCGCGGCGTGACGTGGACGCCGACGGCAAATCCGCCCTCGGGGTTGACGGCGAGGGTTTCGGCCGGATAGCCGCGGCCCTTCGGCGCCTCGCGGCCGGAGACGATGAAGCCCTGCTCGGCGATCTCGCGCACGATGTTGGCGACGGTCTGGGTGGTGAGTCCGACCCGGCGGGCGATGTCGGCGCGCGTGATCGGGGCGTGGAGCCGTATCGTCTCAAGGACGATCCGCCGGTTATAGGGCCGGCCGAATTCCTGGTTCGTGCCGCGGAGCGCCATCGTGGACCCCAACCTCACGCCGGGCATTGTGGCGGCATTTTTTATGAATGCAAATGGATTTCTGAAATGACAAGAACGTCCGCTTGCAAGGGAAAGGTAATGACCTTATTCTTTCCATAGAAAAGGACACGTCATGCCTTCAGTCCGCACAAGGGCCGCCCCCCGGGCATCGGAAGGCGCGGTGGTGACCAAGGCGGCGCTCCGCGCGGCCGAGCGTCTCGCCATCACCAACCGTGTGCTCGCCAATGTCCTCGGCGTGTCGGAGGCGACGGTTTCCCGCATGCGCCACGGCGGCCATGCGCTCGCCCGCGGCCAGAAGGCCTTCGAGCTGGCCGTGCTGTTCGCGCGGCTCTACCGCTCGCTCGATGCGATCGTCGGCGGCGACGACGCGGTTGCCGCGGCCTGGCTCCGGAACAGGAACACCGTCCTCGACGGCGAGCCGCTCATGCTGATCCAGACCGTGCCGGGCCTCGTCAATGTCATCCAGTACCTGGACGCCCGACGCGCTGTCGTCTGAAGCAAGACCGCTTGCCGGGAGATGCTGGCGAGCGGTCGAGGCGCAGCATCATGTGTCGACGCTCAAGATCGTCGACAGCCTCGAGGAGCAGGAGCTGATCGAGGCGCTGATCGAGGAGGCGAAGCCTCCCGTTCCGCCCGAATGCCGGCATCTCCACTATCTGCTCTCGACGCCGTTCCGCTACGGCAGCGCCTATCCGGAGGGCTCCCGCTTCCGCCGAGCCGGGTTCACCGCCGGCGTGTTCTATGCCGCGGAGCGGATCGGGACAGCGATCGCCGAGCTCGCCTTCCACCGGCTCCTGTTCTTCGCCGAGTCGCCGGAAACGCCGTGGCCATCCAACCCGGCGGAACACACGGCCTTCGCGGCGGAGTACGGAACGGGCCGGGCCATCGATCTCACCGCGACCCCGTTCGCATCGGCGGCCGCAGCATGGATGCACCCGACCGACTACGGCCCCTGCCAGGCCATGGCGGACACCGCGCGCGCCGCTGCCGTCGACGCCATCCGCTACACGTCGGTCCGCGATACCGGGCGCGGGGCGAACCTCGCGATCCTCGCCTGCCGGGTCTTCGTCCGGCCGGCGCCGGTCGCCTTCCAGACCTGGCGCCTGCGTTTTCATGACGGCGGCGTGCTCGCGGTGTGCGAGTCGCCGCGGACGCGCCTCTCCTTCGCCCGCGCCGATTTCAACGATCCGAGACTCGCATAGTCACGGCGCGCGCAACCAAGCCACGCCGGCGGGCGAAATGGCGGGACGGCGAACCGGGACGAGGCGGGGCGTCGGTCCTCACATCGTCCGACCGGACCGGTCGAAGACGTGGGTCGCGTTCCGGTCGATGGCGAGCGCGACGGCGTCGCCGTGGCGGAGCGGCGTGCGCCCAGGAGCGACCACGGTGACGAGGTCGGCGACGCCTTCGACGGCGACATGGACGATGCTCTCCGAGCCGAGGTGCTCGACCACCGCGACGCGGCCGGCGAGATCGGCGGGGCGGTCGGCGAGCGTGAGGGCGTTGGGCCGGACGCCAAGCGTCACCGGCGTATCGGCCTCGGGCGGCGCCGGCAGCGGCACCTCGAGCGGCGCCGCCGCCGCGGGCAGCGTCAGCGCCACCAGGCCGTCGCGGCGATAGGCGACCGTCGCGTCGAGGAAGTTCATCTTCGGCTGGCCGATGAAGCCGGCGACGAACCGGTTGGCCGGCCGGTCGTAGAGGTCGATCGGCGCGCCGACCTGCTCGACCACGCCGCGATTGAGTACGACGATGCGGTTGGCAAGCGTCATTGCCTCGACCTGATCGTGGGTGACGTAGATCATGGTCGCGCCGATCTCGGCGTGGAGGCGCGCGATCTCGACCCGCATCTGGACGCGGAGGGCGGCGTCGAGGTTGGACAGCGGCTCGTCGAACAGGAAGACCTTGGGGTGGCGCACGATGGCGCGGCCGATGGCGACGCGCTGGCGCTGCCCGCCGGACAACTGCTTCGGCTTCCGCTCGAGGAGCGGCTCGATCTGGAGGATGCGGGCGGCCTCGGCGACGCGCGCCTCGATCTCGGCCCGCGGCGCGCCGGTCATGCGCAGCCCGAAGGACATGTTCTCGACGGCGGTCATGTGCGGGTAGAGGGCATAGGACTGGAAGACCATCGCCACCTGCCGCTCGCCGGGCGCGAGCCGGGTCACGTCGCGGCCGTCGATGAGGATGCGGCCGGAAGCGACCGACTCGAGGCCGGAGATCATGCGCAAGAGCGTCGACTTCCCGCACCCCGAGGGGCCGACGAAGACGACGAACTCGCCGGAGGCGATGGCAAGGTCGACGTCCCTGATGATCTCGACCGAACCGAAGTTCTTGCGGACCGCCTCGAGCCGGACCTCGCTCATCCCTTGACCGCCCCCATGGTGAGCCCGCGGATGAAGTAGCGCTGGAAGAACAGGAAGACGATCAGCGTCGGCAGGCTCGCAAGCAATGCCAGTGCCCCCTGGACGCCCCAGGCGACGGTGTACTGGCCGCGCAGGAAGACGATGCCGAGCATGATGGTGCGGACGTCGTCCGACTGGGTGAAAATCAGCGGCCAGAGGAAATCGTTCCAGATCCAGGTGAACTGGAGCGTGGCGAGGACGGCGATCGCGGGCAGCGAAATGGGCAGCGCGATGCGGGTGAGAACCTGCCATTCGTTGACGCCCTCGACCAGCGCCGCCTCGCGGAGCGCGTTGGGGACGGCGGCGAAGAAGTTCCGCATGAGCAGCGTGCAGATCGGGATGCCCATCGCGGTGTGGACGATGATCATCGGCCAGAGCGTGTCGATCAGCCCGAGCGCGTTGAACAGCCTGAACAGCGGGATGAGGATGATCTGCGGCGGGAAGAACAGTCCCGAGACGATGACCAGGAACAGCGCCTCGCTGCCGCGGAAGGGGAGCTTGGCGAAGACCCAGCCGGCGAGAATGCCGAGCGCGATCGAAGCTGCGGTCGCGGGCGCGGCGACGAGGAAGGTGTTGACGAAGTAGGTCTTGACCGCGGGGTTGGCGATCACCTCCGCGAAGTTGCCGAGATAGAGCGCGTCGGGCAATGACCAGAGGTCGCCGAGCGCGATGTCCCGCGTGGTCTTGAAAGCGGAGAGGACGACGCCGGCGGTCGGCGCGAGAAAAAGCGCGGCGAGCACGACCAGCGAGACGAGGAGCGCCGCGCGCCAAGGGCTGAACGAGAACCCGCGCGGGGTCTCGAGTGCGACCTCAGTCATAGACCTCGTCCAGCTTCCGGAGCTGGCGGAAGTAGATGAAGATGACCGACAGCGCGATCATGAAGAGCACGACCGAGATGGCGCTGCCGTAGCCCATCCGGTACTTCCGGAACGACTCCTCGTACATGAAGAAGGCCAGCGTGTTCGACGAGCGGAACGGCCCGCCGCCGGTCATGATGTAGAGGATGTCGAAGCCCTTGAGCGCATTGATGACCGAGAGCGCGACCACCACCACGGTCGCCGGCCGGAGCATGGGAAGGACGATGTGGAGCGTCTGTTTCCAGCGCCTGACGCCGTCGATGTCGGCGGCCTCGAGCAGGTCGCGGGGGATGGACGTGAGGCCGGCGAGGAAGATCACCATGGCGAGGCCGGTCTGCTGCCAGGACCAGGCGACGATCACCGACCACAGCGCCGTCGAGGGCTCGGCGAGCCAGGCGAAGTTGAAGCGGCGGACGCCGGTCACGGCCTCGATCGCGGTGTTCAGGAGCCCCCAGTCCGGCTGGTAGATCCAGATCCAGATCTGGCCGACGATCACCGCGGCGAGGCAGATCGGGAGATAGAAGATCGACTTGAAGACGTTCGAGCCGCGAAGCCCGGTATTGAGGAGGAGGGCCAGCGCAAGGCCGAGGAGCACCGGGATGAGGAGCGCCGCCACCATCCAGATCGCGGTGTTGACGACGGCGTTGAGGAACTCGGGGTCTTCGACGATGCGGGCGAAGTTGTCGATCCCGACGAAGTCGTAGTTGGGGTCGAAGCCGTTCCAGTTGGTGACGCTGTAGCGGAAGGAGTCGAGGAGCGGCCAGACGACGAAGACGGCGAAGACGATCAGCGCCGGAGCGAGCAGCACGATCCGCCAGAAATTCTCACGCCGTTCCATGGGCTAGGCTCCCCCATGTCGACCCCGGCCCGGGCCCGTTCCGTCTCCCCGTTTCGGGAGAGCGCAGGGCCGGATGCGTCCCCTCTCCCTCGGGGCGGAGGGTTGCGGGGAGGCCTTTGGGTGGGGCCGGGTCCAGCATACCGTCATTTCCGAGAAGGAGACCGGGACTACGTGCCTGCGAAAAAATCGGGCGGACCCGAAGGCCCGCCCGACAGGTCGGAGGCTTGCGACTACTCCTTGAAGGCGTCGGCGGCCGCGGTCTGCGTCTTCTCCATGAGCGCGTCGATATCGGACGAGTCGTTCATGAACTCGGCGAACATGTTGAGGCCGACTTCGGCGACCGGCGGCGGGGTGGCAAGGTCGTAGTTGAAGGCAAAGGCATCGGCGTTGTTCACCGCTGCCAGTGCCCGCTGCATCACCGGCGTATAGGTCGAGGCATCGACCTTGACGTTGGGCGAGAGCGCGCCCTGGATCTGCGCCCACTTCGCCTGCACCGCCGGGTCGGAGGCAAGCCAGGAGACGAGCTTCCTGGCGCCGTCGGGATTCTTGGCGTTGGCGGCGATCAGCCAGCCGTCGACCGGGCCGACGACGGCATTGGGCACGCCGTCTGCGATCACCGGGAACTCGAAGAAGTCGTAGTCCGTGCCGGGCTGCAGCCCCTGGCCGTTCCAGTAGCCGGTGATCCAGGTGCCCATGAGCGTCATCGCGGCGTCGCCGCGCGCCACCTGGTCGGAGGCGTCGGTCCAGTCGTTGGCATTCGAGTTTGCCGCGAAGCAGTTCGCGTCGACGAGGTCCTTCCACAGGCCCATCGCCGTCTTGACCTCGGGGTCGGTGTAAGAGGCGGTGCCCGCCATGAGCTTCGCGCGGTAGTCGGGGCCGGCGGTGCGAAGGAGGAGATAGTCGAACCAGAACTGCGCCGGCCAGCGGTTCTTCGAGCCGAGCGCGATCGGATCGACCCCCTTGTCCCGGAGCGACTTGCAGGCGGCGAGAAGATCGTCCCAGGTCTTGGGCATCGTGGTGATGCCGGCGTCGGCCATGACCTTCGGATTGTAGAACATGCCGGCATAGTGGTAGCCGAAGGGCACGAGGTAGCGCTTGCCGTTGTAGAGCGTGGCGCCGTCGGCGACCGACTTCGCCACGACATCGTCGAGCTTGTCGGCAGACCACAGATCGTCGATCGGCATGATGTTGCCGGCATCGACCACGAACTGGGTGCGGGCGCCGGCCCAGTAGCTGAACACGTCCGGAAGGCTGTTACCGGCGGCGCGGACCAGGATGCCGGTCTTGAAGTCCTCGTGGCCGATCGGGCTGTCGGCGACGGTCAGCCCGGTCTTGTCCTTGAACTCGGCGAAGATCTCGGTGATCCCCTTCTGGCCGAGTTCGCCGGTGAAGTAGTGCGAGATGGTGACGGTATCGTCCTGGGCGTAGGCGGGCGCGAGCAGGAACGGCGCGGCGAGCACGGTCAGGCCGAGCGACGCCTTGATGAGATGCCGGGGCTTCATTCTTCTCCTCCCTTTCGGCGGGTACGACAACAGTTGCCCTATTTACAATAGTGACAGACCTGTCTTGCTCATTTCTGTTCGATGTGCTCATTTGTGTCAACAAAATCGGAAGAATGACCATGATTTTTCTTTTTGAGTGTCACATAAGGCAACTCGCATTTCCATCTATTGCCGTAAAGGCAACTTCAGATGTGAGGGCGCGGGCGCGATGAGGGTCGTGCAGTCGCTCCAGCGCGGACTTGCGGTGCTCGATTTCCTCGCCGAGAGCGGGACGCCGGTGCGGACCTCCGACGTCGCCGCCCGCTTCGACATCGACAAGGCCAACGCCTCCCGGCTCCTCGCCACCCTGCATGCGGCCGGCTACGCCGAACGCGCCGACGACCGGCGCTATGTCCTCGGCCGCAAGCTCAACGGCGACAACGGCGGCCGCCAACTCGAGGGACTGATCGCCCTGCGCGAGCGGGCGAGGTCGCTGCTCGAAGGGCTGGTCGAGGCCTCCGGCGAATGCGCCCACATGGCCGTCCTGGTCGGCGACAAGGTCTGGTACATCGACAAGATCTCCTCGCCGCATCCGCTCCGTGTCGATCATCCCGTCGGCGCGCTGGCGCCTCTCCACTGCACGGCGCTGGGCAAGGCTTACCTTGCGTTCGGCACGCGGGTCGCGCCGGGAGAGCTCGCCCGCTACACGGCCGGCACCATCGTCGACCGCGCCGCCCTCGATGCCGACCTCGCCGAGGCGCGTCGCCTCGGCTACACCCGCGACGACGAGGAGTTCTCTCCCGGCGTGCGCTGCGTCGCCGCCGCCATCCGCGATGCCGGCGGCAGGATGGTCGCCGCCGTCGGTCTTTCGGGCCCGACGGCGCGGCTCGACCTCGACCGGCTCAACGATCTCGGCCGGCTGGTTCGCGACCGCACCGCGGAAATCACTACAGCCATCAACGGGACCAAGGCATGACCGCAACGCTCGACCGCGTCCGCGCCGGCTTCATCGGCGCCGGACGCATCTCCGATCTCCATGCGCTCGAGTATCGGGCGAATCCCAACGCCGAGATCGTCGCCATCGCCGACGTGAACCGCGATCTTGCCGAGAAGCGGGCGCGGGCCTGGGGGTTCCCCGACGCGAAGATCTACACCGACTACCGCGCGCTGCTCGACGATCGCAACGTCAATGCGGTCGACATCCTTCTTCCGCATCACCTTCACGCGGAGGCGGCGCTGGCCGCGATGGACTCCGGCAAGCACGTCTCGCTGCAGAAGGTCATGACCACGACCGTCGCCGATGCCGACCGGCTCGTCGAGCGGGCGAGGACGGCGAGCGGCGTCTTTCGCGTCTTCGAGAATTTCATCTTCTATCCGCCGGTGATGAAGGCGAAAGAACTGGTCGACCAGGGCGCGATCGGCACGCCCGTGTCGATCCGGGTCAAGAGCAACCCCGGCAGGAGCCGGACGGCATGGGACGTTCCGGTCGCGGCGGATGCCTGGCGGCAGGACCGCAAGACCAACGGCGGCGGGCCGCTCGCCTTCGACGACGGTCACCACAAGTTTGCTCTCGGCTGGCACTTCATGGGGCTTGCCGAGGAGGTGCACGCCTGGATCGGCGTGACGGCGCGGAGCGGCGGCGGCTTTGTCGATGCGCCCGGAATCATTTCGTGGAAGTTCCCGGGCAACCGCTACGGCCATCTCGAGCTGGTCTATTCGCCCGAGCTCGAGATCGTAACGGTTCACTATGCCCAGGACGACCGGCTCGAGATCACCGGCACGGCGGGGGTGATCACCATCGCTCGCGGCCACGGGCGAATCGTCGAGGGACCGGCGCTGTGGCTTCACGCCGGCGGTCGGTCGGAGGGCATCAGCTTCCCCGACGCCGAGCTCGGCTGGGAGGCAAGCTTCATCCATTCGACGCGGCACTGGATCGAGGCGCTGCGCAACGGCACCACACCGCATCTCACCGCCGAGGAAGGGCGCGACATCCTCAAGTTCACGCTCGCCGCCCAGCTTTCGGCGGAGCTCGGCCGCGCCGTCCGGGTCGACGAGGTCGGCCGGCTCTCGCCATGAACGACGGACCGGCGAACCCGGGGGAGACGGCGGCGCGGGCGCGGGCGATCGCCTCCGCCGGCGGGCTCGACGCCGCGCTCGCCGCCGGGACAATCCCGACGATTGCCACCATGCCGCTGGTCGAGGCCCTCGTGCTCGGCCTCCTCAAGCAGGACGTCCGCAAGTACCTCGCGATCTTCGGTCACGGCAACACGGCCTTGGGCGAAGTGCTGCGGGTTTACGAGGCGGCGGGCGTGACGCGCACCTGGCAGTTCCGGAACGAGGTGGCGATGGCGCATGCGGCGACCCAGCTCGCCTGGCAGTATGGCGAGCACGCTGCCGTGGTCACGTCGATCGGCCCCGGCGCCTTGCAGGCCTTTGCCGGATCCCTGGTCGCCGCCTCGAACGGGGTCGGGGTCTGGCACCTCTATGGCGACGAGACCACCGGCGGCGAAGGCTACAACATGCAGCAGGTGCCGAAGCCGGGCCAAGGGTCGTTCGGCGCGCTCACCGCGGTGATGGGCCGAAGCTACACGCTGCACACGCCGGCAGCGCTCCGCGAAGCGCTCCGCCAGGGGGCGGCGACGGTCGGCCATCCGTACAAGCCGGGGCCGTTCTACCTGCTCCTCCCGATCAACACGCAGCCGGCGGAGGTGGCGGTCAATCTCGCCGCCCTGCCGGGGAAGACGGCAGCCGCGCCGGTCGCCTGCGCCGACGACACGGTCTTCGCCGAAGCGGCGGCGCTGATCGCGGCCCACGACCGGATCGTGGTCAAGGTCGGCGGCGGCGGCCGGCGCTTCGCGGACGCGATCCGAAGCTTCGTCGAAAGGACGGGCGCGGTGGCGGTGCTCTCGCCGGGGTCGACCGGGGTCCTGCCCGACGCGCATCCCCGCAACATGCATGTCGGCGGGTCGAAAGGCTCGGTCAGCGGCAACCACGCCATGGAGGAGGCGACGCTGCTCGTCGCCGTCGGCACCCGCGCCGTCTGCCAGTCGGACTGCTCGGGGATCGGCTACCCCAAGGTCCGCGCCGTCATCAACCTCAACGGCGACCTCGACGACCTCACCCATTACAACCGGACGCTTGCGGTTCCGGGCGACATCGGCGCCAACCTCGAGCGGCTGCTTGCCGCGCTCCCGGATGGAGAATGGCGAAGCCCCGGCAAGGGCGCGTGGCTTGCCGCCTGCGGGGAAAAGAAGCAGCAATGGGGTGAGCTCAAGCGCGCCCGCTTCGCGGCGATCGCGCCGATCGATCCGGTGTGGCAGCGCCGCGTGATGACCCAGCCGCAGGCGATCCGTGTCGTTGCCGAGTTCGCGAACCGAACCGGGGCGGTGAAGCTGTTCGATGCCGGCGACGTGCAGGCGAACGGCTTCCAGATCGTCGAGGACGACCGGCCGTTCGAGACTTTCACCGAGTCGGGGGCCTCCTACATGGGCTACGCGGTGAGCGCGCTGATGGCGGCGGCGGTCGCCGATCGCCCGCGCCATGCCATCGCCTTCACCGGCGACGGTTCGTTCATGATGAACCCGCAGGTGCTCCTCGACGCGGCGGAGCACGGCCTGAAGGCGACCATCGTGCTCTTCGACAACCGTCGCATGGCCGCGATCACCGGTCTTCAGCTGGCGCAGTACGGCGCCGAGTTCCGCACCAATGACGGAGTCGCGGTGGACTATCTGCGGATGGCAAGCGCCTTCCCGGGCGTGCTGGCGCTGCTCGGCGGCGACACGCCGCAGGCGCTCCAAAAGGCGCTCGAAACGGCGCACGCCCACGACGGCCTGTCGTTCATTCACGTCCCGGTCTACGGCGGCGACGACCCGGTCGGCGGCATGGGCGCATACGGTTCGTGGAACGTCGGCAGCTGGGTCGCCGACGTCGAGGCGAGGTACCTCGAAACCGCGATCTGACGGCCGGTTCCGATTCAAGCCTCATTCTCGGCAAGGAGTCGCCGCAATCGGCAGGCAGGGTCTGGGTATTGGGTGGTGACTTTCGGGGGCTGTGGCGAACGAGGGGTCCGACGCCATGGCAAGTGAGAACAACGGGAATCCGTCGATTTCGCACCCGCGGCTATCGCCGGGAGAGGCGGCATTCGAACGCCTCACGCGGCGCGAGGCGCTGAAATCGAAGGACGCGCCGGGCACCGTCGATGGCGCCGCGGCGCCGGCGGGTACAGCGGCAGAGGTCGAGCGGCCAGCGCCAGCAGCGGCCGAGGCGAAAGCCGACGCGCCGATGGAGGTCGCCGCCGCCGCGGAACCGGCTTCGGCCAGCGCCGAGATCGCGGTGAGTGAAGCGGACCGGGCGCCGGCTCCGGTCATGGCAGGAAACGCGCCGGAGGAGGCCGCGCCGCCCACCGCGACGCCGCATGTTCCCGCGGCAGTGGAGCCCGGTGTCGACAGGCCGGCGGCCCGCATCCTCGCGGTCGCCGTGGCGCTTGGCGTCGAGCCTACGTCCTCCCCCGCCGGAACGAAGCCGCCGGCGACAGCGGCCGAATCGGCCCCACCGGCGGTCGAGGCCAAAACACCCCGGCCTGCGGCGAGGGATGCGACCGCCGAGAAGCTCGAGGCGGCGCTTCTCGACCAGCTCAAGTCGCTCGAGGAAACCCTGCTCACGCCCCCGCGCATGCCGAAGGCCGAGCCGCTCCGGCCGGCGCAGGTCGTGTTCGAGGCCCCCGACTTCATCGGTCCGCCACGGCGTTCGCCGTTTGCGCCCGATCCGGTCCGTCAGCGCACCTATGTCGACCTCCGCATGCCTGCCCCGGAACCCGACGCGGCGGCCGGCGACGACGCGCCCTGGCGGAAGTACCTGGACGAGCCGCGTGCGCGGATCTCCCATCACGTCCCGGCGCGGCTGCCCCCGCCGCGGCCGGAGCGGGCGTTGGCGGCGGCTCCCGTCTACGAGCACAAGAACGAGTTCGAGGATCGCGGCCACGGCATCCGCGCCATGTCGGCCGCGGCGATCCTCGGCCTCGGAGTCGGGCTCGGCCTTGTCGTGCTGATGCGGCCTTTCGCCGAGCCGACGGCATTGTCGGTTGCGACGCCGGAGCCGGGTGCGGCGCCGGTGGTTGCCGCCGCGCCCGCCGCCACGGCCGCGCCCAAGATCGAGCCGCCCGCCAAGGCGGCCGACGGCCCGATGGACCGGGCGCTGGCGACGCTGCTCGCCGAGCCGGGAGCATCGCCTCCGGCGGCGGTTCAGCCGGCGGTGATCTCCGAGCCGGGCGTTACCGTAACCGCCGCGGCGGCTGCGGCGCCATCGCCGCCGGCGCCCGCCGCCGAGCCGCCGGTCGTGATCCGCCCGCCACCGGGGGAGACGCCCCGCGTCGCGCGCGCTCCGGATTTCCAAGGCGCCGAGCCGGGCCCGCTTGCCTATGTTCCGGCGATCCCGAGCTACGACCCGGTGCGCCAGTCGCTGCTTGAAGCGGAGGCTCCGGCCCGGGAGGAAGACGGCAGCGATTCCGCCGAGGAGGCGCCGGCGCGCGTGGCCTCCCGCGACCCCGCCCAGGAACCGGCGGCGACCCCGGTCAGCCCCGGGCGGGCGACCATCAACGCCTTCGTCAACATGCGCGCGAAGCCGGACAACGCCGCCCCCGTGGTGGCGATCCTCGCCGAGGGCCTCTCGGTCAAGGTGCTCGGCTGCGACTACTGGTGCGAGGTCGAGGCCGGAGGAAAACGCGGCTTCGTCTTCAAGAAGTTCGTCTCGCGGTAGGACCTGAGCGACCGCGCCGGGCGCAGCGTCTCCCGCGCCCGGCGATGGCGTCGGCCCCGCCCTTTCGAGCTTACGCCGCCGCCGTCGTGATCCCGGCCTTCTCCGGCTCGAGCGCCGCGTCGATCACGTCGTCGATCTTCTCAACGAAGACGAACTCGATCTGCCGCCGGGCGTCCTCGGAGATTTCCTCGAGGTCCTTGCGATTCCGGGCGGGAAGCAGGACGCGGCGGAGACCGGCGCGGGCCGCCGCGGCGGTCTTCTCCTTGATCCCGCCCACCGGCAGGACCAGGCCGCGGAGGCTGATCTCGCCGGTCATCGCGGTGTCGCTCCGGATGGTACGGTTGGTGAGGAGGGAGACCAGCGCCATGCCCATCGCGACGCCGGCGCTCGGCCCGTCCTTCGGGATGGCGCCCGCCGGGACGTGGATGTGGATGTCGCTCTTCTCGAGGAGCGCGGGGTCGATGCCGAGCGATTCGAGACGGCTCTTGACCAAGCTCAACGCCGCCTGGGCGCTCTCCTTCATCACGTCGCCGAGCTGACCCGTCAGGATCAGCCGTCCCGAGCCCGGCGTGCGGGTCGCCTCGATGAACAGGATGTCGCCGCCCACCGGTGTCCAGGCAAGCCCGGTGGCGACGCCGGGAACCGACGTCCGCATCGCCACCTCGTTCTCGAAGCGCGGCGGCCCCAGGACGGTGGCGAGGTCGGCGAGGTCGATCTCGACCGCCTTGCGGCGCTCCTCGGCGATCTCGACCGCGGCGTAGCGGAGCGCACGACCGATCTCGCGCTCGAGGTTACGCACGCCGGCCTCGCGCGTGTAGTGGTCGATGATGTCGCGCAGTGCGGCGTCGCTGATCCCCGCCTGCTCGGGCTTGAGGCCGTTGGCTTCGAGCTGACGCCTGACCAGGTAACGCTTGGCGATCTCCAGCTTCTCGCCGTCGGTGTAGCCGGAGAGCTGGATGATCTCCATGCGGTCGCGAAGCGGACCGGGAATGGTGTCGAGCACGTTCGCCGTGGTGATGAAGACGACCCGGGACAAGTCGAACGGCACCGCGAGGTAGTTGTCGCGGAAGGTGTTGTTCTGCTCCGGGTCGAGCACCTCGAGCAGCGCCGCGGAGGGGTCGCCCTGGATACCTGCGCCGAGCTTGTCGATCTCGTCGAGCATCATCACGCAGTTGCGCGCACCGGCGCGGCGGATGCCCTGGATGATGTTGCCGGGCAACGCGCCGACATAGGTGCGGCGGTGGCCGCGAATCTCGGCCTCGTCATGGACGCCGCCGAGCGACACACGCACGAACTTCCGCCCCATGGCGCGAGCGATCGACTGGCCGAGCGAGGTCTTGCCGACCCCCGGCGGGCCGACGAAGCAGAGGATCGGCGCCTTGCCTTCTGGGGCGAGCTTGCGGACCGCCAAATACTC
Organism: Bauldia sp.; assembly: GCA_035699585.1. Lineage (GTDB taxonomy): Bacteria > Pseudomonadota > Alphaproteobacteria > Rhizobiales > Kaistiaceae > Bauldia. Next base: position 22,230 of record DASSPO010000031.1, read on the forward strand.
GACGATGCGGCGCTTGATCTTGTCGAGACCATAGTGGTCCTCGTCGAGGATGCGGCGCGCCTCCTTGAGGTCGATCGGCTCCTCGGGCGGGAGCTTCCAGGGCAGTTCGATCAGCCAGTCGAGATAGGTGCGGATCATGCCGAACTCGGCCGCGGCCTCCGGCATGCGCTCGAGCCGGCGCAGCTCGCGCCGCGCCTGCTCCTCGACCTCCTTCGGCATCTCGGCCTTGGTGATCGCCTCGGCGAGCTCGGCGATCTCGTTCTGCTTGCCGTCGGATTCGCCGAGTTCCTTCTGGATCGCCGCCATCTGCTCGCGCAGGAGCACCTCGCGCTGGCGCTTGTCGAGCGAGGCGCGGGTCTGCTGGCCGATCTCCTGAGAAAGCCGCAGCACCTCGATCCGCTCGGCGAGGAAGCGCGAGACCCGATCGAGCCGGGTCGTGAGGTCGATCGTCTCGAGCACCTCCTGCTTCTGTTCGGTGGTCAAATCGAGGTATGCCGCGACAATGTCGGCAAGCGCGCCCGGGTCGCCGATCGCGCCGACCTGCTGGACCAGTTCCTGCGGCACCTGCGGCAGAAGCTCGAGGGCCTCCAGCGCCTGGCGCTTCAGGTTGAGGAAGCGCGCCTGGATCTCCGGCGAGCTCGATTCGGGATTCTCGATCCGCTCGATCCGGGCGACGAGGAACGGCCAGCCGGACAGGAATTCGACGATACGGAATCGCTGTTCGCCCTGGGAGACGACATGGTGGGAGCCGTCCTTGCCGGTGAGGTAACGGACGATATTGGCGACCGTGCCGATGCGGTAGAGGTCGATCTCGCCGGGATCGTCGACGGTCGCGTCGCGCTGGGTGATGACGCCGATCTGGCGTTCGCCGCGCACGGCATCCTGCGCGGCCGCGATCGAACGCGGCCGGCCGAGCGTCACCGGGATCACCATGCCGGGGAAGAGCACGAGCTGACGGACCGGCACCAGGGCGATCGCGTCGGCGGGCATCTCCCGCTGGGGGACGGAGCCGTTCTCGGCTTCCTTTGCGCTCAGGGTATCCAAATCTGCCACGTCAGGGTCTCTCGATCTTGTGCAGGCGGATCAGGAGGCAGCCGTCGGCCGCCTCGCGCCTTGCGGCATCGTAGCGGCCCGGCGGCAACGCGATCCGCCGCTCGAAGCGGCCGTACGGCAGCTCCATGCGATGGATGCGGGCACGGCGGAGCGATTCCGGCAGGCGCCGCGTGCCGCCCACCACCAACTCGGCTCCGTTGAAGACGACTTCGGCGCGATCGAGGTCGACGCCGGGCAGGGCGACGAAGATCAGGAGCTCAGCCGGCGTCTCGATGATGTCGACCGGCGGCTCCCAGGTGGGCTTGCTCCCGCCATGACGAAGCTCGAAGAAGCGCCCGCGCATCTCGTCGGCTTCGTTGAGCATGGCGCGCATCTGCGCCCACATCCAAACATCCGGTTTCCGCGCCGCCATCGCCTTCGATCCTTGGGTCTCGCCCTGAACGCCCAAGGGCTAGCATGTCGCGATTTCGGACCGCGTTTTCAACCCCATTCCGTGCACGAAGATCCCCGGCCGCGCCGGCCGGCCGGCGGCGAGCCGAAACGAGCGACACCGGCGGGGAGAGCGGCAGGTCATGCGTGT
>DASSPO010000032.1:0-14349 GCA_035699585.1 Bauldia sp.
CGTGGCCGACCGGGTCCGCCAAGTCGAACAGATGTTCCGTGTCAGCCTCGAATTCTTTTGATCGATCAACCGGATGCTAGGCGTCTTTTACCTGTTGTCACAGGCGCTGGCGGGTTTTGCGGCGGCTTTGCTCCTGCCTGCGGGCATCGGCTTCGCGACCGGAGAAACCGACACGGCGAACGCCTTCTTGCTGATGGCGGCATTGCTCGGGTTTGTCGCCGCCGCGGTCATCTTCGCGCTTCGTGGCCGGACACCGAAAATCCGCCGTGTCGAGGGCTTCATGCTGGTAGTGGCGGTATGGACGATCCCGTCGCTGGTCGCGGCGGTACCCATGATGCGTGCCGGGAACTTGGACTTCCTCACCGCCTTGTTCGAGAGCGTTTCGGGCTTGACGACCACGGGCGCGACAGCCTTGTCCACGGTCCGGTCGGTGGGGCTCGCCGGCATCTTCTTCCGCGCGGAGCTACAGTGGCTCGGCGGGCTGCTTACGCTGGCGACAATCGCGACCGTGGTGGCAGCGAGCGGGCTTGGGGGGTTGTCGGGGAGCCAGGTGGCCCTGCTCTCCGGAGGGGAGGACCGCTTCGGACGGTTGGTCACCACGCTGCGACAAATCCTGGTCGCCTATGGGATGCTGACGATCGCCTGCGTCGTGCTCCTTTTCGCGTCCGGCATTCCACCTTTCGAGGCCGTCTGCATCGCACTCTCGACCATATCGACGGGCGGGTTCATGCCGATCGATGGCTCCTTTGCGGTCTATGACAACCCGTTTGCCAACGGCGTGGTCGGCGTTTTCATGCTCATCGGTGCCACGAGCGTCGTATGGCACCGCATGGTGGTCGAGGGCCGCTGGCAGCTCCTCCGCGCGCATCGCGAGAGCTATTGGATCATCGGCGTCGCGCTGCTCGTTTCGTTCGCCTATGCCGTGTTGTTTGCCGACCCGCTTCGAGACGCGGCGGTTGCGCCGCCGCATTGGATCACGGGTGGACTGCTTACCGGAGTCTCACTGGTAAGTACTACCGGATTCCAGGCTCACCCCTCGGCAATGACCGTGCTTCCGGCAGCGATCGTGCTGTTTCTCGCCTTCGTGGGCGGCTCGGGGATTTCGACCTCCGGCGGCATCAAGTTCTATCGAGTGGGGGCGCTGCTTACGCTGTCGGGACAGGAACTCCGCCGGCTCATCTACCCGCACAGCGTGCGCGAATCACGCTTCGGCAGCGTCGCTTTCGATCCCGAAACGCTAAAGGCGATCCTCAGCGGCTTGTTCGTCTCCCTCGTCACGATCGTCGTCGCCCTGGTCCTGCTCTCAGTGTCGCTACCCGACTTCAATGCGGCGCTAACCGCGGCGATTTCAGGCTTCTCGAACATCGGGCCGCTTTACGCGGCCGGGTGGAGCGAGGGCGCGCTATGGCCGCCCTACTCGGACTTCGACGGTTTTGCCAAGCTCGTGTTCATCGTGACGATGATTCTCGGCAGACTGGAGGTGCTCGTGGTTCTTGCCGCCTTCAACCTCGCCTATTGGCGCTCGTGACCATGTCACGCGTCGCTTACGTCAACGGTCGTTATGTCGCGCTCCGCGACGCCGCAGTGAACGTCGAGGACCGCGCGTTCCAGTTCGGCGACGGCGTCTACGAAGTCTGCGAGGTGAGGGGAGGGCGGCTCATCGACGAGGCGCGGCACATGGCTCGCCTCGAACGCTCGTTGGCGGCGATCGATATCAAACCGCCGATGGATCGCTTTGCCATCGGCGTCATCCTTCGTGAACTGGTCCGACGGAACCGGGTCGAGAATGGCATCGTTTATCTCCAGATCACGCGCGGCGTGGCACCCCGAAATCACGCCTTTCCCCTGAAACCGGTGAGACCAGGAATCGTCGCGACAGCCCGCTCGCTTGATGTCGCCCAGGGCGAGAAGCGCGCCGCTGAAGGGATTGCGGTGATCACCGTCCCCGATAACCGTTGGGGGCGGGTCGACATCAAGACAGTGGGCCTGCTCCCAAACGTGCTCGCCAAGCAGAAGGCACGTTCGGCCGGCGCTTACGAGGCATGGTTTGTCGATCGCGAGGGTAACGTCACCGAAGGCGCCTCCACCAATGCGTGGATCGTGACAGCCGCGGGTTGCCTGGTGACGCGCCAAGCGGACCATGGAATTCTATCGGGCATCACTCGCTCGGTGCTAATGGACATGCTCGAAGCCGAGGGTCTGAGGCTGGAAGAACGTCCATTTGCCGTCGAAGAGGCCCTGAAAGCACAGGAGGCGTTCATCAGCGCGGCATCGACCATCGTCATGCCGATCACGAGCATTGACGGAAAGCCGGTCGGTTCAGGCAAGCCCGGACCGGTGGCAAAACGGCTTCGCGCGGCCTTCCACCGCCACGCCGAAGTGGCACCGGCATGGTCCATGCATAGGCCGCCGGCGGAATCTCCGGTCACAGACAGCTCAAAAAAAGCAGGATGACGAGCAAGACAACACTCGGCAAACTAGGCTAGACCGGTCGCCGACCGGTCAGTGCGGCTGGCGTTACCCGCAGAGCCAAAAAGAATGAGACGGACAAAATGGCGGATCGCGCACAAAACCTGCAAGACACCTTCCTGAACTATGTTCGCAAGAACAAGACGCCGCTGACGATCTTTCTCGTCAACGGCGTGAAACTCCAAGGGATTGTCACCTGGTTTGATAATTTCTGCGTTCTCCTTCGGCGCGACGGGCACTCGCAACTCGTCTACAAGCACGCCATATCAACAATCATGCCGGGAACGCCGTTGCAGCTCTTCGAGCCGCCGGAGGAGGGGCCCAACAGCCGGGACGCGGATTGACCGATTTTTCGGAACTTGCCACGACCAGCGCCGCGACGGACACGCCCACTCAGGCCGACCGGGCGCTGGTGCTCGTGCCCGTGACGCGCGGGGAGAGGGGCGCGGGGCCCGACGACCGGGGTAGGGACGCCCGAATGGAAGAAGCCGCGGGCCTCGCCAGGGCGATCGACCTCGACGTCGTTGACACTGTCGCCGTTCCGCTCTCCTCCTACCGACCGGCGACGCTATTCGGGACCGGCAAGGTTGAGGAAATTGCCAGCCAAGTCGCGGCTGAGGGGATCGGTCTGGTCATCGTCGATCATAGCCTGTCGCCGGTTCAACAGCGCAATCTCGAAAAAGCGTGGAAAGCGAAGGTGATCGACCGGACAGGGCTCATCCTGGAGATATTCGGCGAACGTGCCCAGACCCGGGAAGGACGGCTCCAAGTGGAGCTGGCTCATCTTTCCTATCAGAAGAGCCGGCTGGTCCGAAGTTGGACCCACCTTGAGCGCCAGCGCGGCGGTTTCGGTTTTCTCGGCGGCCCCGGCGAAACCCAGATTGAAGCCGACCGGCGCGCGCTGTCCGAGCGGATCGACAAGATCAAGAAGGAACTCCAGACCGTTGTTACACGTCGACGGTTACAACGGCGAAGCCGAAAGCGCTCCGGACAGGCAGTGGTGGCGCTTGTGGGCTACACCAACGCCGGCAAGTCGACGCTGTTCAACGCGCTGACCCGGTCCACCGTCTTTGCCGACAACCGGCTATTTGCGACGCTCGATCCGACGCTCCGTCGCGTCGAACTGCCCAGCGGAACCAGCGTCGTGCTATCGGACACCGTCGGGTTCGTCTCGGACCTGCCGACCATGCTGGTCGCGGCATTCCGGGCCACCCTCGAGGAAGTGGCCGAGGCAGACCTCATCCTCCATGTCCGCGACATCGCGCATCCCGATACCGGGGCGCAGGCGAAGGACGTTGCCAGGGTGCTTACCGAACTCGGCATTGACGTCATCTCGACGGAAAGGGTGATCGAGGTCTGGAACAAGATCGACCTTTTACCGCCATCTGAACGCCCGCCTCGAATCGTCCCACCACGGGTGAACGGCAAGAGCGGAGGGAGCCCCCTGGTGGTTTCGGTAGCGGCGCTGACCGGGGAGGGCATGCCGGAACTTCTCCAGGCGATCGAGGACCGTATCTCGGAGGGCCATGGCGTCTACCGAGTCGAGCTCAGCGGCGCACAGCTCGGCGACCTCCACAAGCTCTACGACCTGGGCGAGGTACTGGAGCGCGACGATCGGCCCGACGGATACGTGGTGGTGCGTGTCAGGGTTCGTGACGAGGTCACGGAACGATTCCTGAAGGCGTTTCCCAGCGCGGCGCCGATCAAGCCGGAGACGCGAGCGGCCCAGAAATTGATCTCATAACGGCCGGCCCTCAGTCGGCTCTCTTTTCTTCCGTCTTTGTCGAGCGCTTCGCCTCCTGCCAGAGGGCCTCCATTTCGTCGAGGCTCGCGTCGGCGGGTGTCCGGCCAGTCTTGGCGAGCGCCGACTCGATCGCGGAGAAGCGGGTCTCGACCTTAGCGTTGGTGCGGCGAAGCGCCTGCTCCGGATCCACTTTGAGGTGCCGGGCGAGGTTGACGACGACGAACAGGAGATCGCCGACCTCATCCTCCAACCGATCTTCCGATGGGACCGTCTCGGCCAGCACCTCCTCGATCTCCGTGATCTCCTCGCGAAGCTTGGCAATCACTGCCCTCGGGTCCTGCCAGTCGAAACCAACCGTCGACGCCTTCTCTTGAAGTCTCAGCGCACGCGTTAGCGGCGGCAGCCCACGCCCGACACCGTGAAGTAGCCCGGACGGTTCATGCTCGCCGCGCTCGGCCCTCCGCGCCGCCTTCTCTTCGGCCTTGATCCTTTCCCACTGAGCCTTCGCGACTGGGGCGGCCCGTGCATCCGCGTCGCCAAAGACATGGGGGTGGCGCCGAACAAGCTTGGTGGTAATCGCCTCAACCACATCGGGAAACGAAAAGGCGCCGCCTTCCTCAGCCAGACGAGCGTGATAGACCACCTGCAGCAGGAGGTCGCCCAGCTCGTCGCGGAGGTCAACCATATCGTTTCGCGCTATGGCTTCCGCGACCTCGTGAGCCTCTTCAACCGTATAGGGCGCGATCGTCGAAAAGGTCTGCTCAAGGTCCCACGGACAGCCAGTGACGGGATGGCGTAGCGCCGCCATGATCTCGATCAGTCGTTCGATGTCGCGCGATGGCTTCATTGCGGGCGCTGCTTTCAAAGCGTGAGGGTTACACCGCACTGGCAAGTCGCATAAGATATATTATGGAACTTCAGTCCGCTTCCTGGCGATCTCACAGCTTCAGAACCATACCGTCATACGCCGGCTCGACATTCGGCGGCAGGTCCCGTTTCAATACGTCGTAGTCGAGGCTGAAATCCATGTGGGTCAGCACAGCGCGCCGCGGCTTGATCCTCTCGATCCACTGAAGCGCCTGGGCGACGCTGAAGTGACTTGGATGCGGATCGCGGCGCAGGCCGTCGACGATCCAGATGTCGAGCCCCTGAAGCGCAGCTTCAGCGCGTTGGTCGAGGGCGCTCACGTCGCAGGAATAGGCCAATCCGCCGAAGCGGAAGCCAAGCGATATGCCATCGCCATGGGCCTGGAGGTACGGAAGAATGTCGATCGGGCCACTCGGACCGGTGATCGCAAACTCCTTATAGGGTTCGATCCGGTTCATCCGGAGGATCGGTGGGTATGAACCGCCCGGTGGCGTACGGAAGCAATAGGCAAAGGCCTCGATGACGCGCGCGGCCGTCGTATCCTCCGCGTAGACATCCACCAGACGTTTCGTCTTCATCCAAAATGCGCGGAGGTCGTCAATGCCGTGGAGATGATCGGCATGAGCGTGCGTATAGAGGACGCCGTTGATGTGGTCGACGCCGGCGGCAAGTAGTTGCGTGCGGATGTCGGGGCTGGTGTCGACCAGAATCCGGGTCGGCATTAGTCCCGGGTCCCGGCGTTCAATGAGCAGCGCACAACGCGATCGGCGGTTTCGCGGATCGGTCGGATCGCATTGGCCCCAATCGTTGCCGATCCGCGGCACGCCCGGCGACGGCCCACAGCCGAGGATCGTTGCCACAAATCCCGTCATTTCGCGGGCTCGGCTTTTCTGAAAATTCGATAGAAATTGCCGGTAGTTGTTTCGGCGAACTCGTCGACCGGAACACCTTTGATTTTTGCAAGAACCTTTGCAGTTTCAACGACATAAGCAGGTTCGTTGCGGTGACCGCGATGCGGCACCGGGGCAAGGTATGGCGCATCGGTTTCAATGAGCAGCCGATCCATCGGCACTTCGGCCGCAATGTCGCGCAGCTCGTTCGATCGCTTGAAGGTAAGGATCCCGGAAAAGGAGATATAGAATCCGAGGGCGATGCCCCGCCGGGCGAGATCGCGGCCGGACGAGAAGCAGTGGAGAATCGCGGGGAAGGCGCCCTTCCCGCTTTCCGCCTCCAGAATGTCGGCGATGTCTGCGTCGGCGTCGCGGGCGTGGATGACGAGCGGAAGCTGAGTTTCGCGCGCCGCGGCGATGTGGCGAAGGAATGAAATCCGCTGCGCCTCGCGCGGAGAGTTGTCGTAGTGATAATCAAGCCCGGCTTCGCCAATGGCGACGACCTTGGGATCGGCGGCGATTCGCACGAGATCGGCCGCTGTAACCTCGGCCTCCTCGGCGGCGTTGTGGGGATGGGTGCCGACAGTGCAGTAGACTCGGGGATAGCGATCCACCAGAGCGCGAAGAGCAGGGAATCGCCGGACCCGGGTGTTGATCGAGACGAGGGTTTCGACACCAGCCGCGCGGGCGCGATCCACGACCACGTCGCGGTCTTCATCGAAGTCGGCGAAGTCCAGGTGGCAGTGGCTGTCGACGAACATCCGGTCCTTCGTCAGCTCGTCGCCGCCGGCTCCCTCCCGGCCTCCTCGACGTACCGCGGGAAGACAGGCTCAGGCGAAGCGAGCTTCGTCCCGGCTTCAAGTCGCCCGGCCGGACCGAGGTTCGCGAAAGCCCGGGCGTCGCGAGGCACGCCGAGAAGATCGAGGAGCTTCCCCGCCGACCCGGGCATAACCGGCTGGATCAGGATTGCCACCTGGCGGAGCACCTCTGCGGTCACGTGCAGGACCGAGCCCATCCGAGCGGGATCGGTCTTGCGAAGCGCCCACGGCGCGGCTGCGGCGAAATACCGGTTGGCATCCGCAACAACGGCCCAGATCGCGTTGAGCGCCTGGTGAATCTGTTGTGTTGCGAAGGCCTCCCGACACTGGTCAAGGAGGCGGTCGGCCGCAGCGAGGATATCCCGGTCTTGGGCCGTGAGATCTCCCAGCGGCGGAAGGATGCCATCGCAGTTCTTTGCGATCATCGACAGCGATCGTTGGGCGAGGTTTCCGAGGTCGTTGGCAAGATCGGCATTGATCCGTTGGACGATCGCCTCGTGGCTGTAGTTTCCGTCCTGGCCGAACGGCACCTCGCGCAGGAAGAAGTATCGAACCGCGTCGACGCCATAGGCGTCGATCAGCGCGAAGGGATCGACCACGTTCCCCACCGACTTCGACATCTTCTCACCGCGGTTGAAGACGAAGCCGTGAGCGAAGACGCGCTTCGGCAGCGGGAGACCGGCCGACATCAGGAAGGCGGGCCAGTAGACCGCGTGGAAGCGGACAATGTCCTTGCCGATGATGTGCAGATCCGCCGGCCAGTAGCGGTCGAACTTCGTCGTGTCGTCCGGAAAGCCGACGCCGGTGATGTAGTTGGTCAGAGCGTCGACCCAGACATACATCACATGGCTCGGGTCCTCCGGCACCGGGATGCCCCAATCGAAAGTCGTGCGCGAGATCGATAGATCCTTAAGCCCTCCCCTGACGAAGCTCACGACTTCGTTCCGGCGCTCCTCGGGACCGATGAAATCCGGGTTGGCGTCATAGTGTGCCAGAAGGCGATCCTGATAGGCCGAGAGCCGGAAGAAATAGCTCGCCTCCTCGACCCATTCGACCGGCGTTCCCTGCGGGCCGTAGCGAACATTGTCGGCCCTCACCTCGGTCTCGGACTCGGCGTAATAAGCCTCGTCCCGGACCGAATACCAGCCGGCATAGGTATCCCGATAAATGTCGCCCGCCGCCTGCATCCGGCGCCAAATCTCTTCACAGGAGCGGTAGTGCCGCGGCTCGGTCGTGCGAATGAAGTCGTCGTTGGAACAGCCGAGCGCCTCGACCATCTTCCGGAAGAGCGGCGTGTTACGGTCGGCAAACTCGCGCGGGGTAACCCCGGCGCGGGTCGCGGTCTGCTTCATCTTGATGCCATGCTCGTCGGTGCCGGTGAGAAAGAAGACATCGTCACCATCGAGGCGCCGGAAGCGGGCCAGGGCGTCGGTCGCGAGATCCTCATAGGCGTGCCCGATATGGGGTGGGCCATTGGGATAGGAAATGGCGGTGGTAATGTAGAATTTCCTGGCGCTCATCGTCGTCTCGCCGTGAAGTCAGGAGCCTGCGCAAAGTCCATCGCGACCGCGGTGCGGTCGGGCCGGAAGGTCACATTCGTGCGGCGCGGGCGAGCGACATGAGGATCGAGAGCACGACCTGCTTGCGGTCAAGGTTGAGGTCATCGGCTTCGGTCGATGATTGCGCGATCTTCTCCCACACCTCCGCCCATCTGGCAAGCGGAACGGCCCGAACCGCCTCCTCGGGCGTGGCCTCGGGCGCAGGCTCGGGCTCGCCGCGGACACGTCGGCCGAGCCAGGCGCGAACCGTGTCGAGAAAACCGTAATAGGTGTCGTCGGCGGTACGACCGGAGACGCTATCGGCCAGCGCATGCATGGCCGTCACATCGGGGTCGCCGACGTTGGCGGCGAAGCGGGCGAAGGCGCGATAAGTCGCGATGCCACCTTCCTCGAGAAGGAGGATCGCGCGTCGGAGGCTACCCTCCGACAAGACCGCGGCAAGGCGGATATCATCGTCGTCCGCGTCAATACCGCCGTTGCTCCGGATCGCCCCGACGATCGCATCCGAAGGGAGGGATGGGAGGTCGAGACGCCGACACCGCGATCGGATGGTAGGCAGAAGCCGGCCGGGTGCATGGGAGATAATGAAGAACAAGGAGCGGGCTGGGGGCTCCTCCAGAATCTTCAGAAGCGCGTTGGCGGCGCTCGGATTCATCTCGTCAGCGGGATCGACGATGGCGATCCGCCACCCCCCTTCCCCACTGGTCGAGCCGAAGAAGCCAACGCTGCGTCTGATCTCGTCGACGGCTAGTTCCGTCTTGTAGCGCTTGTTCTTCTCGTCCCATGGACGCTCCATAGCCAAGAGATTGGGATGAGCGCGCCCGGCGACCCGGCGGAAGGCCGGGCTGTCGTCAGGGACGGTGAGATCGGACGCGATAGCGACCGCAGTGGACGAGGGATCGGGATTACAGAAGGCAAAGCGCGCGAAACGGTAGGCAAGCGTTGCCTTGCCGATCCCCTTTGGGCCGCCAAGCAGCCAGGCATGGTGCATCCGGCCGCCGCGATACGCGTCAAGGAGCGCCGTCTCGGCTGACGTGCTCCCCCACCAGCGGGATTGCGCCTCGGGCGGAGGCCATCCCTCGAGGGCATCAAGGCGCGGGACTTCGTCCGCCATTACGCCGCCTCGCGAAGAAGCCGTGACGAGATCGCCTGCCAGATGTCCGCAGCGACCTCGTCTTCGTTCCGCGACGCATCGATGACAAGGTAACGGCCGGGATCGCGCGCGGCGAGGTCGAGATAGGCCTTTCGCCGCCGTTCGTGGGGGCCAAGTTCGTCGGTGTCGAAGCGATCGGGACTGACGCCGCTTGCTGCCTGGCGCGCGCGAACCCGACCGAGCCCCGTCTCGGCAGAAACGTCGAGGATAATGGTCAGGTCCGGCCGCGTCATGCCAACGGCGACGCGTTCGAGCGCGTCGAGGGTGTCCGCGGCAACGCCGCCCTCGACACCCTGGTAGACGCGCGTCGAGTCGGCGAACCGATCGCAGAGGACCCAGTCGCCCGAGGCGAGCGCGGGGCGAATGATCCGTGCCACGTGGTCGGCTCGCGCGGCCGCGAACAAAACCGCCTCGCCCTCCGGACCCATCATTTCGGCGCGGCGGCTGAGGATGAACAGGCGAATGGCCTCCGCCGCCGGCGTACCCCCAGGCTCGCGCGTGGTAACGACGCGAAGCCCCGCGTCTTCCAGGCGGGCCGCGAGGCGGCGGATCTGGGTCGACTTGCCGGCCCCCTCGCCGCCTTCGAAGGTGATGAATTTCCCGGCCATGGCAGCGATATAGAGGCCGGAGCCGTCTACCACCAGCCGAGAAGCAGTTCTTCGAGGCCGTCGAGCGCGCGGGTCTGCAATGGACCAACGCTCACGTCCGCCGCGGTGTAGACCGGCGCCTGCATCGTCAGGCCCTCGCTGGTCGTCACCTTGATGATCCCGACCTCCTTACCGGCTTCGACCGGCGCCGGTAACGGGCCATCATAGATCACCTCGGCCTTGACCATGTCGCGTGAACCCACAGGAAGCAGAAAATCAAGTGGACCCTTGCTCACGAGGCCAACGCGAGACTTTTCGCCACCGAAGACCCGGGCTTCGGCAATGATCTCGCCGTCATCGAAGAGCTGGACGCGCTCGAAAGCGCGGAAGCCCCAATCGAGCAGCTTGCGCGCCTCTTCGGCGCGAGCCTTCTCGGACTCCGCGCCGTTTATGACGACAACCAGCCGGCGGCCATCGCGAACGGCCGAACCGACGAGCCCATACCCCGACTCCTCGGTGAAGCCGGTCTTCATCCCATCGGCGCCGATGTTCATGGAGAGCAGCGGATTGCGGTTCAGCTGGCGGATCTTGTTCCAGGTGAACTCGGTCTCGCTATAGATTTTGTAGAATTCCGGAAAGTTGTCGATGATGTATTCGGCCAAGATCGCGAGATCTCGTGCCGTCATATATTGGTCGGGATCCGGCAGGCCGGTCGGATTCTTGAAGTGCGAGTTTGTGAGACCGATCTTCTTCGCATGCTCGTTCATGATATCTGCGAAGGCCGCCTGGGTGCCCGCCATGCCTTCGGCGATGATGATGCAGCCGTCATTCGCCGACTGGATGATCACCCCGCGGATCAAGTCTTCGAGGCGGATGCTTGAGCCGAGTGCGGCAAACATGGTTGAGCCCCCCGACTTGGCGCCGCCCTCGCGCCACGCGGTTTCGCTCACCAGGAACTCGTCGTCCAGCCTCAGCCTCCCTTCGCGGATCGCATCGAACACGACCGCCATGGTCATAAGCTTGGCCATGCTCGCCGGAGGCATCCGCACGTCGGCATCCTTTTCGAAAAGGATTGTGCCGGTTTCGGCGTCGACCAGAATGGCCTGCTTTACCTTGGTCTCATAACGTTGGGCCAAGGCGCTGGAGACAGGACAGATCGCGATCAGCAGTGCGACTAGGGCGAGCAAGCGGATGGCGGGCCTGATCTTTGGAGGCATGGCGATTGTCGATGCGATCATCGATACTCCTTCCCCGCCCCTCGGCATGCGCATAGCAGCAGACTTGGGCAGGAATCAATCGCGGGGCGAGTACTGTCGAGAAGCCAGCGGAACGGGCGCCGTCTCAGTTCCCGGAGACGACGTAGGCGCCGGCAAGGCCGAGTTTTCCGGCATGGGCGAGTACCGAACCGGCGTCGATCGTGCGTACCCGGACGATCCGTAGCGACCGGCCGTTTTGCGTGTCGACGGCGACTATCGTCTCGCCGAGACCGGCAAAGCTTTCGGCAACGCGCTCGGCATTGGCGGGATCCGAAAAGGTCCCAAGTTGAACCGTTTGCGGCGGTTGGAGGGGACGGGCGACCGCGACGCCGCCCGAGGCGAGTTCGATGGCAGCGGTCTGAGCCGGGGTGAAACGATACGGCTCGGGCGCGGCGTAGGACGATACGAACCCGGTCTCCAGGATCAGTGGGGCAATAGGATCAGCGAACGTCGCCGAAGGCGGCGCGGCGTCAAATGCCATTCCGTCGTCGGCAACGCTGAAGTCGATGGTCGGGCGCGTCTTTGGGCCCGGCCTGAACACACCGGGCCTGGGCAACCTGACATCGTTGGAGGCCACGAGGATAGGTGCACCCGCATCGCGTTGCGGCGTGCCGCCGGGACCACGGTAGGACGCCATGAGCATGTCGCGGTCCTTGCCGTCGAGCCTCGCGCGACCAAGGTACTCGACCTTCACCTTGGCGGTCCCAGCCCGCTTGAAGTCGAGCATTGATGCCGCCTGCGACGAAACGTCGATGACGCGATTATGAGTGAACGGCCCCCGGTCGTTGACCCGGACCACTACGGACCGACCGTTGCCGAGATTGGTGACACGGACGTAGCTCGGCAAGGGCAAGGTCGGGTGCGCGGCCGAAAGGTCTCGCATGTCGTAGACTTCGCCATTGGCGGTTTTGCGGCCGTGGAAGTTGGATCCATACCAGGACGCGTAACCCGTCGCGGAATACCCTTCCGGGTCATCCTGCGGAATATAGGTCCTGCCTGCGACGCGGTAAGGATCACCCACCATGTAGCGGCCGCCGCCGTCGGGCACCCGCTTGCTGTTGGAAGCAACCACGCGAGGACTAGACTTGCCGTACTCAGCCTCGCTGAACTTCGGTGACAGTGGTTCCCGGCTGGAGCAAGCGGCCAAGGCCGCCGTGACGCCCACGAGCACAGCGGCGCGCACGAATCGGCCGACGGCGGTCCCCGGCGTCCGCCGTGGAATTACCATGCGCCGACTAGCAGTGCGCCACAGCGCATGACTTACGCTGCGCCCAGCTTCGCCAGCGTTCCATGTCCCCGGGTATGTCGCCAAGGCCCCTCGGATCCTGTTCCCACCAACAGGCTATTGTCCGGCCGAGGACTCTAACGAACGCTAAACGGCCGTTACATGGAGTGAACCAAACGAGGCGGAGTTTGGCAAGTGCCCCTGGGGGTTGGGACGACCAACAACCGGAGACGCGGGGAATCGGCCGATGAAGAAAGACCAGCGATGAGCCTCCGACGCCATTGAGGCACGATGAACAGTCGATCGACTCGAGTGCTGGCGGGGAGGCCCTTGAACCAATGAAAATGACGGGTCTTGTCGCAGGGACCGCGACGCTGCCATAACCGCTCCGCCATGCTCCATATCAACGATATCACCTACCGCATCGGCGCGAGGCTCCTGCTCGACCATGCCACCATCGCCCTTCAGGATGGCGCCAAAACCGGCCTTGTTGGACGCAACGGCAGCGGCAAGACCACGCTTTTTCGGCTGATCACCGGCGAGATCGCCCCCGAAACCGGAACGATCAGCCTGCCAAGGAACGCGCGTGTGGGGCAAGTGGCTCAGGAGGCACCTTCCGGCCCGGAATCGCTCATCGACGTGGTACTTGCGGCCGATACGGAACGATCCGCCCTTCTTGCGGAGGCAGAGACGGCCAGCGACCCCTATCGGATCGCCGAAATTCAGATGCGACTCGCCGACATCGACGCGCACTCCGCCGAAGCTCGCGCCGCTGCGATCCTCGCCGGTCTCGGCTTTGACCAGGAGACCCAGCGTGGGCCGTGCTCGGCCCTGTCGGGTGGTTGGCGAATGCGCGTGGCGCTCGCGGCCGTGCTGTTCTCGGAGCCAGACCTGCTGCTCCTCGACGAGCCTACCAATTACCTCGACCTCGAAGGCACGATGTGGCTTGAAAGCTACCTTGCCCGCTATCCGCGAAGCGTGCTCCTGATCAGCCACGACCGCGACCTTCTCAACACCGCCGTCGAATGCATCGTCCATCTCGATCAGGGGAAGCTTGTCTATTACCGCGGCAATTATGATTCCTTCGAACGGCAGCGGCGAGAGCGGCAGGCCCTTCAACTCAAGCTGAAGAAGAAGCAGGAGGACCAGCGCCGCCATATGGAGGCATTCGTCGAGCGCTTCCGCTACAAGGCGTCGAAGGCGAGACAGGCCCAATCGCGCCTCAAGGCGCTTGCGCGGCTCGAGCCGATTGCCGCAATCACCGATGAGTCGGTGGCGCCGTTCACCTTTCCCGATCCGCAGAAGCGGATGGCGCCGCCGATTGTGACGATGGAGGGTGCCTCGGTCGGATATGTACCGGGCAAGCCCGTCCTCGATCGCCTGAACCTTAGGATCGACGACGACGACCGCATCGCTCTCCTCGGCGCCAATGGCAACGGAAAATCAACCTTCGCGAAACTCATTGCGGGGCGGCTGGAGCCATCGGGAGGCCGGTTCAGGCGTGCCCACAACCTCGCTGTCGCCTACTTCGCCCAGCATCAACTCGACGAACTGAACCCCGCATGGTCCCCTTATGACCATGTCCGCGGCCTGATGGCGGATGCGACCGAGGCTCAGGTCCGGGCGCGGACCGGGGCGATAGGCTTTGCAAAGGGGAAAATGGACACGCCGGCGCGGGACCTTTCCGGCGGGGAGAAGGCGCGGCTTCTCCTTGGCCTCGCCACTTTCCACGGCGCACATCTCCTCATCCTTGATGAGCCGACCAACCATCTCGACATCGA
>DASSPO010000033.1:0-3982 GCA_035699585.1 Bauldia sp.
CGCAACATGCATCATCGCCATGTTGCGAGTCGAGGGGTTGCCGCCCGTGTTGGCCGCCTTCATCGCGGCAATGGCCGTCTGATTCCAGTCGGTGATCACATCAGCACTTGCTGGAGAGGCCAACGCGATCATCAATCCCAACATTGCACCGAAAGCTCTTCTCATGCTTGCCTCCATCGTGCTTACGCCACAGGCAGGCGTTCTGCAGGATGCCAATGCATCCGCACACAGCTACCTGAAGATTTGGACGCTTGCCGACCGATGGCAGAAGCTGCCTTGGAGTGGGCGGTGACTTCGGTACGCCACCGACTGATTGGCAGCACCAGCCGGAGAATGGACGCCGACTGTCACGAGACGAGCAACTGATGCGCGCAATCTCTTGGTTAAGCAATCACCAAACGATCTTGTCATACTTAGGTCTCAGAAAAGGCTTGGCGCCGGCGTTGGATTGATTTGCCAAAGCCCTTGCGGCGGCCTCTCTATTTTCAATGCCGCCGAAATTGCCGAAGCAGTTCGCATATGGTGACTGGTAGGCGCAGCTCTTGCGCGCGGAGCTCCCTGTCCTTCGCCCGAGAGTGAATGAAGGCAACTGCCTCATGGGGCGAGAAAAGCAGGTCTTCTTGCATGGAGACTGGTTCCCATCCTTCGAGACGCCGCGCTTTGCGCGGCTCCTCAGGATGAGGTTGTGCGCGAATCGGAAGCAAAGTTACCGCCTACGGGCACCGTGCTCCAGCAGGCCAAGAGTGGCCAACTAAGGTCGTCGGAGCTCTCCAAGGGGAAGTGCTGGTTACGCTGCTTGAAACCGCCAGCCATTGGTGCGCGGGCGAACGTCAAAGAGGCCGAAAGGCCCCAGGCAAAGTGCCCCGTGCGGAGGAAGCTACAAAGCCACGGCTAACGGCGCTCCGCAGGCGTGGCAATGCGTAGGCCCGATCAGCGATGTGTCGCGCACGACCTTGGACTGGCGTCTTCCGAGCCTGGTTGTCCGCATGCGGACGGCCTCTTCAACTGCCGCATCCGCCCGGCGGTAAAGCTCTTTCAGCGAGGCGAGGAATTCCGCGTCCATTGCGCTCCACTCCATCCTGAGCGAGAGCACATGACACCTTGCGCCGACGCCACTGGCTTCCACCCGACGATGCTCATGATACGAAGTGGCCGATGCAGGCGACCAGCATCGCATGGTCTCACGTGCCTTCGCCTGTTGTCCATTGAGTTGGATCTAGGTCCAGGTGGGCATCAGGAAGATCGACAGCACAGCCAGCACCGGCCCGAGCAACGCCGCCTCAGCCGACATCCTTAGAACGTATACATACAAATAGCAGAGTGCGGATCCGCCGAGTACCGCGACCGCGACATGTGCCCATCCGAGAGATGCTCCCAGGAGAATTGCGAAGAGCATCAATGCCGTGCCCAGAATGCCGGGAAGGTGCGTCTTGTAGCTGAACTCCCGAAGAGACCATCCTCGATACGCGACGTAGAACCTGTGCGAGAGCAGGGCCCCACCGCAGGCAAAGATGGCAATTGGCAGGGCAAGCGTCGCGACGTCGGTTAGCGTCATTGGTCATCCTTTGGCCTGCACACTCCCTATAGGCCCGTTGTGGGCGCCAGGTCTGTGCAACCTTGCACACGTGAACCGGACTGGTGCGACCCCGCTGTCATCCCGAGCGCAGCGAGGGACCTTTGCTACTGCGAATCCGGCCGAGACAGCTTGCCAAGACGTCGCAGAACTCTTATCCGTGACGACGAAAATGCTCGGGTAGATTGCGCTCAGCAGCGGGAGAATCGGCTTGAAAGACGAGTCTGCTGCGTTGGACGTATGCCGACGCGATCTTGCAAATCGCATCGATCAGTTCCTGATGAAGTTGGAACGCGCCAAGCGAGCTCCAACCCAGGGCGAAACTTATCATTTTGTTACAGCGCTTTCCTGCTTTGCTGAAGGGCAATTCGAAAAGGGACATGGTGCGATCGACAAGGCTGAGCGAGATGCCGCGCAGCCGCCCGAGGCTTCGGACCTTGCTGAAAGCAAACATGATTTCACGACGGCGCAGCTTCGGGGTGCATTCAGAGACTGCCTGGAGTCAAAAAAGTAGGCTTGGTCTTTCCTAGGCCGTACCCGGCAAGGCGAGCGCGAATTGCAGCACCGTGAGGCGCCAAGGCGGATGCTCGGCCTCCTCCAGTCGAGCTTGCGCGGCAACATCGACCTCGAGGTTCGGGCGGCGCTTGGTATGTGGCGGTGGCGATCGACAAGAGCGAGTTCGACCTTGCGCTGCTGAACCTTGCCGTCACTGCGCACGACGTTGTTAGCGGCGGCCGCCGCCTCATCATCAGCGCCGACAACGTGACCGTGGGCCAGGGGCGGGAGACCGCGACGCGCTCGGCATTGGCGGCGACTTCGTGTCCTTCCGCGTCGCCGACCGAGATTGTTGGCCGCGTCTTCGACACCTTCTTCACCACCACGGAGGTCGGCAAGGGCCCCGGCCGTGGCCTCTCGCCAGACGGTGGCCTCCGAAAGGTCACAGCGCAAGTCGTTGTCGGCGAGTCCGTCTCCATTCACGCTCCCTTCACGCTGCAAGAAGATACAGGGGGGAGACAACATGCAATCCGCACGTGCGCACTGGCGCGCGATCCGCTGATACCCGTCTGAAGCGGATCTCCCGATGCCGTTATCGCGACTGAAACGCACGAGCGGAAGCGGGTCCCCGCTCTTTGCAGTACCCTCTCTTCACACCTTGGTAACGCTCGGCGCCGAGCATGCCGCCATCCTCAGCGCGTCGCTGGGCATCCGATCGCTTGCCGACCTGTTGCACTACACGCCGATCCACGACGCCCGGCTGCTGCGGGCGCTGGCCTCAGGGGAAATTGCGCAGGATTTCGATGTGCTGCCGTACATCCGCCTGGCGCCGGGCGCCACGCCACCGCGGCAGGACGAGCTCGACAGGCTGCCGGTCGAGCAGCTTGCCCGCCTGGACCAGGCACACGCCGCCGTATGGCGGGACCGGCTGGGCGTGCCGACCGTCAGCCTGCTTGCAGAGTTCAGGCCGTTCATAGAGGCGCAATCCTTTCTCGACGACGATCCCTTCGACGAAGCGCCGTCTGCGCCCCAGGACCTGATCCCCCAGGCCACCGGCTCCATATCCAACATCTCGCGATACACGGCGTTCGTGCGGGACGCCGTCTTCGACGTGGGCGCAGCCGACATGCGCCTTTTCGTCGACGCCAAACGGGTCGACTTCCTCGATTCCCGGCTGCTGGTGCTGTTCCAGGTCGACCCTCAGCCGAGAATCGGCCTCGGTTACTCAGCCCAGTACAAGCAACGATGGATCAACCTCGGCACCGCTCTGGGCGAGCCGGTCAAGAGCATGGGTCTCGCCCCCGGCGAGGTCCGCAAGATCGCCGTCGTAGACTGGCAGCGGCGCGCCAGCGGCGGGCGCACCGAGGATACCACGGCCTCCGAGCAGCTTTCCAATCAGCTGGTCCACAACCGGGCACTCGACGAGGTGACGCGGGCGACCGCGGTCGAGCATCAGCATGGCGGGTCCTCGATCGACGCCGGAACGCTCGCGACCGCGGCGGGCGGCGTGGTCTCCGGTGCCGTCGCGGGCGCGGCGGCCATCGGCATCCCAGCGGCGCTGGTCGGCGCCATCGCCGGCACCGCGGTAGAGCCAGGCGGCGGCACGGCGGCGGGCGCGCTCATCGGTCTGGCCGCGGGAGGCCTTGCCGGCGGGATAGGCGGTGCCGCAACCGCCGCGGCGAACCAGCAATGGGGCATCGTCGAAAGCGACACGTCCGGCACGCGCGAGGTAGCCGCGCAGACGGCCCAGCGGATCAGTGATGTCACAAGCCAGAAGGCTTCTTCGATCCGGTCACTGTGGTCGACCGTAGTGCTCACGGAGCAGCAGGCCGAGCAGGCAAACGTCGAGACCATCGCCATCGCCAACTACAACCACGCCCATGCGCTGACGATCCAGTATTTCGAGGTCCTGCA
>DASSPO010000034.1:0-2970 GCA_035699585.1 Bauldia sp.
GCATCCAGCTTCTCCACCACGATATTGTGGTTGGTATAGACGCAGATATCGGCCGCGATGCCCCTCGCCTTGCGGGCGACCTCCTCGGCCGACATGGCAGAATCCATCAGCGCGCGGGCGGCGGCATAGGCGTAGTTGCCGCCCGAGCCGATCGCGATGGTCGCGTGATCGGGGGTCAGCACATCGCCGGTGCCGGTGATCACCAGGGTGTCGGACTTGTCGGCGACGATCATCATCGCCTCGAGCCGGCGGAGATACGTGTCGGTCCGCCAGTCCTTGGCGAGCTCGACGCAGGCGCGCATGAGCTGACCGGGATACTGCTCGAGCTTCCCCTCGAGCCGCTCGAACAGGGTGAAGGCGTCGGCGGTCGCCCCGGCGAAGCCGGCGATCACCCCGCTCTTTCCGATCGGGCGCACTTTTTTGGCGTTGTGCTTGATCACGGTCTGGCCGATCGACACCTGGCCGTCGCCGGCGATCACCACCTTGCCGCCCTTGCGCACGGTGAGTATCGTCGTGCCGTGCCAGGAGGCGGAGTCTTTGTCGCTCATAGCTCGCGCATATCCCTGAAAGCCGGCCGTCGCGATCCTCGGTGAAGGCCCAGCGCCGGCCACTGAAGGACGGGAAGCCCAGGGGGCTCCCGCGGCTCCTATGTAAGGCCCCGCGCGCCGGGTGCAAACCGAAGCAGCGAATGCCGATCTAAACGGCAATCGCCTGGTAAGGAAAATGGCTTAGTCATGAGCTTCCGGGTAGCTCGGGCGACTTTGCCTGTCCGGCCTTCCTGGAGCGCCTGCGAGGAGGACACCGCCGATGTTGCGTTATGCCATTGCGGCCGTTTCGGTCATCGCCACCATCCACGCTGCCCATGCCTGCACCGCCGTCGACATCATGGCGGCCGACAAGTCGGTGATCGCCGGCAGGACCATGGAATGGGCCTTCGACATGAAGTGGACCCTGGTCAGCCAGCCCAAGGGCACCGAGCTTGCCCTGACCGCCCCCGCTCCGCTCGGCCTGCCGACGGTCACCCTCGCGACCAAATACGCCGTCGTCGGCGTCAGCGCCGGAGTCATCCCGGGCGGCGCGCTGCTCGAAGGACAGAATTCGGAAGGCCTCGGGATGAGCGGCAATTTCCTGCCGGGCTTTACCGAGTATCAGACCGTCACCAAGGACGACCGGAATTACGTCTCCATTCTCGCTTTCGGCTCCTGGGCCCTCGGCAACCACGCGACCGTCGCGGAGCTCCGTACCGCGCTTCCGGGAATCAAGGTGTGGACCGACCCGTCGCTGCCCACCGGGCCGACGCCGCCGACCCTCCACTTCGTCTTCACCGACCGGAGCGGCGACGGCCTGATCGTCGAGTATGTCGGCGGCGAGCTCAAGATGTACGGCAATGCCGCGCACGTCCTGACCAACGCGCCGACTTATGACTGGCACCTCCTCAATGTCCGCAACTATCTGAACCTTTCGACCGTGGGCGTGTCGAGCCGCCAGATCGGCGAGGTCAACGTCACCGCCCTCGGCCAGGGCGGCGGCATGATGGGGCTCCCGGGCGACTATACGCCCCCGTCGCGTTTCGTCCGCGCCGCCTTCCTGCGCTACTGGCTCACGCCCCCCAAGGACGCCGACGAGGCGATCCAGGCCGTCGACCACATCCTCAACTCGGTCGACATCCCGCTCGGCATCGCGCAGAGCAATGACAACGGGCAGATCGTCTCCGACTATACGCAGTGGGTCGCGATCAAGGACCTCACCCACAACCGTCTGCTCATCGCCGACTACGCCCACCGCACGAGCTTCATCTCGATCGACCTCGACACGATCTTCGCGCAAGCCAAGCCGACCTCGATCCTGGTCAGCGACCTGCCCTACCCGACCGCCACCGACGGCACCGCCGCGCTCAAGGAGTGACGCTCGGCCGGCCCTCCCCTGGAGAGGGAGGGTCGCGCCGTAGGCGCGGGGTCGGGTGAACGACGCCGCCATCGCCGCCACCCCCTCTCCCCTTGTGGGAGAGGGCCTCCGGCCTTGGAGTCTCAGGCGCGGGACGCGCCCGGGCCCAACGTCAATCGCCGGCCGGCATTGTCCATCGCAGCCCCTCGAAGCGCGCGAAATCGCGATCGAAGGTGAGGATCGTCGCACCGTGCTCGATGGCGAGGGCGGCGAGATGCGCATCCGTGGTCAGGTTCCCCGCGGTGCCGGCCGCGCCGAGCAGCCGTCCGAGGATCGCGAGGTGCCGCTCGCCGGGATGCACGACCTGCGCCCGGGCGTGCCCGAGCCAGTGCCCCGCGACGCGGAGCGCATCGTCCGCCGAGAGCGGCCGCGGAAAAATGCCGCGGCGTGTCGACAGGCGGAGGAAGGCGAGCAGCGTCACCCAGGCGAAGGCGACGCCGCGCGGGTCGTCGAACCCTTGCAGCAGGCCCCGGAGGGCCGCCTCGTGCCGGTCGCTGGAGCGGTTGACGGCGTAGAGAAGGACATTGGCGTCCGGCAGGATCATCGGCTGCGCCGATAGCGGCCGAGCAGTTCCTCATCTTCCAGCGAGTCGGCGAGCGCCGCGGCCTTGTCGAGATCGACGCGCGGCTTGCCCATGTCGAAGACGAGTGGGGTGAATCCTTCGTCGTGCGGCTTCATGTTGCGAAGCCCGGCACGGATCGCGTTGTTCAGCACTTGCTTGAAGGGTTCGCCGCGCCGCCGCACCTCCTTGCGGAGCAGCGCATCGACGTCCGGGTCAAGAGTCACGGTGGTGCGCATCAAAGCATCATGATGCTATCGGCGATGCTGTCAAGATGTGTGGCGGCAGGCTTCAGGTCAAGCCGCTATCCCAAGTCCCATCGCTGACACCGCCGCCCGGCCCCCTCTCCCCTTGTGGGAGAGGGGCTCCGGCCCTTGGCGTCGGAGGGCGCGGGACGCGACCGACGATGATGTCAGCAAGGCGATTCTGGAAGTCGTCTCGAATGTTCGGAAAAACTGCCAAGAGAA
>DASSPO010000035.1:0-11195 GCA_035699585.1 Bauldia sp.
ACACCAGCGCGGCGCGGGAGGAGCCGCGCCCGGACATGATCAGCTCGAGAAGCTGCCCGCTCCCGGCGAACGGATTGGCCGACGGTCGTTTCCCGGCGTCCTCAGTCTTCATTCCGGATCGTCCTCATGCGGCAATTGACCAGCGGACCTGCCTCACCGTAGTTCCTAGCACAAATCGCCCGAGGCGGCGCCCGACCGCCTTCCCGTGACCAGCAGGACGGATACCAGATCCGCATGAACCTCACCGATCTCCTGGCAGTCCGCCGCGCGAGCGGCCGAATGGTCCGCGTCGGCGTCATAGGTGCCGGCAAGTTCGGCTCGATGTTTCTGTCGCAGGTTCCGACCATCCCCGGCCTGGAGGTCGCGGTGATTGCCGATCTCGATCCGGAGCGGGCGAAGAACGCCTGCCGCAATGTCGGCTGGGACGAGGCACGCGTCGCCCGAACGCGCTTCGTTGCCGACGGGAGGACGGCGTGCGACCCGGGGGCGGTCGACGTCGTGGTGGAGGCGACGGGCAATCCGGCCGCCGGCATCGCCCATGCCCTGGCCGCGATCGAGGCAGGTACACCGATCGTCATGGTCAATGTCGAGGCCGACGTGCTGGCGGGACCGCTCCTTGCGCGGAAGGCCCGCGACAAGGGTGTCCTATACTCGATGGCCTATGGCGACCAACCGGCGCTGATTGCGGAGCAGGTCGACTGGGCCCGTGCCTGCGGCTTCGAGGTGGTCGCGGCGGGCAAAGGCACCAAGTACCTTCCGGCCTACCACACCGTGACGCCGGAGGGCGTCTGGCAGCACTACGGTCTTACGCCGGAAGAAGCGACGAAGGCGGGCATGAACCCGCAGATGTTCAACTCCTTCCTCGACGGCACCAAGTCGGCGTTGGAGATGGCGGCGGTCGCCAACGCTTGCGGGCTCAAAGTGCCTCGGGACGGGCTTTCCTTTCCGCCCTGCGGCGTCGACCACCTGGCGGAGGTGCTCAAGGGCCGCGCCAACGGCGGCCAACTCGAGGAAGACGGCATGGTCGAGGTCGTCTCCTCGCTCGAGCGCGATGGCCGGCCGGTGTTCCGCGACCTTCGCTGGGGGGTCTACGTGGTCTTCAAGGCGCCCAACGACTACGCCGCGGCATGCTTCAGGCAATACGGCATGACGACCGACAAGTCGGGCCGCTACGCCGCGCTCTACCGGCCCTATCACCTCATCGGGCTGGAGCTTCCGGTCTCGGTCCTCAACGTCGTGCTCAACCGCCAGCCGACGGGCGCGACCCGTGCGTGGCGCGGCGACGTCGCGGCCGTTGCCAAGCGCGACCTCAAAGCCGGCGAGATTCTCGACGGCGAGGGCGGCTTCACGGTCTACGGCAAGCTGATCCCGGCGGAGCGGAGCCTCAGCGAGAACGCGCTGCCGATCGGCCTCGCTCACGGCGTGCGGCTCAATCGCGACATCCCCGCCGGCGGCATCGTCACCCAGGCCGACGTGTCGCTCGATGCGTCCCTCACCGCCGTCCGCGTCCGGCGCGAGATGGAGGCGGAGGCCCGGACGACACCGGGCGTACTGGCGGCCTAACCACCCTCACCGCGCCAGTGCGGGGTGCGCGGCAACCTCATCCCGCGACCGGGACGCGGAGACGGCCCAAATCCGCGGACGAAGCGGTCAGGGAATGGCCTCGATTCCTTTCCTGCGGATGACGTTTGGGAGGGCGAGCCTTCCCGGCGAAGTCACGCCGTCGGCCGCGCCGCGTCACCCGCGTTGATCGAGGCGAGCAGGGCATCGATCTCGGCCTCGACCGCCTTGAGGTCCTCCCCCCCCGACATGATCGTCACCACCTCGTCGCGGGTGATGGCCGACTTCGGGTAGGTGCCGGTGCGGCGGCCGCGATTGAGCAGCGTGAAGACGTCGCCCACCGGATAGGCGTGGTGGATGTTGTGGGAGATGAAGATCACCGCGAGGCCGCGAAGCCGCGCTTCGATGACGAACTTCAGCACCATCGCGGCCTGGTGCACGCCGAGCGCCGAGGTCGGCTCGTCGAGGATCAGCACCTTGGCGCCGAAGTGGATGGCGCGGGCGATCGCCACCGACTGTCGCTCACCGCCCGACAGCGTACCGACCGCCTGCGTCGGATCGCGGATGTCGATGCCGATGTCGGCCATCGCCTGGCGCGACACGGCGTTCGCCTTCTCCTTGTCGAGGCGGGTGAAGGGAAAGAATCCCTTGAGCGGCTCGCGGCCCAGGAAGAAGTTCCGCGCGATGCTCATCAGCGGGATCATGCCGAGATCCTGGAACACCGTGGCGACCCCATACTCCGCGGCGTCGCGCGGACTGCGGAACCGGACCGGAACGCCCTCGACCAGGATCTCGCCGGTGGTCGGCTGGTAGACTCCGGAGAGGATCTTGATCAGCGTCGACTTGCCCGCGCCGTTGTCGCCGAGCAGGCAATGGACCTCGCCGGGATAGACCTTCATGTCGATCTCGCGGAGCGCGATCACCGAGCCGAAGTGCTTGGAGACGCCGCGCAGCTCGATTGCCGGAACCGCGCTCATCCCGATGTCCTTTCGCCTAGCGCCTTGGCGCGGATGTAGTTGTTGACCAGCACCGCGATCAGGATCATCGCGCCGAGGAACACCTTGAACCAGTCGGTGTCGATGCCGGTGTAGAAGATGCCCATCTGCACGAAGCCGAAGATCAGCGCGCCGAGGATCGCACCGATCACCGTGCCGTAGCCGCCGGTCAGCAGCACCCCGCCGATCACCGCGGCGATGATCGCCTCGAATTCCTTGAGCGTGCCGCGGAGCGTATCGGCGGAGCCCGCCTCCATCACCTGGATGCAGGCGAGCAGGGTCGCCGAACAGGCGGTGCCGATGAACAGAATGATCTTCACGCGGGCGACCGGCACGCCGACGTTCCGGGCGACGGTCGCATCGCCGCCCGAGGCGTAGATCCAGTTGCCGAAGCGGGTATTGGTGAGCACCCAGGCCGCGACGATGGCGACGCCGATGCACCACACGATCGACATCGGGATGCCGGGCACGAACGGCGCGCCGTCGCTGCGCACCGCGATCCAGCCTTGCTCCCCCATCCACTGGAAGAACCCGCCGAGGACATGGCCGTTGAAGATCGTCGCGGTGAAGGGATCGGGAACGTCCTGAAGTATGTAGGGGATCGAGGTCCGCCCGGTGACGCTCCGGGTGATGCCGATCGACAGGCCGCGGAGGATGAACAGCGAAGCAAGCGTGACGATGAAGGAGGGCAGCCTGGTCTTGACCACGATCAGGCCGTTGAACCAGCCGACGACGATCGCCACCGCGAAGGCCGAAGCGACGCCGCCCCACAGCGGAAAGCCGAGTTCGCGTACCGTCAGGCCGATCACCACGCCGGCGAAACCCATCATCGAGCCGACCGAAAGGTCGAACTCGCCGGCGATGATGAGCAGCGCCGCGGCGGTGGCGATGATGCCGAGCTCCGCCGAGAGCGTGAGGAACGTCATCGAGCCCTGGAGCGAATAGAGCGCGGCCGCTCCCGGCAGGAAAGCGAAGATCACCAGCGCCGCGATCAGGCCGCCGGCGGCGCCGGACTCGGGACGGCGGAGGAGCCGGGTCAGCCAGTTGGCGCTGGCGATCCGTTCGTCGTGCGCGCCGCGCCGCTTGGCGACCACCCCGAACCGCTCGGCGGGATTGTCGCCATCGGGTGAAACCGCGTCTCGGTCCATGACGGTCATCGTCTCGCGTCCGTGGCCGAATATCAATCGCTGTCGGAAATGATCAGGAAAGGCCGGGGGAGTGCGCTTTGGCCCTCCCCCGGAAGTCGCCGCTATGAGGGCCTAGCGGATACCTTCCTTGGCGAGC
This sequence comes from Bauldia sp., assembly GCA_035699585.1. Classification (GTDB taxonomy): domain Bacteria; phylum Pseudomonadota; class Alphaproteobacteria; order Rhizobiales; family Kaistiaceae; genus Bauldia. The sequence continues at coordinate 3,840 of DASSPO010000035.1, forward strand.
GCCAGGATCGCCTGGGCCGCCTCCGGAGTGTCGACGAAGAGCGGGCCGGTATAGACGTCGTTTTGCGGCCAGAAGCCGTGCGTGACGTGCTCGACCATCATCACCACCGGAATGAAGCCCATCAGGTATTGCTGGGCGTCCATGCCGAACTCCATCTCGCCGGCGATGATCGAGTCGAGGACCTCGGGGGCGATGTCGAAGGTGTAGAGCTTGATCTTGCCGAACAGCTCCTTCTCCTTGAACATCGGGATGAGCGGCGTCGCAGCGCCTGCGCCCATCGCGAACACGCCCTGGACATCGGGATGGGCCGAGAGATAGGCCTCGGTCCGGCGCGTGATGTCGCCGGGATCGGGGGTCACGGCGACCACCTCGGTGCCGCCGCCATGCGGAGCGAGGCCGTCGTTGAGGCCGCGGCAACGGTCGTCGAGGCTGGTGTTGCCGACCTCGTGGTTGATGCAGACCACCTTGAGCACGCCGGCCTTGCCGAGACGGTCGCCGGCCTTCTTGCCGGAATCGTATTCCGACACCGTGCCGACATAGAAGGTCACGCCCATCTCCTCGCCGGGGACCTCGTTCGAGTCGATGTTCATCGTCGGGATGCCGGCGGCGATCGCCGCCGTCACCGAGTCACGCAGCGCGTCGGGATCGGCGATCGAAACGATCAGGCCGTCGGGCTTGGTCGCGACCGCGGCATCGATCAGGCGAGCGTGCTCGACCTCGTCGAACACCTGTGGCGACACGTACTGGACCTGGGCGCCGGTCAGGGCCGCCGCGTCGTCGACGCCGCGCTTGACGACGGTCCAGTACTGGTCGGCCGTGGTGCCGTGCACGACCACGGAGATCTTGACGTCCTTCGCTTCCTTCATCTGCGCATTGGCGGCGGTCGCCGCGATGCCGATCGCGAACGCCGCGATCGCAGTCCGTAGCACCTGTTTCATGACAGTCTCCCTCTCTCCTGTGGTGGCCGGGGTTCACCCCAGCCGGGTCATGACGTTCCGCGTTACTTGCTGGACGTTCCTGTCCCGATCGAGACCGTATGCCCAGTCTGCGGTCCCGGCGTTGAAGACGGTACCGCCCCCGGGATGGCGGAAAGAGCCCATGACGGCATGGCCGTTGCTGTAACGGTTGACGGTTTCCGGCGTGATCTCGCCGCCGAGCGTCAAGGCGGTGAACTGGAGATCGCCCATCGCGTTCGGATCGAAGCTCAAGGGGATCACGCTCTCGTTGCCATCGGGGCCGTTCGAGATCAGATGCGCGGGCGAGGTGGCAAGAACGTCCATGTCCCCGGGCGTGCCTTCGGCGCCGGTCGGGCAGGGGAGGCCGCCTCGCATGACGAGCTCGCAGCCGTCGACCTCGTAGGCGACGATATGGGAGCCGAGGCCCAGCGCGTCCCCATAGCGGAGATCGGTGCCGGCGAAGGCCCAGTGCCTCGGCTGCCACACGGTGTAGGCGCCGGTGCTTCGCGGCACTGCGCCGCCGAAGCGGACGTAGCCGCCGCGGCAGAAGGAAAGCCCGGTCAGGAGATTCTCCGGCCGGCCGACCAGGGGATCGGACCAGATGCTGGTCAGTTCCCGCTGGCGGTCGGTGCCCATCACGGGATCGTTCTCACGCGCCGCGTATTTGTGGCAGACCATGGTCCGCCCTTCGTCCTCGTAGCGGACTTGCCAATAGACCGCGTTGCCCGAAAACATCGCGAAGTTGCCGCCCCGTGCGAGGTGGGCGTCGAGCGTGTCGCGCATGCCCCATGACCAGTACTCGTCATGGCCCACCGAGAGGATCAGGCGGTATGGTTCGAGAATCTCGGGACGGAATTCGAGGTCGCTGTTGATCGCGTAGTCGAAGCGGAAGCCGGCGCCTTCCGCCCACGTCACGAATCGGCGCTCCCAGTTGTGCCACCCGGCCGAGCAGCTCCACATCGCGACCTTGTGGTCGGAGAGATACTTCTGCAACCGTTTGTGGTCGGGGTCGGGCTCCGGGGTGATATTGGCGGCGCGGCCGTCGAAACCGTCCGGATCGATCGGCTTGACGATGTAGCCGCGCTCGATCGGACGCTGGAAGGAAACGCGCGGCACCCCCGTATAAAGGCACTCGCCGCCCCACTTGTTGTAGGCGTTGTATGTGTTGGTGCTGAGAACGAGAATCGACCTGCTATCGCGTCCCGGCGCCGCCGCGCGAAGCACGAAGAACGCATGGCTCACCGCCTCGGGCCCGGTCACGTCCTCGGCGGTGAAAGTCACCTCGTAGAAGCCCGAGCGCCATTCGTCGGGAATGGTGAACCCCAAGGTCACCGGCCAGCCGCAGCCCGCTGCGTAGGCGTCGGCGGGTCGCCCATGCTCGGTGCCGGGGATCCCCGTCTTGCGGAACACCACGTCCCGGGTTGCGCCGATCCGCGCCACTTGGATCGTGAACGCGCGTGCCCGTGAGGAGCAGTGGAAGGTGGCCTCCTCCCCCGGCCGGTAGCTCTGCTGGCCGGGGTATCCTTCGACGGCGAGGGACAGCGTGTTGTACTCGATCATCCCTCGGCTCCCATCGCCACTCCGCCCGTCTCCGCTAAAGCGTCCGTTCCTGGGTCGCCGCTTCCCGCTCGCGGCTGGTGATGTCGAACTTCTGCGTGTCCACCGCCTCGACCTCGCGGAGGTCCGCTTCCTCCATCGACATTCCTCCAAGCACGACCCGCGTCGCGACCCCGATATTGTGGATGATGTCGTCCACCTCCTTGTCGGTGTGCCTCGGATTGGTCGCGACCATCACCGTGCGGTTGAGGATGTCGAGCGAGCCGGCGCACATGTCCTTCGAGTAGGTCTTCCGGCACTCGGCGTTCTGCGGCATGAGATACGGGTTCATCGCCGGATGTGCCGCGCCGGCGCCGATCAGCACCTGGTCCCATTCGGTATAGGTGTGGCGTCCCGTCCTGCCGGCGATCACGCTCGGGAGGATCTCGACGAAGCGGCTCGCGGCCTCCGCCGAAGGCAGAGTGTACATCACCTGCGCCGCGCAATCATGGTCGGGGCTGTTCATCGGCGCCGGCTTGAGGCCGAGATTGCCGAGCGAGGCGGTACCGGCGAGGATCCGCTTCTTTTCGGCCCGCATGTTCGCGATCATGCCGTCGAGCCGGTCGAGCTGGACATTGAGCATCGCGCCCATCAGTTCCGTCGCCCGAGCGCCATTGCCGGCGAAGGGCTTTTCCTCCTCGTCGCGCCCGCTCCAATAGAAATGGCAGGGGTCGATTGCGCCGCGCGCCCGCTTGGCGAGCCGGTCGTCGTTGACCGCAACGCCACCGCCCTCGCCGGCGGTCATGTTCTTGTAGTAGTTGAAGCTGAAGGCGCCGATGTGCCCGATCGAGCCGAACTTTCTGCCCTTGTAGCCGCCGCCGACGCCTTGGCAGGCATCCTCGATCACGATCAGGTTCCGCCGCGCGGCGATGTCCATGATCGCGTCCATGTCGCAGGCCGCCCCCCACATATGGACCGGCACGATCGCCTTTGTCCGCGGGCCGATCGCCGCTTCAACCGCCTGGGGCGAGATGGTGATCGACTCGTCGATGTCGACGATTACGGGAATGGCGCCGACCGCAAGGACCGAGGTGGCCGTTGCCATGTAGGTGTGAGCCGGGATGAGCACTTCGTCGCCGGGCCCGAGGCCGACCGCGATCATCGCCGCGGCGAGCGCGTTCGAGCCGCTTGCCGCGAGCGCGAAATGCTTGACGCCGAGGTATTGCGCATAGCGCGCCTCGAACCGGTCGCACTCGCCGCCGATCCCGTAGCGGAAGAGCTTGCCCTCCCGGATGACCTTGGTGACCGCCGCGATCTCTTCGTCTCCGACAATGTACATCTTCGAGTCCTCCTTCGATCCTGTTGTTCTCGCGTCGGGTGCTCAGTTCGCCTTCGTGCCGGAATCGGCGCGGAGCTGGTCGCGGAGTGGGCGCATGCCGACAACCTCGATGCCGAATTCCTTGATCCAGTCCTTGATCTTCGGGGTGCGAAACAGCGCGTATTCCTCGGTCCGGATATGCGCCCATTCGGGATTGATGGCCTCGAAGTCGCCGGGCTGGTTGAAATGCATGGAGAGGAAGGTGAGGCCGGGAGCGACCTCGGCGAAGATCGCGCGGTAGGCGGTCTCCGCGTCGGTCTTTCGCGCCCACGGCGTCTCAAAGACGATGTCGAAGATCGGCTCGCCGGCGGCGCGGGCCTTGCCGATCTCGGCGTCGTAGGGTGCCGGATCGAGCGGGCCGGCATAGCTCGCCGGATTGTACCGGGAAAGGTCCTTCACGAGCAGCACCGGTACCCGGTACTCCTGTCCGAGCCGTCGGAATATGCCGACGAACTCCGGCATCTGCGCTGTGCCCATATGGGCGTCGAAATGGGTGGGGTCGATGCCGGCGGCGAGTGCCGTCTCGATCTGGGCGCGGAGTTCTGCCTCGACCGCCGCGGGCGCCGCCTTCCGGGCACGGGGCACGTCGGGCCAGAAATAGCCCTGCTCGTCGGTGAGGCCGGCCGAGCGCGGCGGAGCCGTGAGCGGCCGCCAGCGGTAGGGCTTCTGTTCGCTGGTCAGCGTGAGATGAACACCCACGTCGAGCTCGGGATTGCCGGCTGCGATCTCCGCCGCTTCGGGAAACCAGGGGCACGGTACCATCACCGAGCCCGAGCTGCATGTGCCGAGCTTGCTGAGTTCAACGAAGGCGGCGTTGGCGCCGTGGGACATGCCGACGTCGTCTTCGTGGATGACGACTCGCTTTTTGTCTTTGCTGTTCAAAGTCTTGCGGCTCCCATGATTGGTGCGGTCACGCAACCCGCGCGACGAGGTCGGTGAGGTCGTCGAGCTCGACCTCGTCGCGGCGGAAATTCGCCGCTACTCGGCCCTGGGCCAGCACCGTCAGATCGTCGGCGACCGACAGGGCGTGGCGGAAGTTGTGCGTGATGAGGATCACCGCCTGGCCCTGGTCGCGGGCATGCGCGATGTGGTCGAGGACCCGGCCGGCCTGGCGCACCGCCAGGGCCGAGGTCGGCTCGTCGAGGATGAGGAGCGAGGAGCCGAAGAACATCGCCCTGGCGATCGCCAGCGACTGCCGCTCGCCGCCTGAGATGTTGATGCCGCGCTCGTCAAGCCCGCGCTCCCAGCGCACGCCGAGCCGGTGCAGCGCCGAGCGCGCCATCTCGTCGGCGCGCCGCAGGTCGAACCACTTGAGCGGCCCGATGCCCTTCTGCGGTTCGCGGCCGAGTACCACGTTCCGCGTCACCGACAGGAGCTCACACACGGCGAGATCCTGGAACACGGTGGCGATGCCGCGCGAACGCGCCTCCGCCGGACTGGAAAAGCTGACCGGCTCGCCGTTGAATCGGAGCTCCCCCCGGTCCGGCGGGAAGACACCGGAAAGGATCTTGATCAGTGTCGATTTGCCTGCGCCGTTGTCGCCGAGGAGCGCGAGGATGCGGCCGGCATAAGCCTTGAGCGAAACGTCGACCAGCGCCGTGGTTGCGCCGAAGCCCTTGGAGACGTTGATCGCCTCCATCACCGGCACGGCATCCGGCGGTACCGGCTTGATTGCGCGGCGCGGACGCGCGCTCTCGTCCGAGCCGCTGCCGACCGGGAGCGGGGTGTTGCGCGGCGCGCCGGGTTGCTGGACGGTGGTCATAGCTTTTCTTCCCGGTAGGCTTCACCGCTTTCGGCGGTGACGTTCGGATCGACGCCGTCTCGGCCCGGCATCGCCTCGCCGAGGATGGCGGCGTCCGCGCTCGCGCTGTTGCGCTGGAAGCCGGCGAGGGGACGGGAACGGGCAAGCCGCCGCGCCACGTCGGTGTTGAGGATGACGGCAAGGACGACGATCAGCCCGGTGAGGGTGCGGAAGAAATGGCCCGGCGCGCCCGCCAGGACGAGGCCCACCTGGATCATGCCGAAGGTGATCGCCCCGAGCATCGTGCCGATGACGCTGCCGTAGCCGCCGGAGAGGAGCGTGCCGCCGATCACGGTGACGGCGACCGCCTGCAGCTCCATCCCCTCGCCGCGGAGGGCGTCGACCGAGGAGAAGCGCGCCACCTGGATCACGCCGGAGACGGCGGCCAGCGCCGAGGCGATCATGAACAGGATGATCGTCACCCGGTCGACCGGAACGCCGAGGTTCCGCGCCGCCTGGGGGTTCTGTCCGCAGGCCTGCACCCAGTTGCCGAAACGGGTGCGGGCGAGCAGGAAGGTGCCGAGGAGGCCGAGGGCGAGGAACCAGATCATCGACATGCGGAAGCCGAAGATGAGCGGGCCCGCCATCACGTCCTTGAAGAGCGGCGGGATCTCGACGGTCATCGGGAATCCCCCGGTGAGCGAGATCAGCACACCGCGCCAGATCAGCATCGTGCCGAGGGTGACGACGAAGGAGTGGATGCGGAAGCGGACGACGATAATGCCGTTGACGAACCCCAGGGCGGCGCTCACCAGCACTGCTGCGGGCGCGGCAATGATCGGCGAGACGCCGACATCGCGCATCAGCACCACCGCGACGTAGGAGGTGAGTCCGAGGACGGCGCCGATCGAGAGGTCGAAGTGACCGCCGATCATGAGCAGCGTCACGCCGATCGAGAGGATCCCGAGCTCGGCGGCGATCGCCATGATGCTGATATAGGTCAGCGTCGTCGGGAAAAGCTGCGGCGAGAGGATGGTGAAGACGATGAACAGGATCACCACCGCGGCGAGCGCCGTCGACTCGGGCCGCAGCATGAACCGCCGCAACGCCTCGCCGAAAACGACGGCACGTCCCGGACGAGTCGTGGTTGAAGCTTGTTCGAGACCCTGGGTCATTCCGATTTCGGGTCCTCAATTTTGGCCTGAGGCCGGGAGGACGCCTGGGCGCCCTCCCGGGTACTCACACGGCCAAGCCTAGCGGTATCCCTGCTCGACCAGAGCCGCAACCTTCTCGACATTGTCCTTGTCGACGATGGTCGGGCCGGTCAGGAAGTAGTTGGCCTGCTGGAGGCCGTACTTGATGTTGTGGGTGAGAAGCACGATCGGCATATAGCCGCGCCAGAACTGCTGTTGGTCGATGGTGAAGGCTTGGCGGCCGTCACGGATTGCGGCGAGGCTCTGGGCGACGATGTCGTAGCCGGTCAGGATCAGGTCGTCGCGGCCGCTCTGCTCCTTGGCGGCAAGGAAGCCGTCGATCACGTCGCAGGTGCTGGTCGCCGCGACGGTGTCGGGGTGGAGCCTGAGGTAGTTGAACAGCGCCTCCGCCTGCTGGCCGGGATCCATGGTGAGCTCGAGGAACTCGGCTTCGACGCCGGCTTCCTTGAGCGTCTCGATCTGGGAATTGGCGCGATCCTGGCAGGTGGCATCGCCCGGCTGCTGGTTGGCGACCACCACCCTGCCCTTGAC
>DASSPO010000036.1:0-2045 GCA_035699585.1 Bauldia sp.
TCTCCCCAAGACCGACGAGAAGCGCGTCATCCTCAACGTCGAGCGGATCAAGCATTGGCAGAGCGTCGGGGCCCAGCCGACCGACCGGGTGCTCCGCTTCCTCGACGCCGCGGGCCTCGCCAAGCGAGAGCCGCGCAACAACCCGGAGAAGGCCAAGCCCGGCAAGAAGGCACTCGAGCGCATCGCCGCCGCCGAGGAGAAGGCCAAGGCCGCCGCCGAGGCCCCGGCCGAGGCGTAGTCGGCGTGCCTTGCCCATGTATAGGCAAATGCCTATACATGACGTGTGGCTGAGGGCATCGACTGGGACGAAGGCAACTCTGCCAAGTCTCAGAAGCACGGCGTGACGATCGATCGCCGAGATCGAGCATGTGCTTCTGCACTCCGACCTGTGATCGTCCCGGTCGAGGCCTCCGGAGAGTCGCGGCATATCGCGATCGGAGTGACGCCCAAAGGTCGGTTTTGCCTTTGTCGTTTTCGCCAGTCGCGAGCGCGGCGGCAGGCTGATACCGCGTCCGATCGGCGCGCGGTACATGCACGAGAAAGAGGTCAGGAGCTATGGTCAAGCGGTTGCCCGTCTTCAAGAGCGACGAGGAAGCGGAACCGTTTCTTGAGCAGGACCTCTCCGACTACGTCTCGGCCGAGAATTTCGCGCCGTACCGGTACGAATTCCGGCCGAAGGAAAAGTCTGTGAACCTCCGCATCTCCGAAGGCCTGCTCGATGCTGTTCGCAGCAGGGCCCAAACGGAGGGCATCCCTTATCAGCGTTACATCCGCCAGGCTCTGGAAAACGCGGTGAACCTGCCGGCACCCAAGGCCGAAAAGAAGCGTCGCGCGGCAAGCCGCTGACCGTGCCCGACGCGCCCCTCCCCGACCGCATCCTCATCGCCCGGGTGGGGGCAGCGCACGGCATCAAGGGCGAGGTGCGGGTCAAGGCGTACACCGCCGACCCCAAGGACATCGCCGCCTACGGCCCGCTCGAGGCGCCGGACGGCCGCCGCTTCGAGGTCGCCTCCCTCCGGCCCGCCGCCGGGCCTGCCGGCGACATGCTGGTGGTGAAGTTCAAGGGCATCGCCGACCGGAACGCCGCGGAGGCTTTGAACGGCCTCGAATTGTCAGTTCCCCGCGACCGCCTGCCGCCGGCCGGCGAGGACGAATACTACCACGCCGACCTGATCGGCCTGGATGCCGTCACCCGCGACGGGACTCCGCTCGGCACGGTGATCGCGGTTCAGAACTACGGCGCGGGCGATCTTCTCGAAATTGCCCCAAAGCGCGGCGAAACCGTTCTGGTGCCCTTCACCCGCGCCGTTGTGCCGGACGTCGATCTTGCCGCCGGCCGGGTGATCATCGTTCCGCCAGAGGAACTGCCGGCCGAGGACTGAGGAGGGGGTAGCCGCGGCAGTGTCGTGTGTTGCCATGGCCATCCGCTTCTATTCCAAGTCCGAAACGTACAGCGAGTTCTCCAACTTCGCCGGCTTCCCGATCGAAATCGACGGCGAGGTCTGGCCGAGCGTCGAGCATTACTATCAGGCGTCGAAGTTCGCCGACCCGGAAATGCGCGACAAGATCAGGCTCGCGCCGAAGCCGGTGATCGCGAAGAAGCTGGCGCAGAAGTATAGTGGAAGGATGCGCGCCGACTGGACGACGCTCCGCGACGACGTCATGGAACGGGCGCTTCGCGACAAGCTCGCACGCCACCGGACGATCCGCGAGCTGCTCATGACGACCGGGGAGGAAGAGCTGATCGAGACCGCACCCGACCGCTACTGGGGAATCGGCCGCGACGGCGCGGGCGAGAACCGCCTCGGGCGGCTCTGGATGAAGCTCCGCGAAGAGCTGAAGGCGATCGAGGCATGACGTTCCGGGCGACCGTCCTCACTCTTTTCCCCGAGGTCTTCCCGGGTCCGCTCGGAGCGAGCCTTGCCGGCCGGGCGCTCGCCGAGGGCATCTGGTCGTTGGAGTGCCGGGACATCCGCGCGTCCGCGACCGGCCGCCACCGCCCGGTCGACGACACCCCGGCCGGCGGTGGACCGGGCATGGTGCTC
>DASSPO010000037.1:0-5314 GCA_035699585.1 Bauldia sp.
ACGACACCAGTTCGATGGTCTCAAGTCCCTCCGCGGTCGTCGGTAAGCCCAGGCTCCGGGTGAGCGCGAGGATGGCGTTGACGATTCTCGTACTCTCGGGTTCCGTCGCCAAGGAGAGGATGAAGGAACGGTCGATCTTGATCTTGTCGAAGGTCAGCTGACGCAGGTGGTAGAGGCCTGCATAGCCGGTTCCAAAATCGTCGAGTGCTATGCGCACGCCCAGGCTCCGGAGTGCCGCGATCACGGATCTGGCGGCTTCAAGATCCGCGACGATCGCGTTCTCGGTCACTTCCACTTCGAGGAGCTCCGGCGGGAAGCCGAACGCGGCAAGAATTCCCCCGATCATCGAGGGCATGTTCTGATCGCGGAGCTGAACCGGCGAAATGTTCAGCGAAAGCCCATAGCCCTCCGGCCATTGCTGCGCGTCCAAGCAGGCTGTTCGCAACAGCGCGTAGGTGAGCTCCCCGATCATGCCGGACTGTTCGGCAACGGGAATGAAATCCGACGGAGGCACTGCGCCGTGGACAGGATGGTTCCAGCGCGCCAGGATCTCAAACCCGACGATGCGCTTGTCCGCGAGTGCCACCAGCGGCTGATAGTGCGGCGTCACCTCGCCGGAGGCGATCGCCGCCCGCAGGTCTGCTTCGAAAGTCGCCTGCCGCCGAATGTGCTCGTCCATCGCGCGCTCGAAGAACCGGACGGTTCCGCGACCGTCTTCCTTCGCCCGGTACATCGCGATGTCGGCGGCGTGAAGAATCTCCTCTGCGTCGGTACCGTCCACACCGCAATCGGCGATGCCGATGCTGGCGCCGACCTGAACCCATCTGCCGCCGACGGCGACGGGCTTGGCGACGGCTTCGTTTATTCGGCGTGCCACGGCGACGAGAGTCTCGAACCTGTCGCCCTTGCCCGGATTGGATCGGACGATGATGCCGAACTCATCGCCGCCGAGGCGGGCGACAACGTCGCCGGATCGCACGAGGCCCTTGAGCCGCTCGGCGATCTCGCAGAGCACGGCATCGCCGGCGGTATGGCCGTGGATGTCGTTGATCGGCTTGAACCGGTCGAGATCGAGGAGAAGGATGGATGAGTCAGCGTCCTGCCCTCCCAGAGCCTCGTTGATTGCCGCGTAGAAGACCCGCCGGTTGGCAAGGCCGGTGAGCGGATCGTGCTCGGCCTGATGCCGGACGACTGCTTCGACATCGCGGAAATCGCTGATGTCGGTGATGCAGCCGACGAGGATGCACTCACCCGAGGGCAGCTCCAGCCGCCGTTTCCGCGTGACGATGGTGCGCCGCTTGCCGGTGATGTCGGTGAAGAATTCCTCGTTCTCGTTCACCACGCCGGTATTGAGGACGCGGAGGTCGTTGCCTCGATAGATGTCGGCCTGCTCGCGCGGGAAGAAGTCATAGTCCGTCTTGCCGGCCACTTCCTGGGACGACCTGCCCATCAGTTCGCACATCATCTCGTTGATAACGATGAAGCGCGTCTGGTTGTCCTTGACGAAGACGGGATGCGGTATCGCGTCGAGTATTCCGCGAAATGCCGTCGCTCCTGGCAGAGAGAGGCGGCTATAGGGTATCGCGTCGCGATCGAGGCGCGGGGATTCTGGTTTCATGGCGTCCTCAGGAAGAGGCCGTGACCCGCGCCGCCGTCTCGCCGGCATCGAAACTGACGAATCGACATCAAACATCGCGCTACCCGTTGGCCACCTCGAATACGAACATGCGCCCTGCGGGCGAGTCGATCATTGATCAAGGTCAAGGCGACCGTGCGGGGAAGTGCGTAGGCAAGCCCAGGAGCATGCGTGGCCGACCCGACCCGGCCGCCGGCGTCGCTTTCGGAACGACTGGGGCGGCGTCGGAAAATCGGATCCGGTATGCGCCCCCGCCCGCCCGACGGGGACCGCCGGGCGGGACTGGGTCCAGGGGAACGGATCGGCACCGGCATTGAACCGCTGCATGGAGCGGTTTTCGTCTTCGGCGAAGTAACCGGCGTCTTCACCACCTGGAGTTCAGGGCCGCGCGCATCGCGCGGCGAGGATCTTGAGGGGTCGGGAGGGACGCGCGCCCTCCCGCGACTCGAAATGGCGACGCGTCCCACGGCGGGATGCGTGGCGGACCTGAGTCCGCCTCCACCATCGGTGGCGAGCGCCGTCTCGGCGCCCCGTTCCCTCCGGCGGGCCCCGCGCTTCGGGCCGCTTCGAAGGCGGGCCCGGGATCCGGGTATCCTCGCCCTGGCTCACATGCCAAGGGGCGCCTGTTCGGGCCGCGCTTCGGGAGGCAACAAAAAACCCCTCCGGAGCGGCGCTCGCGAGGGGTTCGGGTCTGAGCCGTCATATCGGCGGATCAGCCGGCCGAGCCTCCTTCGCGCGTGCGCGCAACGGCGAACGGCACGAGGCCGCGACCGTTCGGCACTCTCCTTGATCGTCTCGTCACGACACGCATCCTTTGGTCTTGTGGCCGACATCTGCGGCAGGCGCGCGCATCTAGTCGCGGCTTGTGGCGGAGTAATGGCAGCGGCAGAGCGATCCGCGGACGCCTCAGTCCTTCCCGCGCTTCGCACCGTCGTCGGCCACCGGCGGTGCCCCCTTCTGTGGCATCGCCTTTTCGACCCAGCGAAGTACCGTGAGCACGAAGAAGGCGAGGATCGTGGCGAGAACAGCTATGAAGTAGTAACCGATGCCGGAGGCGACCCCGATCGCGCCCGCAAGCCAGAGGCTTGCGCCGGTGGTGAGACCCTGCACCTCGCCGCGCGAGAAGACGATGGTGCCCGCGGCAAGGAACGCGACGCCTGCGGTCACCGCCTCGATGACGCGGATCGGGTCGGTGCTCGTCACCCCCTCGGCATGGGCATGCTCCATCAGCTCCAGCGTCACCAAGGCAAATGTTGCTGCGGCCAGCGCCACTAGAATGTGGGTCCGCATCCCGGCCGGCCGGGCGAGATATTCGCGCTCGAATCCGATGACGCCGCCGAGGATCGCCGCCGCGATCATGCGGATCACGATCACGTCGAGGCCGAGCGCGCTGTCGAGGAGATTGGCGATGTCCGACACGTCGGTTCCCCAGCCTTGCCAAGTCGAAAATAACGACTGAGAGCGGGATTCGGTTCCTTGCCACCGTTGAGATCCCGGGCAGCGTCTGATCTGCGGCAAGCGCCGGGGTAGCTCCCCGACCCTATCGCCTTCGGCGTGGCCGCCGCCGTCGTGGCGGCAGTGGACCGGGGTGCTACCCCGCGGTCCCCTGCGCGATCGGCGGCTGGAACGAGTAGCCCATGTCCCAGGGGAAATAGATCCAGGTGTCCTGACTCACCTCGGTGATGAAGGTGTCGACCAGCGGACGACCGGCCGGCTTGGCATACATCGTCGCGTAGTGGCACCTCGGCACCATGTCGCGGACGAGCCGCGCGGTCCTGCCGGTATCGACCAGATCGTCGATCACCAGAACTCCGGCGCCCTTTCCTTCCGCCAGGTCGACGATGTCGCGGCCGACCGGCTTCAGCACATCGAGCCCGCCCTGCTCCTTGTAGTCGTGATAGGAGGCGACGCACACCGTCTCGATCAGGCGTATGCCGAGTTCGCGGGCGATGATCGCCGCCGGCACCAGGCCGCCGCGGGTTACGCAGACGATCGCCTGCCACTTGCCCTTGTCGGCGAGTCGCCAGGAGAGCGCCCGGGCGTCGCGGTGGAACTGGTCCCAGGAGACCGGAAACGCCTTCTCGCTCCGTGCGTCGCTCATTCACTACCCCCTCGCTTTCCCTCTTTGGCGAACGATCCGCCGTGACTTTGCCCTGTGCCCGTCAGGCCGACCCGAAGATCAGGTCCGCCGGGCCAATGTCGTGTCGATCCAGTCATACACCGCCCGCGCCCACACGAGCTGGCCCATCCCGCCGCAGTGGCCGCCGGCCCCGCTGTCGGCGGAAAGCTTGAGCAGCGTCTTCTCGCAGGCGAGCGCCGCGTAAAGCTTGTCGGTCTGCGCGGCGAAATCTCCTTCGCAATCGACCACCAGGGTCGGGCAGCGGATCAGCCCGGCATGACCGTCGAGGCTGTAGAGCGGCTGGAGCCGAAGAAAATCGCCGACGGTCTTCGCCCCCTGCGTCGCCATCCGCGAGCCGAGATACTCGAGCTTACCCGGCACCTTGAGCATCTGTTCGAGCTTGGCGTCGGTCTCCGGGTCCTTGGCCAGCACCTTCTGCCATGTCGCCGCGTCGATCATTCCCGGCACCATCCGGGAGACGAAATCGTACTGGCCCGGGTCGCAGACCAGTGCGGCAACCCGTGGCTCATGCGCGGCGGCGCGTGGCGCCAGATAGCCGCCGAAGCTCCGCCCGACCAGCACCAGCTTCCCGGGATCGACGCCGGCCTGGTTCAACAGCCAATCGACCACGGACGGCAGCACCGCCTCGAAGTCGGGCCGCATCGGCACCCGGTCGCGGTAGAGCATGCCGCCCTGCCCCGGCCCCTCGAAGATGAAGGCGTTCATGCCGCGCTCAAGCGCCATCCAGGCGCTGCCGGCGTACCCTGCCTCTGCCGTCGAATCGAACCCGGCCGGCAGCAGGATCGTCGCCCGCGGTTTCGTCGCTCCCGCCGGCCGCATCAGGTACCCGGTCATCGTCCCGCCACCCATCGGCAGTTCGGCGATGCTCGTGGCATATGGCAGGAGCGGCAGCGCCGCCCGGAACCCCGCGACATGCCGCCTCCAGCCGTCCTGCAGCCGGGCATCGTCGAGATCGTGGCGGATGAAGAAGATCGCCTGACGCCAGTACTCTGTCGCGCGGAGCCACGCCCCGGCGGCGCTCGCCGCGTGCCCTCCCGCGGCGCTCTCCCCGGCTGCGGCTTCCGCCCGCTCGGCCAGGGCCGACCACGCGGTGAACCAGCTGTCATTGTCGGCCGGCGTGACTTTCGTCGCCGCCACCAGCATCTCGCCAAGGTCCGCCGACTGGGAATAGGCGGCAGCTGCCGTCCGCTGGAGCTGACCGTCGAACTCGGCGTCGTCGAAATGGAGCTTCGCCATCTTCCCCCGTCAGGTGGCTGCGAGCTTCGTCTTGAGGTCGGCGAGCATGGCGCTGACCGCCGCCTCTGCTGCCGCAAGCCGCGCCTCGTCGCGCGAGCGAAGCACCAGCGTGGTGGTGAACCCCGCCGTCGGGTCGAACGTCGGATAGCTGCCGATCGCCACATCGGGATAGTCGGCCTGGATCGCCGCGAGTGGCGACGCGATATCGCCCTCCTTCAGCCCCGCGGCGAGCGAACGCGAATACACCTTGCGTCCCGTCCGGAGCTTTGGCGCAAGCGCATCGAGCATCGCCTGCATGACCG
>DASSPO010000038.1:0-3889 GCA_035699585.1 Bauldia sp.
GCCTCGCTGGAACGGGCGGGCAGTTTCGCGGAGAGCCTGCAGCCGTTCCGGCCCGACCTGGCGACCAGGGCGGCAATGGCCGGGCTGACAGTCAGCACTGTTCCCCGGACCGAAGTGCGGTTGACCAGTTGGGCTCAATCCCGGGTGTTGCTCACCCTGCGCCTGAACCGGAACGCCCTGCTCTGTGATCTTCGCCAATTGGCGGACCTTGAACGGGCCGCGAACGGGGTAGCCGGCGAGGCGGTCGAACTGAATATCGACGACTTCGACGCGAGCCACGTCACCGGAAGCGATCGTCGCGTGACCCAGCGCGTATCGCGATGGGCGCATGACTCCGGCTACGAGGGACTGCTCTATCCGAGCCGGCTCGGAACGGCTTGGACCTGCTGCGCGCTATTCAACCGGGTGCGTCCGCGCATCATCAACCGGGAACCGGTGCTGGCGGGCGATGCCGACCTGCTCGAGGTCAGCCTGGCGTTCGGGATTCGCGTCAGTTCGAAGACACGGCGCTAGTGGTCGATCGAGCTACCGCCGTTATAGAGATCGGCGAGGATGTTGTCACGCGCGTCGAGCCACATCTTCATTGTGGCCCCCTTGGTGGCCAGGAAGGCAACCCTCGCCCGGTTTTCCAGGGCCTTGGCCGCAGGCTCCTCGCGCGTTTCGTACCGGGCGACTTGCTCCGTGCGGTCAGCTTCGGCCTGCACGTCGTTGAGGCGCTGCTGCTCGGCCTGATCCCAGAGGGATTGGGCAAGGCTCAAGTCTTCTGCAGACACCATCTGAAAATCCTCGTGATCGGCGACCGGCCGGGCAACGCGCAACGTTCTTCCGCGGAATGGATTTGGGGAATCTGAAGTCATGCCTGCGCTTGCGCCCGTCTTTCGCGTTTGCCCATTACGGGTCAGCCGCTGGCCGAACCACTCGGGTGAGCCGAAACGGCCGGCGAGTCCGGGGAGCCTTGTGCCCCTGATCGGATTGCGCCGGCCGTCGTGTCGATGACCTTAGGGTTACTCGCTATCGGCTGCAACGACGCGTACGTCGGTGGCGCGGAAACGCGAGGGGTCGCGCGGGTCAGCCTCAGTCTTGTAACTGACTTCCTGGCCCTCGCGCAAATCATCAAACGTGGTGCCAACGACGGCCGAGCGATGGAAGAAAAGATCGTTGTTGCCCGATCCGCCCGGGGAATCCTTGATGAAGCCGAAACCCTTGTCGGCGCGAATACTGGCAATGCGACCGGTAGCCATAGTGATACTCCTCGATGGTGAAGCGAGACATGGCGCTCGTGCGAGTCTTCATGTCCCGGTGGGGGAATCCCGGGGGACTATAACAGGTATTATATGTTCGGACAAATACTCTACCTGTTATAGGTGCGCACAGAGAGGGGCGGGATATGAGCACGATCCGGGCACTTCGCAAGGCGCGAGGGTGGACCCAATTCGAACTTGCCCTCAGGGCAAACGTGCAGCCGCAAACTGTCTACTTTTGGGAGAGCGGCCGTCGCACGCCGTTGGTTCCGCAGTTGCGTAAACTCGGCGAGATCTTCGAGATGTGCTCCGATGACATTGAACTCCTGCCACTGCGCGAAGCGATCGGCGACGAACAGGTGTTAAGCGATGAATTTCCGAGCCCGGTCATTGGCCGGTAATTGCGGCGCTCCGGAGCGAGCAGTCTAATCGGCCGCGGCCTGGGTGCGCGGCTCCCACGGGTGCGCTACCCGGCCGGCGAGCACTTCCACGATGTGCATCGTCTTGCGGTCAGTGAAATGCTCAATCTGCTGCCGGCAGGAAACGCCGGACACGGCGACGATCGTCGCCTCGTCCTGTTGGGCGACAGCCGGGAACAAACGCTCCTCGCCGATCTTGCGCGAAACCTCGTAGTGCTCGGCTTCGTATCCGAACGAGCCGGCCATCCCGCAACAACCCGCGCCCGATTCGATAGCGATGCAGCCGGCCGCCGACAGGATCGCCATCGACGGCGCCATGCCGATCAGGGCCTTTTGATGGCAATGTCCGTGGAACATGACAGGCTGCGGATCGTTCTTCCAGCCGATACCGAGCCGACCCGTCGTTTCCAGTTTCGCCAGGAACTCGTCGATCATGTATGAGTGACTGGCGACAGCTTCCACGTCCGGGTTACCGGGCAGCAGATCGATATATTCGTCGCGCAGGGTGAGGATGCAACTCGGTTCGGTGCCAATGATCGGCACGCCGGCATTGGCGTACGGGGCGAGAAGTTCGATGTTGCGGGCGGCTGCCTTGCGGGCGTCGCTCAAGAGCCCCTTGGAAAGCATCGGCCGGCCGCAACAGGCCCGCCGCTGTTCGATCTGGACCGCATAACCGGCCGCCTCGAGCAGCTGCACGGCGGCGATGCCGATCCTCGGGTAGTTGTACTCGGTGAACGTGTCGTGAAAGTAGACGACCTTGCCCCGGGTCGGCCGTCGGCCGGTTTGATTCGCGGCGTGCCGCTTCCACCACGCGGAGAAGGTCTTGAACTGGAAGGGCGACAGTTTTCGCTCCGGGTGAACTCCCATCGCCTGCAGCATCGGCCGGCCCAACGGAGTCTTGAGCACGAAATTGGCAATGGGGGCGATCGGGCGCGTGATTTTGGACAGCGTATGGATATGGCCGAAGACCCGGGCGCGGATGGGAGTGCCGTGCGCGTCGTGGTAATGGGCAAGGAACTCCATCTTCAGCTTGGCCATGTCGACGCTCGAGGGACACTCAGTCTTGCAGGCCTTGCAAGACAGGCAGAGATCCATCACGTCATAGGTGTCTTTCGACGTGAAGTCGGTCCTATCGAACGAACCGCGCCCGGCCAGCGCGTTGCGGAGCGCATTGGCCCGGGCTCGAGTTGTGTCGTGCTCGTCCCGCGTGGCCATGAATGAGGGGCACATGGTTCCGGCCTTGAGTTTCCGGCAGACCGCGGCGCCGTTGCATTGCTCGATCGCCTGCAGAAAACCACCTTCGCGGGTGTAATCGAAATAGGTCTTGATCGGGGCGGGTTGATAGGCAGGCCCGAAGCGCAGGTTCTCGAGCATGGACGGGGCGTCGACCTTCTTGCCGGGGTTCATCAGTCCGGCAGGATCGAAGATCCGCTTGAATTCGCGCATCGCCTCGTAGAGTTCGGGTCCGAAGATTTTCTCATTCAGCTCCGAGCGCTGCAGACCGTCTCCATGCTCTCCGCTCATCACTCCGCCGAAGCGATGGGCAAGATCAGCGGCGTGATGGGCCATCTCCCGCATCATCTCGATGCCGCGCTGCTCTTTGAGATTGACGAGCGGGCGAATATGCAGGCAACCGGCCGAGGCATGGGCGTAGTAGGCAGCTGTGGTTTGGTAGCTGCTGACCATTGTTTCGACGGCGCCTACAAACTCCGCCAGGTGCTCGACCGGGACCGAGACGTCCTCGATCACGGGAATTGGCTTGAAGTCGCCGCGGATCGAATACAGCAGGCCTAACCCGTCCTTGCGAACCCGCCAAATCTCTGACTGCCTTGCGGGGTCCAGGACGACGATTGGATCCGCACTCATCGGCACCTTGTTGAGCGCGAGGCGCACCAGCAAGTGATCGCACTTAGCGCGCAATTCCGCTTCAGACTCACCGTAGTACTCGACGCAGAAGACCGCGGCCGGATCCTCCTCGATGAAGGCGATTTGGCTGGCGTAACCGGGCTGGGCCCGGGTCAGGCCGATCAACATCCGGTCCATGAGTTCGATCGCCGACGGCTCGGTTTGGAGAATGACCGAAGTCGCCTCCATCGACGCTACAAGTTCGCCGAACTGGAGCACGACCAACGCGGTCATCTTCGGGACCGGCACCAGTTTCATCGTCGCGGAGAGGACAGTGGCGAGTGTGCCTTCTGAAGAGACGACGAGTTTGCCGGGATTGAAGTC